>JAYSSK010000291.1:0-2491 GCA_043720595.1 Acidimicrobiia bacterium
CGGGGGCGGCGGGTGGTTTGGCCGGGGGGCTCGCCGCGCTTGGCGCGCAACTGGTGAGCGGGTTCGACATGGTCGCCGATGTGGTCGGCCTCGACAACGCGTTGGATCGGTGCGATGTGGTTGTCACCGGCGAGGGCCGTTACGACGAAACCAGTTTCGTCGGCAAACCCGTTGGCGAGGTGCTGCAACGAGCACGTGACCGTGGGCTCGCTGTGTACGTTGTGTGCGGCATCAGCGACGCGGCGGTGCACCACTTCGTCGATGGGGTGATACGCCTCGTCGACCTTGCCCCGACGATGGACGACGCCGTGACCAATCCGCAGCCCTGGCTTTACGAAGCAGGTCTCCGCCTCGGTTCGATGGTCGCCCGGTAGGCTCGAACCGCACTCACCCTGCACGCCTGCATCACCACCTGAATCGAAGGAGACCCCACCCCCATGAAGATCCACATGAAACGGCTGTTGTCCACGGCCATTGTCGGAAGTCTGCTGCTCGCCGCATGCGGCAGCGACGCGGCCGACGAGCCAACAGCAGCGGACACCACCGCGGCCTTAGTGCCAGCTACCGAAGTCGCCGCAGCTCCTGCGGGCGGGTCGGCGAAGGACTGCGCCGCGGGCAAAACCGTATCCGATGGCAAGCTCACAATCGCCACCGGCGAGCCGGCGTTCGAGCCCTATGTCGTTGGTGACAAACCTGAATCGGGCGAGGGCTTCGAAGCCGCAGTTGCAGCAGCCGTGGCGGTTCAACTCGGGTTCGACACGTCGAGTACCACCTGGGTTCGAACGGCGTTCGACGCGGCAATTTCTCCCGGACCGAAGGACTTCGACTTCAACCTGCAGCAGTACACCATCACCGAAGAGCGGAAGGCAGCTGTTGATTTCTCCGAGGGCTACTACAGCGCTCCGCAAGCGATCTTCGGCCTCGCCGATTCCGTTGCTGCTGGCGTGAAGTCCGTTGCTGACTTGCAGAAGCTCAAGATTGGTGTCGCTGCCGGCACCACAAGCCTCACGTACGCAGAAGAGACCATCAAGCCCCAGGCTGCTGTGCAGGTGTTCAATGACAATGCAGCGGCGAAGGTTGCCTTGGAATCAAAGCAGGTTGATGCAATCGTTGCCGACCTTCCAACGGCGTTGTACATCACGGCGGTCGAGATCGAAGGAACCAAAGTGTTCGGTCAGATCGCGGGCAGCGGAACCGACCAGTTCGGTTTGCTACTGACTAAAGGAAGCGCGCTTACGGAATGTGTGAACCTCGCACTGGGCGCACTGAAGTCCAGCGGAGAGTTAGACACCATCACCGCCAAGTGGATGTCTGAGTACACCAGCGCACCCGTCATCGGCGGCTGACGCTTCAAATGCCGAACGATGCCGGCCCGAGAGCGCCACTCACCGCTCACGGAGTCGGCTCGCTTGGCCGGCGGGGCCGATATGAACAGGCCCAACGCCGCAGAAGCATGCTTGTCGCTTCGGTGAGTACCGTATTGAGCGTTGCAACCTTGGCCGTGCTCGTACCGCTCACCCCTGGGTGGGGCCGGGTGCAGGAGAGCTTCTTCAGTTGGGAGGTGTTCAAGGATTCGCTCCCCCAGTTGTGGAGCCCGTTCTTGCTGAACCTGCGGATTTTCGCCATCTGCGCGCCCTGCATCCTTGTTGCGGGGATGGTTGTCGCCATGGCACGCAACGTTCGTTCGCCGGCGCTGTTCCCAGTTCGGCTGTTCGCTGCCACGTATACCAATGTCGTCCGCGGTGTCCCAGTCATCCTATGGATCACACTCATCGGCTTTGGCGTGCCGGGCCTCTTTCAAAAGCGCGCTTGGTATACGAAAGGCATTGTGTGGGGCAGCGTGGCGCTGGTCGTGTGTTACTCCGCTTACGTAGCTGAAGTGTTCAGAGCAGGGATCGAAAGCATCCACGAGAGCCAACGCGCTGCTGCCCGTTCATTGGGTCTGAGTTCGCGCCAGACCATGTTCGGGGTGATTGTCCCGCAGGCGGTCAGGCGGGTGGTGCCGCCGCTGATGAACGACCTGGTGTCATTGCAGAAAGACGTGGCGCTGGTGAGCGTCATCGGTACTGTGGAAGCACTCCGCAGGGCCACCATCTTGAAAGACAAGACGTTCAACTTCACGCCCTACGTTGCTGCTGCTGTGCTGTTCCTACTTGTTTCCATACCGCTCACGATCTTCACCGACTTCCTGCTTGCTCGTGAGCGGCGTATGACCGGTGCAACTGCAGTCAGATGACCCCGGCTTTAGCGACACCAAAGCTTTCCGTCCAACACGTCGAGAAGTCGTTCGGCGTACGTCGGGTGCTCGATGACGTCTCGCTCGACGTTCACAGCCACCAGGTGGTGAGCTTGATCGGCGCCTCAGGCTCGGGCAAAAGCACCTTGCTGCGGTGCATCAACTTGTTGGAACCGATCGATGAAGGCATGATCCTGCTCGACGGAACTGACATTTCTATACCTGGCCTTGACGTCGACCCGATTCGCCGTCGGA
>JAYSSK010000292.1:0-2484 GCA_043720595.1 Acidimicrobiia bacterium
GTCACGCCTCACCATGCCGATATCGGCAGGGATGCGCACCAGACGGTCGCCAGGCAATGCATCCACGGCGGCTCCCCCGAATGATGTGTCCACCGGCCAGCGCACTTCGAGACGGTCTGTCTCATCGGTCCCATTGATCTGGTCATCGAGGGCGCCATACAGATTGCGATGGAACGACACGACGGACGCCCCGAGGCGCACAAGGTTGAACCACGCGTTTCGCCGTTGCAGCGGATCGAACGTCCACGTGATTGAACTGATACCCAGCGCCGCCGCCCACTCGCGTTGGTGCATCTTCATCAATTTGCCGAAACCCTGGTCGACAACCTCGGGGAGGACTGCCGTCATGTGGGAGTGAAGACCAAGCCCTCCGGTTACAGCGTCGATCGACAGAAGCCCGAATGCCGCTGCGACGGGGCGACCGGCCACCCGACCCACGCCTAGGTACGACCCATGCGAAGCAGCTGCGAAATACGTGTCGACGTCCTGCACATCGTGCTCGCCCCAAGCCGCGCGAAACACCGAGATGGCATCAAGTGTGCCGGCGAGGTCGGTTACCGCTTCCAAGAGCGGCGCGTTCACCTGGGCGTCTTCCACCCGCGTAACCGTAATCCGGCCCTATCCAACTCGTGGCGAAACCGCAGCTGGCCACTGTTGGACCACTACTCCGGTTAGATTGCTCGCCTCGAAACCCAACCACCATTAAGGACTCAGAGACCATGAGCAAAACCACTCAGCGGAACTTCCGCCTGTTCGGAGCGTTGACGACCGCTCTGGCACTCACCCTGAGCGCCTGCGGCAGCAGCACATCGGACTCGGCAGACACCACTGTCGCCGCTGACTCCGAAGCTACCGAAACGACGGCAGCCGCTGCCGTTTCGCTGTTCGACTCGCTCCCCCAGGCCATCAAAGATGCCAAGACCGTCAAGGTCGGTTCCGACGTCAGCTATGCCCCATACGAATCGTTCGGCGAAGACGGTAAGACCCCGGAAGGTTTCGACGTTGACCTCGCAACCGAAGTTGGCAAGCTGCTCGGCGTCGAATTCGTGTTCGAGAACGGAAGCTTCGACAGCCTTATCACCGGTGTCGAGGGCGGCCGTTACGACGTCATCCTCTCCGGCATGACCGACAACAAGGACCGCCAAGCCAAGGTCGACTTCGTCGACTACCAGAAGAGCGGCTTCGGCATCCTCGTGAAGAAGGGCAACGCCGTTGGCATCGTCGTTCCTGCGGACCTGTGCGGCAAGAAGGTCGGCCTCCAGGCAGGCACCTCGCAAATCGATTTCGTGAAGGCGATCGAATGCGGTGACAAGCCAGCCGAGATCAGCGAGTTCCCAAGCGAAGACGAGGCACGCCTCGCAGTCCAGTCCGGTCGTGTCGATGCAGACGTCGCCGACCTGCCCCCAATGGCGCACTTCGTGAAGACGTCGGCCACCGGCGCCGAATTCGAAATCTCCTCGACGGAGCAGTACGAGACCGGCCTACTTGGTATGGCCGTCTCGAAAAAGCTGCCCGATCTGCGCGATGCAGTGCAGAAGGCGATCAACGAACTCATGACCAGCGGCACCTACGACACGATTCTCGCCAAGTGGGGCTTGGAAGCAACCAGGATCCCCGAGGCAACTGTCAACGCAGGCTGACCCCACGAATCACTACGATCGGCGGATCATGTCCCCGATCACCACGACGCCAACAACAGACGTCGTTCCGCTTCGCCACCACGGTCGTACGTTTGCGGCCGTGGTGGTTGCTTTTCTGACCGCAGCGCTGCTGCTCAGCATCTTCACCAACGACAAGGTCCACTGGAACGTGGTCGGCAAAGCGGTGTTCTCCGGGCCTATTCTTCGCGGAGCGTGGGTGACCATCCTGCTCACCGCCATCGCAATGATCTCCGGCGTCATCCTTGGAACGCTGTCTGCCATTGGAGCGCTGTCCACCAACTTTGTGCTCCGTGTCATCAGCACTGTGTTCACGTGGTTCTTTCGGGGTACACCGTTGGTGGTCCAGATCCTGTTCTGGTTCAACCTTGCCTTGTTCTTTCCCAACATCGGCCCCTGGGACACCAACGACCTCATCAGCCCGTTCACCGCCGCTGCGCTCGCGCTGTCGTTGAACGAAGGCGCCTACATGAGCGAGATCGTGCGCGCTGGAATCCAATCGGTCGACCGGGGCCAAACCGAAGCCGCCCAGTCACTTGGACTGTCACCGGCACAAACGCTACGCCGTGTGGTGCTGCCCCAGGCCATGCGGATCATCGTGCCGCCAACCGGCAACGAAACCATCTCGATGCTCAAGAGCACGTCGCTCGTGTCGGTCATAGGTTCTGTGTACGACCTGCTCACCCGGGCACAAATCACGTACCGAAAGACTGGACAGGTCATCGATTACCTCATCGCTGTGAGTATCTGGTACTTGTTCCTCACCAGCATCCTCACCGTGGTGCAGTACTTCATCGAGCGCCACTTCGGGCGCGGTTTCGCCAAA
>JAYSSK010000293.1:0-59535 GCA_043720595.1 Acidimicrobiia bacterium
GTCAGGAACGAGGCCGGCACGGTTGGCACCAAGGACTGCGCAAACAGGTAGATCATCTTGGTCGGCTTCTTCAGTTTCGGAAGCAGCTCCGTGCGGTTAATCACCGGAACCCACATGAACAGCGAGGTGATGAACAAACTCGAGTGCACGCCGAAGTGAAAGAGGCCGTATGAGGTGGAGAGACGCACGATGACCGGCAAGTGGGTATAGGCAATGAGTGCGTTGAACAACACCAGCGCAACCATTGGCCTGCAGCAGAAACCTGCAATCCGAGCAACTACCCGGTGCGACATCACCCAGCGCCACAACCATTCGGGCGACCCCATCAGAAAGCACGCGCTCGACACCAGCGTGAACACGGTGTGCTGGCTCATGTGCACGAAGAAGAGATACTTCTCGCTGATGTCGTGAATGGGGTACTCCGAGAAGGCCCACATCGAAACGACCCCCGCCGCCAGCCATTGCTTCTGGCGGGTTGAGATTACTTCTTCGCCTGGCACAACAAGCTTGGGACCGAGGCGGGTGACGGCCCACCACAAGAAGGTGATCACCCCACCCATCACCAGCCACACGCTGGGCTCGACCCGCCACGGAAGAGTGGCCTTGTCGGAATTCACTGCGGCCAGGATGGAGTGCATCACAACATCAAGTCTGGACTGTCCTGGGACAAACGCATACCCGAACCCATCAGGCTTCGGGATGACAGCAATCAGTGCGCGTGGGCGGAGTGGTCGTGGTCCGAGTGGTCGTGATCGGAGTGGTCGTGATCGGAGTGGTCGTGATCATGGTCCGCGTGGTCAGTGGTTCCGCGGAATCCGAGGACGGCTGCTGCGATTGCGAACCCCCCGAAGCTAAGCCAGCTGATCCAGGCCCGTTCGAATACACCGAATGCAGTGAGCACTGCCACGTAACAGAACCCTGCGAGGATCGCACCCATCACGAACAGGCGCTTGAAGATGGGGTTGTCCAGCTTGAGGTGCATGAAGAAGCCAGCGACGACCGCGAACTTGATGAACGCCAGGATGAGCAGCATCCATGTGCTCTGCCCGCCCGAGATACCACCGTCCTTTTCGACGAAGTACAGCCCGACCTCGATGGCGGTGAGGACAGCAAGGCCAAACCCAACGCCGATGTATTGCTTGTCATGGGCGTCGAGGGCTGGTCCGTGATATTCGGGTTCGACGTAGCGGTTGGAAGCCATGGGAGTGCCTTGCTCGTTATTTGATGAGGTACACGACGGTGAAGATGACAATCCAGATCACGTCGACGAAGTGCCAGTACAGACCAATGATTTCGACGGCTTCTGCGTTGGCCTTGGTGATCTTGCCGCGCCAAGACAGAAACGCCAGCGAGAAGAGCATCAGGATGCCCAGCGTCACGTGGACACCGTGGAAGCCGGTGAGCACATAGAAGCTGGAACCAAACAGGTTGGTCGACATTCCAAGGCCTTTGACCTGGACAAAGTCACGGAACTCGTAAATCTGCCCGCCGATGAAAATAGAACCGAGCAGAGCCGTGCTGATGAGCCAGATGCGGCCTCGGCGGCCATCGCCCCGGCCTATGGCCGACAACGCAAGCACCATGGTGAGCGAACTCATGAGCAGGATGAACGAAGATGCCGACGTGAACGGAATGTTGTACACGTCTTTCGGGTAAGGGCCGTTTATCGACTTACCGCGATAGTTGAGATACGTCGCGATCAGCGCACCGAACAACAGGCATTCGGAGCCGAGAAACACCCACATCCCCAACTTCTCGTTGGAGACGCCCGTGGCAGTGGCGTGGGCGCCGTGAGCCGCATGATCATGATCGTTGTCGTGACTTGCATCGTCGTGGACAACTACTGCGCTCATCAGTGTGCTCCACCGGTGTTGAAGGCGAGGGCGTCGGAGCCGCCTGCGCCGTGGTCGTGATCGTCGTCGTGTGGTTCTGCAGAGGGCTCGACCGCCCAGCCGAACATCGAGCCGACAACCATGGCAGCGCCAAGGATCATCACAGGCACGGCGATGTACAGCGCGCCATACGCCAGTACGAACAGCGAGAAACCCAACGCCAGTGGCCAGTACGACGGCGAAGGCATGTGGATGGACTTCGGATCGACGTACTCGTGCTCGAGGACCTGTTCGGCCGTGGCAACACGCTTGACGCGATGCGTGTCTGGTTCTTCTGCGTACTTACGGTGCCAGAACTCATCGACGCTGTGCACAGTTGGCACAATGTCGAAGTTGTGCGGCTTCGGTGGGTTGTCTGTCATCCACTCCAGCGTGCGCGCATCCCAAGGGTCGATGGGCACGATCTGGCCCTTCTTACGATGGGTGACGATGACGTTCCAGAAGAACACCAGCAGCGACAGCGCAATGATGAACGCGCCGATCGTTTCAACCATGTTCCAGAAATCGAAACCCATGTCGGTGTCGTAGACGTACATACGGCGGGGCTGACCTTGCAGGCCAACCACGTGCATCGGTCCGAACGTGAGGTGCGTACCGATCCACATCAGGAACCAGTGAAGCTTGCCGATCTTTTCGTCGAGCAGACGGCCGAAGATCTTTGGGTACCAGTAGTAGATGCCAGAGAACAGCCCCATCAGCGCACCACCGAACAGTACGTAGTGGAAGTGGGCAACGATGTAATAGGTGTCGGTCTGCTGTGCGTCGGATGCCACCAACGAGTGAGTGACGCCCGACAAGCCACCGATCACGAACGTGAGAATGAACCCGACGCTGAAGAGCATTGCTGTGGTGAAACGAAGTGCGCCGCCCCAGATGGTGCCAACCCAGTTGAAGATCTTCACGCCGGTTGGGACCGCGATGAACATGGTGCTGACGCCGAACGCGGCGGTAGCCACCGTGCCAAGACCAACGGCAAACATGTGGTGGGCCCACACACCCCAACCCATGAAACCAATGGCGATTCCGGAGAAGACAACAACCGGGTAGCCGAACAGCGGCTTGCGGGCGAACGTGGGCAGAACCTCGGAAACAATGCCCATGGCGGGCAGGATGAGGATGTACACCTCGGGATGCCCGAACAACCAGAAGAGGTGCTGCCAGAGCACAGGTTCGCCACCCTGGCTGACGTTGAAGAAGTTGGCTCCGTACGACCGGTCGAAGGTCAACAGGAACAACGCCACAGTGATGATCGGCATTGCGAACAGCAACAAGAAGCTGGCTACGAACGTCATCCAGGCGAACACCGGCATCCTGAACAGCGTCATGCCAGGAGCACGCATGTTGAACACGGTCACGATGAAGTTGACTGCCGACACAGTTGAGGCGATACCCAACATCTGCAGGCCGAGGATCCAGAAATCGATTCCGTGGCCAGGCGAGAACGTGGTTGATGTGTTGGGCGCGTAACCGAACCAGCCACCGTTGGGGAAGCCACCGAGGAAGTAGCTGGAGTACATGAAAATGCCCCCGAAGAAGTAGCCCCACCACGAGAACGCATTCATCCGTGGGAACGCAACGTCACGTGCGCCGATCTGTAACGGCAAGAAGTAGTTGAAGAACGCTGCCGACAAGGGCATGACCACCAGGAACACCATGGTGGTTGCATGCATCGTGAACATCTGGTTGTAGGTCTCTGCACCAATGACCGAGCCGTTTGGCACCGCGAGCTGCAGCCGGATGAACAGTGCCTCGACGCCGCCGATGACGAACCAGAGGATGGACGCGACGCCGTACATAATGCCTAGGCGCTTGTGGTCAACCGTCGTGACCCACGACATGATGCCCTTTTCGGTTTCAAGCGGACGGCTCAGCAAACCGGCACCAGCCGGCTTGTGAGTGTCGCTTTCCGGGCCGATGCCGGTAGGTGGTTCGAGAACGAGTGCCATGACGAGATGCTCCTGCGAAACCGTTGCTCTGGTGACTTCGATTGACTTAAGACGTGCGGTGGGTTGCTAAGTGGGGATACTAAGTGGGGTGCTTGGCCGGTTCTGGCTACTTGAGCGACTTGACGTAGGCGACCAGCGCCTCGATCTCGTCGTTCTTCAGTTGCCTGATGACCATCTTCGAGCCTGGCTTGAACTCCTGCGGATTGCGCAACCAAGCGGTGAGGTTGCGATTGTCCATCGGCGCAATAGCCCCGGCGAAGTGCTGGCGGCTACCCACATGGGCGAGGTTCGGACCGATTTTCGCGGCGTCGACGGTGACATCCCAACCCTTGGATGAGTCGAGGTAGTGACAGGTGGAACACGCGGCACCGCCCGCGAAAAGTTCCTCGCCTTTCTTCTCAAGCTCGGACTGCGCCTTTTTGGCAGGGGCGGCTTGGTCAGCCAACCACTTCTGAAAGTCTGCTTTGGTCTGCACGACAACCTTGAAACGCATGTTGGCATGTGACACACCACAGAATTCCGCACATTGGCCGTAGATGAAGTGCGACTTGCCAGGCGATGCAAGGCCCGTGTCTGCCTCGATGTTGAGGTGGTTCATCTTGCCAGGGATGGCATAGATCTTGCCGGCCAGCTTTGGCACCCAGTAGTTGTGCATCACGTCCATCGACGTGATGTTGAGGCGGACGTTGCAACCCTCTGGAATGTGCAATTCGTTGGCGTTGACAATGACTGGGCGGTCCTCACGCGGGATGCCGAAGATTTTGCGCTGCTCGCGGCCTTCTGCTTTGGCAGCTTCAGCGTCGGTGGGGTCGAGGATGTCACGCGGGTAGGTGGTTTCGAGCTTGGTGCCTTCGGCCGGATAACGAGCTTCCCACCACCACTGGTGACCCACGAGGGTGATCTGCATGCAGTCGTTCTTCTGCTCGGTGACATCGAAGTAGGTCATGGTTGCCGGGATGCCCAAGCCAACAAGCAACGCTCCAGCGCCGACTACTGAGGCAATCTCAACGGCCATGTTTCCATGCACTTGCTTGGGGACGTGATCGTCGCCTTTGCGGCGATATTTCACCACCGCCCACATCGTGACCCCGAACACGAAGGCCATGACCGGACCGTACGCAAGGATGAACGCCGGATGCGCAACGCGGTTGATGGCTCGCGGAATCGGCCCCTCGGGAGCGCTAAACCCATCTTGGGGCGCATCGGAGGCACAGGCACCCAGCATGAGAGGCAGGAGTACCAGCAACCCCGCCACCGGTGACTTCACGTTTGTGGGGGCTGTGAAGCGCCGAACACGGGCGCTCAGACGCGCAGACAGGGGTCGCTCAGGAAACACGTACGAAGCCTTCCTCAATCGAGGCTGGGAAGCAAAGTGTGGAAGAAGCAGTATGTCATGAAATACCCTCCCGGAGTCGCTGGAGTCGATCCTTCAGGTCAGCTTCGGCGATGGCGCCGGTCACTCGGCCCATTTCGCGACCCTCCGGCGACACGAAGATCGTGGTCGGAAGACCCAATGCGGCTGATGCGAACACACCGTCGGCATCGTGTACCACTGGGAACCGTACGCCAAGGCGCTCGACGAACTTCGCTGCGTCGGCCCGCTTCAGCAACAAGTGCACTCCAACAAACCCAACATCGGGGTTGGCAGCGGCCGTTTTGTCCAACATCGGCAGTTCCCGGATGCAGGGCACGCACGTGTAATCGAAGATATTCACCACGAACGGCTTGCCGACGAACCCTGCGGTCGAATAGCGCTGACCGTCACCGTGGACGCTTGGCAAATCGAAGTTCGGTAGCTCGGCAGAGAACGCCGAGCCCGAATCGTGCGACGCAGACCCCGTAACAACTTCCACCAGCAACGCGCCGCCGATCAGCAGTGCAGCGGAGGTGAAGGCGGAGATGATCGCCACCACCAGACGGGTGCGATTCATGCCGTTGGCATGAACGGGCGTCAGCCCTCTGAATGAGTTTCGGTGGTGGGCTCGGCAGTTGTGCCGTGCTCCCTACCGTGTTCGGGCTCGCCGCGAACGAGACCGAGGACGCCAAGCCCGGCGATTGCTGCCAGTACCAGGCCCACGAGAGCTAAGAACTTTGCCCGGCCAGCCTTTTTCGGCATGAACGCAAGTACGAAGGCTCCACCGAAAACCAGCAACGCAACCGTTGAGGCAACGATCCAAGAACGGTTCTCGGGGAACGAGAAGAACACGAGCGAGAAGCTGATCGCAACAAACGCGATCAGGGCAAGTGTCGCAAGCGGCATCACGATCGGCAACGAGAACGAACGGCTGACCTGAGCGGATGCCTTTGGCGTCGTGAGGCTGTGTTCCCGCCACGTGTCGGACAACCAGAGCCCGCCAGCTACTACCAGCACGGCAGCACCGACCGCGTATGCGATGAAGCCAAGCGCTGCCCCAAGCACCAAGACGCCGAACCCAAGTGCTGCAAGGGCGGGCGAGTATGAGTTACGGGGCGCACGGTTGGCTGATGCTGCGGCTCCGACGAGAGCGATCCGGTCGTTGTGCCCGGTTGCCGAGCGACCGGCAGCGGTGACCAAGCCTGTGCCGACGGCGGCAAGGAACAACAGCGTGATAGCCAGCCGGTCGGGTTGCACAGCCGATACCACGAGGGCGAGCACGATGAGTGCACCGGTGAGGCCAGCGAACGTCTTTGTGTATGCGGAGAACACGGTTGCCTCTGGGTGCTTACTTGTAGGTGTAGATGAGGAAGAAGCCGGTGGTGGCCGCCAAAGCTGCGAACCGGATGAACCAGTTGCCAGCTTTGCCAAGCAACAGGTCGTCGCCTGAGATGTGACCGGCCAGAACACGGACCAGGTTCACCAACGCAGCAACAACGCCAACGACGAGGGCCAGCAACATCGCGGCCAGGAGTGCGTAGAACAGCAATGCGTAAGCCGTTTCGCCCGCCGCAAGCTTGCTTCGCTGGCCGATGTGCCAGACGGAGTTGATGGCACCGAACAGGAACAACGTGGCAACGCCGTATCCAGCGGTTGCCCAACGCACGTTACGAAGACGTGCTGAGACAAGCGCCCATTCGGCAGCGAAAGCCGCAGAAATTCCCGACACCATGGTCATAAAGCCGGCGTAATTGTCGAACTTCAACGCATCGGGGATAAACCCACCGTCGCCGACGCCCACGAAGTTACGCACCGAAAAGTAGGCGCCGATCAGCGTGGACACGAACATCACACCGGCCGTGATGGCCAGCAATGCGCCGAGCTGTGCGCTATTGCCCGACTGGGTGCGGGCCGTAACGGTTGGGCCGGTTGGCTGGGGTGCAGCGGCCATCAGTGGCCCCCTTCTTCGTGGCTGGCGGATGAATTGGGCCGAAGCGACCCGAGCAGAGCGAGCACGAGGAGCAGCGCCCCGCCGGCAATGAGGGCCTTGCCGATTGCCGCTGCGATGTGTGGGCCGCGGCCGCCACCAAACACGCCGGCCGTCAGACCTGCACCGGTGAGCAGCACGCCGCCGAGGATTTCAAGAAGGACCAACGTGGCGACAGGCTTTGGAAGCGACTTTCCGTATACCGGCCCGCTGTGCTCGACGACCATGGTGAAGGCGCCGATGAGCACTAAACCGAACACCAAGAGGTTCGGCAGGCCGAGCTGGGCAAACTGTTGCTCGGACTCGGTGATGTTGCGGTTGGGGGTGGCAACGATGGCGATCACGAAGACCGCCCCTGCGACGATGGACAACACAATTCCAAGTGCACCGAGCAACGACACATCTGGTTTGATCCCGCCGCGAACACTGCCGACAATGAGCAGGAGCAACATGAACAGCGGCACCAATACCAGTGCGTACCACCAGCGGGCGTAGGGCGGCGTTGCAGAGCTGGCCACGTATTCACGACCCGTCCACAGCAGAAGCGACAAGCCAGCAGCAGCACCGATCAGACCGTTCGCAGCGCCGCCGCCGAGGAGCGTCTTGCCGGTGCGGTGAACCACGACATCGGCAACAGCGCCGACGGCTGGGACGGCCAGCAACACGGCCTCTGGGCGGCCCATCAGCCAGATTGCGTGCACCCAGATGCGATCTGCACCGACGCCCGAAGCGAAGAGCTGGCCACCGAAGTGCTGGTCCAGGTACAGCAAGAACAAGCCAGCCAGGAAGACCGGCGTTGTAATCACGGCCAAGCTCATCGTGACGAGAACGGACCATGAGAATGGGCGCAACGTAGAGAGCTTCGTTCCGACGGCCCGCTCGGTGAGGATGGTGGCGACCAGGTTGATGGCGCCAGCCAGCGTTGCCAACGTCACGAGCATCATCGCAGCAATGGCAATGTCTGTTGCACGAGGTGCCTGGCCAGCGGTGGCGGTGGCGGCAAGGTTGCCGCCCACGTCGACGAGTTGGGGTCCGTCCTCGACGAGCGAGGCAGTGATCAGCAACGCTGTGCCGACAACCCAGCCCCATAGAGCGAAGGTTCCGAGGCGAGGAAACGCGCTTCGGGTTGCACCGATCTGGCGAGGGACCACCATTGCGGCAACCGCAATCCACAGCGGCATCGCTATGGAGACTGCCCACAGATTTTGGTGTAAGGCGAACATCGAGGCAATGCCGAACCGGGAATCCGACGTGTTGAGCGTCCACCATTCGGCCAACTGGCCGTGGACAGCCACGCCCAATCCGCCAGCGAGCGCGACGACGGCCGAAAGGAGACCCAGATGGAGCTGGCCTGTGCGGCCGGAGTCAACGGTTGCCACCCAGTCATCGGCCTGGACAGCGCCAAAGGGGTCAGCAACCCCGAAGACGGCTGCGTCGGCGGCCTGGCTGGTGGATGTTGGGGCGGTGAGGGTCATGCGGATTCCTTGCAGATCACTCGCAGATGAGCCGACACGCGGGCGCGTATCAACAGACCAGTGGTCCGGCTGATGCTAGTCGGACAGTTCTGCCGCCAGCGATTTCGCGGGGATCGATGGAGGCGTTGCCGATGCACGGCGTTGATGCGCCGCAGCGGGACAAACGATCGGTCCGGCAACGGGTCCGGCGATGAATGAGCAGCCGAATGAGCAGCCGAATGAGTAATGCAACTAGCGAAGCAGCTGGTCAACGCCCATGGCGATGAACAGGACAGAGATGTAGATGTTCGAGAAAACGAACAGCTTCATTGCCTCGCCCGCCACAACATTGGGGAGAGCGTCTGAGGTGCCGACCCGATACAAACGCACTGCCACGAACAAAAACATTGCCCCCAACACCGCGGCCACCGCGGCGTAGAACCAAGACAGTTCGGCCACCGGCCAGACGAGCATGGAGAGCGCCCACAGGACGACGGTGTAGGCGACGATGCGCGTCGCGGTGGTCTTGAACGAGGCGACGACGGGGAGCATTGGCACGCCTGCCTTGCCGTAATCGTCCTTATATTTGACGGCCAGCGCCCAGAAGTGCGGCGGGGTCCAAACGAAGATCACCGCGAACATCACGACGGGCGCCCAGTCCAACCGGTTCGTGACGGCAGACCAACCAATCAGCACCGGAACGGCCCCGGCTGCGCCGCCGATCACGATGTTCTCCACGGAACTGCGTTTCAGCCAGAGCGTGTACACGAACACGTAGAACAAGCAGGCAGCGACCGCCAACACCGCCGATAGCAGGTTGACCTGCCACCACAACCAAATAAACGCGAGCAGTTCGAGGCCGATAGCAAAAGTCAACGCATGGCGAGGGCTGATGATGCCGGTCACCAGCGGACGGTGCTTAGTCCGTTCCATCAGGGCATCAATGTCACGATCGATCACCATGTTGATGGCGTTAGCCCCACCGGCGGCAAACGTACCGCCGAGAACGGTGGCAAGCATGAGCCACCATCCGGGGACGCCGCGTTGAGCCACGAACATGGTGGGCACGGTGGTGATGAGCAATTGCTCCACTACCCGGAGCTTCACGAGGACGAGGTACGCACCAGCCACCTCGCCGAGCCGACCGCCTGTGGATTGCAATCGAGCAGTTCGCTCGAGTGGGGTGGTTCGCAGGCGCGGCATAACAACAGTCAAGGCTACCGGGGGTTCTTCGCCTCTCGTTCATGCATGTCCGGGTTCATGCACCTGAGCGAAGCCGAAACGGAAGAAGCCGATCGAAACGCGAGATGCGTTTCCGACTTACCCAGGCCGATGCGAGAATGCCCGCATGCCCACCGCTGCACCGATCGAGACGGTCGAGCCGGACACCGACACGGTCCTGGCCACCGACAAGCCGTGGAAAGTGATCGTGTGGAACGACCCCATCAATCTCATGAGCTACGTCACGCTGGTGTTGCAGCAGCTGTTCGGCTACTCGCGGTCAAAGGCCGAAAAGTTGATGCTGGACGTGCACGTGAAAGGGCGGGCCATTGTCAACTCTGCGCCAAGGGAGCAGGCCGAACTCGACGTGTTCCGCCTACACGAAAAGGGCCTCTGGGCAACGATGGAACAGGACGACTGAACGTGCTTCGCCGCCGCAAGAACGTGCCGTTCCGGGCCAATGGTGACGGCAACTACACCGTTGGCCTTGACCCAGACTCCCGTGAATTTCTCGCTGACCTGCCGCGTCAGTTGGTGTTGGTCATCGAGGCCGGCGACGAAGCATCCACGCGCCGCCTCTTTCCGCCCGCGTATCACCGCGAAGCGGACCTGGAACGAGAGGACGAGTACCGCCGGTTCATGCGAGACGACCTCGTCGAATCGAAGCGAGCAGCGCTCAAGGTGCTGTCAGACACGGCGCACCAAGAACACCTCACGCACGAGCAACTGCTGGGCTGGATGGGCGCCGTCAACGACATCCGGTTGGTGCTCGGCACCCAGATCGACGTGTACGAAGGACTCGACCTCGACGACCTGGACGATAGTGACCCCAGGCGTCCGGCCTTGGCGGTCTACAGCTGGCTGAGCGGCGTGCTGGAACTGATCGTGATGGGCCTTGCCGGCGGCGAGGGACGGAATCTGTTTGATGAGTTCGATAACTCAGACGACCCGCACAGCTCAGGCACCTTCGATGATGACCCGGCCGACTTCGAGGCCGAATAGGGCTCGGACCTTGGGGAATCGGCCTGAATCCCCGGAACAATAACGAGTTGTAGTACCCCCAACGGGATTCGAACCCGTGTTACCGCCGTGAAAGGGCAGCGTCCTAGGCCGCTAGACGATGGGGGCCGGACGGAGACAGCGTAGTGGAGCAAACTCGGTGTCGGACCACGTTTCTCCGTGCTAGGTTCGTGACCCGCAGCACGGACCTGTGGTGCAGCTAGGAGTGCACGCCGGCCTGTCAAGCCGGAGGCCGCGGGTTCAAATCCCGTCAGGTCCGCTAAACGCCGTTTCCAGTGGGAACGGCGTTTCAGTTTCACAACGGTCGGATAGCTCAGTTGGTAGAGCGCACGCCTGAAAAGCGTGAGGTCACCGGATCGACACCGGTTCCGACCACCATCAGCACACGCGTTCGTCGAGCCCCTTTCAGGGGCTTCGAACCGCCGGATTTCCAGCCCGGCAAATCCGTTGGGCTCAGCAATCGCTTCGCCCGAAACCAATTCAGTACGAATCAGGTCGGCCCGAGAATCGGTCCACCGACAAGCTCCTCGCATCGACGAGCCCCGCGACACTATCCACCTCTAACAGCGGACACACGTCGGGAACGTCTGGAGTGTCGTCGGACCACCACACCATGGTCACCCACCAACCGTCTTCAGAACGGTTGGTCATCCGGCGCATCATTCCTCGTCGCTGGTAATACCAACCCTCTTGGAGTTGTTCGTCGGCTTTCCAGAACACCAACGGGTCGGTGCCTTCCACAAGCCGGAACCGGTGCAACTCCATCATTGCGGGAAGACCTCGTCTCTCCGACGTGGCGACGAGTCGTCCGGGAAGCGCAGTGTCATTGCTGCACCAGCATGATCGAGTTTCCTTCCGGATCGTTGATGACCGCCATCGTCGGATTTCCTGCGAACTGAAACGGCTCGCCAAGGGCAGAGCCACCCAGCGCCACCGCCCGCCGTTGCGAATCGACGATGTCGCGAACCTGGACATAAAGGGAGATGCCCTGCTGGCCAGCTGTGCCCTGTTGGATGTGCCCACCAACGCCCTCCATTGGACTTCCAATTCCAGACGGGATCATCATGAACGGACCTTCGCCAATATCCCAGTGGAACATCTCCGAATAGAACGCGCGCATACGGTCTGGATCGACAGCCGTCAAGGCCCAGTGAACAACTGGGCGTGCCCAATCCTCCATCGACCCAGCGGCACTCCCCATGTTGTTCATGACTTGTCTCCGAACGTTCCCAGTCGGCCTGAGGCGCCACCAAGCGAGTAACGGGTCGAGTATTCGAACTGCAGCGATTCGCTGAGCCCGCGGTCCTGGCCGTGCCGGTACAGGTCTTTGTAGGCAACAATGGATTCGTGGCTGTTGGCCATCACAGACCCAACCAGTTCATCGGTAGCTGCGTCGAGTTCAGCCAACGGAACACTACGCACTGCCATCCCCATCTGTGCAGCCTCCTGTCCGAGAATCGTACGCGCCGTGTATGACAGGTCGCGGGCACGGGTCAGGCCAACCACACGGATGAGCCGAGCACTCATTCCCCATGTTGGTCGCAGACCCCACTTGGCGTGCGTGTCACCAATCTTGGCTTCATCAGCGACGATCATCAGATCGCAGGCGAGTGCGAGCTCCAACGCTCCGGTGAAACAGAACCCGTTGACCTTGGCAATCGTCACCTTGGGCATGGTCGATAGAAGGTCGGCGCATCGGCGGGCGGGGTCGTTCAGCGAAGCCGACACATCTCCGCCGCTAGGAGGGGCAGCGGCCAGAGCCTTGAGGTCCACCCCTGCGCTAAAGGCTCGCCCGACGCCGGTGAGAACAATCACACGGATGTCGTTCGTGTCCTGAGCGCTCTCCAGTGCCGCGGCGAGTTGCTCGAGCAGGTGCGGGGTGAGCGCATTGAGCGCATCGGGACGATTGAGCGTGAGCGTGCACACGCCGTTCGACGACGCGGCGAGGACCAGTTCTTCAGACATTGTGTCCACCTTAGAAGCGCTGGTGACTCGGGGCCTGGTTGAAGGTTTCAGCTGTGCTTCTCGTCTGAGGTACGTGCGAGTGACAAACGTTGGTGTGAACGAGCCAGGCGCCACCCGTGTCCTACTTCGCATGCAACGGCTTCACCACGAGCCACGCCGAGTGCTCTGTCCAGTGCCGCCAAGCCGGAAGGGTGCCCGTCGGGGTCAACGCCGGATTCGAGGAGCCACCGCCGCAACGCACGCCGCGCCAACGCGATCGGGGCAACCGATAATGCACGCGCGTCGGTGGGGTCCAGTTCCCCAGCAAGCGCTTCGAGCACATCCACGTCTTGGTTTGAGACCAGCGCCGACCGAGCCAGCAACGCGGCAACGTCGCGGTCGACCAGGTCGTTGAGTAGCGGGAGCACTTCGTGACGCACCCGTGACCGGAGAAACCGTGGGTCATCGTTCATGGAGTCGACGACGGGTGACCATCCGAACGCTTCGCAGACCGCCTTCGTCTCCGCTCGACGCAACCCGACAATGGGACGATGAACGACCTGACCGTCGCGGGGGGACCCGGCGCGTTGCATTGGGGACATCCCATCGAAGCCCGCGCCGCGCACCAAATTCATCAGGACGCTTTCGGCGACGTCGTCGGCTGTATGGCCGGTGCAGATCGAATCGGGAAGTACCTGATATCGAGCGAGCCGAGCACGCGCTTCAAGGTTGGCCCCCGCATGCAACGACACCGAGCGCTGCTCGAACCGCGCTCCAAGACTTGTTGCGATCGCTTCGACGAGGCTTCCTTCGTCAAATGACTCGTCACGTAGTCCATGGTCGATGTGCCAAACGGTCACGGCAGATGCACCCTGCGTGTGAATCGCAAGCGCCATCAGAGCGAGCGAATCAGCTCCCCCGCTGACAGCGCAATGGGTCTCACCCGGGACAAACGTTGTTCGAGGGGCCAAGTCGCGCAGGAGTGCGCTGGCCGTCGCTGGGCGGGGCGTTTGGGCCGTCATGGGGATCAGCGTCGCCACGGCCGCCGGCGAGTTGCGGGGACCAGTTGTGGGGTTTCAAGCCGGTCGAGGCGGGTGACCCACGCGTGCGGGTTTCGGATCTCGACCAAGGTAGGCAGCCGGTCCGGCGAGACCCACACCTTGTCCAGAAACTTCGGTCCGCGTTCTGCCTCGACAGCTTCGATGAACCGCTCGCCTTCTTGATACTGGCGCAGCTTCGCTTCGAAGCCCGAGACCTGTTGTACGAGCTTGACCAACGGCTTGGTTTGCTGTCGGCGTTGCCTGAGTGTCGCGGAGAATCGAGCTGCCGACAGGATGTGACCCTCGCCCGCGCGGTCCATGGTGATGTCGCCGTGGCCTTCGAGAAGGCTCATGAGACCGCCCATCTGATCGAGCGCGTCGCGCTGATCGTCGTCGGCAAGCAACGCCATCAGCCCACCATCGTCGAAGGGATTGCGTCCGGCGCGGACCGCGTCGACGGTCCGCTTCAGCGCGATGAGCAATCGGCGCGGATCCGGGTCAGCGGAGCCCAAGGTGCGATTGGTCAGCGTGGTGAAGTACCCACGCATCCACGGGACGCCGGTGAACTGCGCTCGGTGCGTGACTTCGTGCATCGCCAGCCAGAGTCGAAATTCTTGTGGCGGAAATGCGAAACGCTTTTCAATCGCCAGCACATTAGGCCCGACGTACGCGACTTCGTCTTGCGGCTTTTCTTCGTCGCCAGCACCGATGAGATCGTATTGGCCAAGCACCCGTTTGGACAGGACGCCAAGGATGGTGCCGACCTCGACGCCCGCTGCAACCCGTGCAGCTGGGGCCCAAAAACCACCCATGTCTGCACCCATGCGGTCCGTGATGGGGCGCAGCATCCGCTGGAACGAGCGAATGTTGTTCTGAATCCATTCGGGCCGGCTGACGACACGCGCCTTCGCGGGGCCATCGGGAACAAGCCCGGTAAAAGCGGTGACCAGCGCCTCGGCGCGGGGTGTGAGCACCGAAAAATCAGCGATCATCGATGCCCCGTGGTAGGAGCGTGCGAACGGATCGGACCCGGCGATGCGGCTTGCTACCTTGGCCGCAACCGTCCAGTCAATTGGTTCCGGGCGTGTCATGAGCGCACCGCCTGGTGCCGGCACGTCACGTTGGAACGAGGGGTCAGTCTCGAGGATTCTTGTTGGAGGTGACTTTGAGGTAGTAGCCGAGGAGCAGGGAGAGGACACCGAGCACCGAGCTTGCGATGAGGACGAACGGAATCCAGGCGAACCACGGACGCGCTGCAGCGATCAACGAGAACATCCAAGGAGTCTAGTTGGACCGCGGTTACGCGATCTTCTTGCCGCGGGTCCGCGGAACAATCATCGGTTCGTGCTGCGAGCAGTACTTGCCGTTGTTGTACATCGAGAGCTGCGTGGTGCAGCCTGGTTCTTTGCAGCCTCGGCCAGCGGTGAACCGACGTGAAGGCCGATCAGAGCCGGAGAGAGGCTTGGCGCCTACTGCGTGTTCGGACATGTTCAGACTGCCTTTGGTTGAGGGGAAACCCGACTCGCTTTAAGTGAGCGGGTCGTGCTGGGTATCGGCAGCCAGCGCCAGGCGGATGCGGGCTGCCAGATCGGATGGGACCGGCACGTTGAGCCGGGTTTTGACAGTGGTGCGAAGCATGTGTTCGAAACGAAAGGCCGCCACGCACGATGGACACGAGTCGAGGTGCGCTTGGACCGCCGAATGATGCTCAAGATCCAGTTCACCATCGAGGAACGAATACAGCTCGTGAACCGCTTCACCGCAGTTGCCGCCCACACACGGAAGCGCGTTGGCTGCGAACGACGCGTTCGACGCCGCCCCAAAACGACGCTGAATACCAAAGACCGGTTCGGACCCGAAGGGCGGCGAAGCTCCGAAAGGTGTGGAGTTGGTCATGAGGGCACCGGTTCAAAGGCAGGTTCAGCCGGATCTTGGCCGGGTTCGGACGGGAGTTCGACAAGTTGCGCTGATGCTGTTGTATTTGGTTCGTCACCGGTGGGGTCGGCGGATTCGGGTCTGTGGACCAATCCTCGATCGACGGCAAATTCGAACAACTGCTTTTGGAGCGCTTTTCTTCCCCGATGCAGCCGAGACATGACCGTTCCGATCGGAATGTCCAGTTGATCGGCAATTTCCTTGTAGGAAAATCCCTCGACATCGGCCAGTAACACCGGGATGCGGAAGGCATCGGGGAGCGAGGCCACGGCGTCTGCCACCTCGGATTCGGTGAAGCGATCAAGCACTTCATCTTCCGTGGAACGGCCGAGTACTGCCGAGGTTTCGCCGCCCAGGCGGCGGTACAGGAACAGGTCTTCGACGTTGTCAAGCTCTTGTTCATCGACGTTGCGCTGCTTGCGTCGGTACTGGTTGATGTAGGTGTTGGTCATGATGCGGAACAACCACGCACGCAGGTTGGTTCCGGCCTCGAAGCCGTGGAAACCCCGATAGGCCTTGAGGTACGTCTCTTGGACGAGGTCCTCTGCATCAGTCTTGTTGTGCGTCATCCGGTACGCACCGGAATAGAGCGATGCGAGGTGCTCCATCGCCAGGGTCTCGAAATCGGCTTGATCAGCCATGTGGCCACCATACCGGTACAAAGATGAGAACTCCGCTTTGAATCTGAGGACCTACCCAGGTTCACCTGTGTTGTATGGCTCAGCCCTGGTCAGCGCTTTTGCAGCACGCAAACAGAATCAGGCAACACGCAAGGCCCTTTTTGGCCAGTTCGGCCAGATATGGACGTTTGTGTGTTGCCTGATCAATGTGGCCGGGTAGACGAAACCGTCGACAATGCTCCCGGCTTCTGCTCACCCCAGAAGCAGTTACAGCTCGGGGATGCGGAGGATCTGACCGACGAAGATTTCGTCTGCATCCTTCAGCATTGGCTTGTTGGCTTCGAAGATCACTGGGTACTTCGAGGCGTCCGAGTACATTTCCTTGGCAATCTTCGACAACGTGTCGCCCTTGACCACGGTGTACTGACGGGACGGCTCGGCTTCTTCCCGGACGCCGATGACATCCACGACGCGATTGACCTCGCCAACGTTGCCGACCGCCAAGATCACTTTCTCGCGATCTACTTCCGTGGGGCAGTCGCCGACAACCCAAGCGGTGCCATCGTCAAAGCGAATGTTGAGGCCGGTGACGTTGAGCCCAAGCTTGGTGACGTAGTCCTCAAGTTCCTGGGACTGGGCCAGCTCAGCACGAGCCTGCATTGCGGCTTCTGCGGCAAGAAACTTGGCTGCAGCGGCCTTTTGCGCAGCTTCCTGTGCAACCTTCTCAGCGGTGGCCTTCGCAGCAGCATCGAATGCGCCGCGGGCTTTGGCTGCTGCAGCGCGGGATGCAGCTTCGGCCACAGCCTGCTCTTTGGCGCGTTCAGCAGCGACAACAGCCGCCTTTTTCGCAGCCTCAGATGCCTGTGTCTGGGCAGAACCCTTGCCGATGCCGATCTTGCGGCCAGCATCTCGTGTGAAATCCAACAGTCCCATATTTTTCCCCTAAGGCTTGTAACCGACGGTCATGTTGACACATGCGCACGTCTACCGCTCAGGCGGTTGGTCATAACTAACCAAGGGCATCGGGAGCGTTGACTATCTCGAAGGGTTTTGAGAGTCTCCAAAGGCCAAACCCCCCGATTGCTCAGGGGGTCTGCTTGGAGCCCGGGGCCGGAATTGAACCGGCGACCTGCTCATTACGAATGAGCTGCTCTGCCGACTGAGCTACCCGGGCGGCGGAGAAAAACTGTAGTACACCGGTCCGAGAGCACTGGCTTCCCTCGGAAGCGCAAAATCGTGCCGGGAAATACGAGGTTGTGCCGGGAAATACGACCGTATTTCCCGGCACAGTTGCGTATGTCTCGGCACGATTTGTAGAACGCAGGTCAGCGGCCGCGGCCGACTGGCTGCGGGAGACGGGGGATCTTCAGCAGGAGTGACGGCAGCAACAGGCTGAGGTTTGGGTTCCGCTCCAGGTGCTCTTGCACCCCGTTGATATGGTCGATGGCAGCCAGTGCATCCCCATGCGAGATCTCGCCATTGATGAGCGCCGCACGGAACCGGCGCAGCATCACCGACAGCCCTAGGCGAAGTTCGTCGTCCCTCAGCCGCTTGAGTTCTCTTTTGTGCCGGTCAACCAGCTCCTTGCGCTGCCCCACGGCACCACGCGGCCCCTGCTGCTCGATCACCTTTTCGAGCGCTGCGACTTCGGCAGCCTGACGCACTTCGAGCGGGCCGACTGCTGCATGTTCCAACAGGCCAAGCGCCTCGCCCGACAACGATGCGACCGCGGCTCCGGACCCATCGAGCCGGCAAGGGATCATTTCCCAAAACGCGAGTCGGGCAGCCAATTGATCGTCGTCGGCCAACAACAACGCCCGTTCCAATTGACCACCCGCAGCATTGGCGACTCGTTCTGCACGTTCAGCTTCGAGGCCTCGTTCGCTAAGCGCACTGATGATCTGCGGAAGCGTCGGGTTGACGAACGGGATCTGCACACAACGCGATGCGATGGTGACCAACTCTGGCGTGACATGGTCCGCCAGGATTACGAAGACGGTGCTTTCCGGTGGCTCTTCAATGATCTTCAGCAATGTGGGGCCGGCTGTGGTGACGAGATGGAAATCCGTCAGCACCAATACTTTGCGGGCACCCTCGACAGGTGAACGCATGGCCAGACGAATGATCTCGCGAGCCTGGTCGACGTTGATGGAGGCGCCCTCACGTTCAACAACAACGAGGTCGGGGTGGGTCTGAGCCATGGCACGGACACATGCGTCACACCGACCACACCCGCCGACCTCACACAACAACGCCGCCGCGAACGAAACTGCGGCTCGCCGGGACCCATTTCCCGCCACACCCGTGAGCAGGTACGCATGGACCGGCTGTCGCGCTGCAGCTCGAAGCGCTGCCACAGCCTGTTCCTGGAACATGATTTCGTCCCACAGATTCACCGACGAAGCAACCAGCGCAACCGGTTCGATCGCAAGGGACGGCCCTACTTCGACTAGCGCAACCTCTTCCAACACTGCGTCGAGGATTTCCTCGGGCACGTCAGCCGGCAGGTCGGCGAGCAACGCGACAGCCGCAGCACCAGGCTCTTCGGCCGGTTCGTCGACAGGCTGTGGTGCTACCTCGACTGGTTCGTCGGCGGTGGGCAAATAGTCGTCGGCGTCGAACAGGCTCATCGTGAACGACGCTTACCGCTTGCGCGCTGCGGCCTTCTTCACGCCGCCCCGCTTGATTGTCTTTGCGGGCTCGGAAGCCAACTTGGCACGACGGTCAGCGAGCAACTCCATACCGCGTTCCGCTGTGAGCTGGGCCGGGTCGTCGCCTTTGCGCAACGATGCGTTTGTGTCGCCGTCGGTGACATACGCCCCGAATCGGCCTTCTTTGACGACCATGGGCTTGCCAGAGACAATGTCGGGCCCGAGGGACGCCAACGGGGGCGTAGCCGGGCCCTGGCCACGACCACGGCGTTCCTTCGGCAACGCGTAAATCGCCAATGCCTCTTCAAGCGTGATGGAGAGCAGTTGCTCTTCCGCTGTAAGGCTGCGGCTGTCTGTGCCCTTGCGCAGATATGGTCCGAACTTGCCGTTGGACGCCTCGATCGGTGCGCTGTCCGCCGGATCGACGCCGACAACGCGCGGCAGGCTGAGCAGCTGGAGTGCCTCTTCGAGCGTGACCGTTTCGACCGACATCGTCTTGAACAACGAGGCGGCCTTGGGCTTCGGCGCGTCGGCCTTTTTCACCTTTGGCTTGGCGGGTGCTTTCTTGGCCGCAGCCTTCTTCGGCTTCTTGGAACCAGCGGCTCCACCCGCGTTCGCCACGGCCAGTGCATCGGCGGCTGCATTGGGTGCAGCTTGGTCAAGTGCGGCTGCGGCGGCCGCTTCTTGTTCTGCTGCCAGCGCAGCTGCTGACAACGCGACGAGCGATTCGATATCGCCCAACTGCACATACGGCCCGAACCGGCCAGCCTTGACGAAGACCGGCAACCCACTAATGGGGTCAGCGCCAAGCACGCGGTCGTTCTTCGGTGTGGCCAACAGCTCCGCTGCTTTGGCCAACGTGAGCTCGTCTGGTGCCAACGATTCGGGCACGGACGCGCTGTCATCGCCACGTTTGACGTAGGGGCCATAACGGCCAGCCTTCACCACAACTTCGCGTCCTTGTTCATCGACTCCGATAGGGATGGAGTTGATGGCTGCTGCGTCTATGGTGCCCAGTTCGTCTGACACCATTCGGGCAAGTCCGAGCGCAGCAACGGAGGATGCCGAACCGGTCGGCCTCGGGTGCGTGGAGACACCGTTCGACGGAGCTCCATCGGGCCCCGCATCAGGGCCGAAGTAGAAGCGACGTAGCCATGGAACCGACTGCGCCTGACCCTTGGCAATCTCGTCGAGGTCTTCTTCCATCTTCGCTGTGAACGCGTAATCGACGAGGTCGCCGAAGTGCTGTTCGAGCAGGTTGGTCACCGCGAACGCCTTGAAGGTTGGTACCAACGCCATGCCCTTCTTGAACACGTAATCACGATCTTGGATGGTGCCGATGATGGACGCGTACGTAGCTGGCCGACCAACCTCGAGGTCGACCATTCCCTTGACGAGGGAGGCCTCGGTAAACCGAGCCGGTGGCTGTGTGCTGTGGCCTGCGGCGCCAAGCGCACTCACTCCAAGCGCGTCGCCAACGGCGACATTTGGCAGACGGACTTCGCGGTCTTCAAGGTCACCATCAGGATCGTCGGAACCCTCGACGTAGGCACGAAGGAAACCAGGAAAGGTGATGACTTTTCCAGAGGCCGAAAACTCGACCTTTTCGCCAGCAGCAGCAGTTGCGCCCAAACGGATGGTTGCGCTGGTGCCGCGCGCATCAAGCATCTGCGATGCGACCGTACGCATCCATATGAGTTCGTAGACACGGAATTCATCGGCCGACAGCTGGGACCGAAGAGAAGCTGGCGTGCGGAACGACTCGCCCGCAGGACGGATGGCTTCGTGTGCCTCTTGTGCGTTCTTGACCTTGGTCTCGTAGCGACGCGCCTGGTCTGGAAGGTAGTCACGGCCATACAGCTCGACAACCTGAGCCCGAGCCGCAGCGAGAGCGGTCTCGGACAACGTTGTGGAGTCCGTACGCATGTAAGTGATGTGGCCGTTTTCGTACAGCGACTGCGCAATGCGCATGGCCGTCTTGGAGGACATGCGCAGCTTGCGGCCAGCCTCTTGTTGGTACGTGGAGGTCATGAAAGGAGCGGACGGGGACCGCCGATATGGCTTCTCCTCGACGGCCGTCACGGCGAAGGCAGATTGTGCGAGACCGACGACGAGCGCTGTTGCACGGGTCTCGTCTAGTGCAACGACCGCCGTACCTTTGAGGCGACCGTCTTCGTCGTAGTCACGGCCCGTTGCGAGGCGTCTGCCATCGAGCGAAACCATCGTTGCCTGGAACGCCATTTTGTCTTCCGCGCTGCTCGCAGCGAACGTACCTGTGAGGTCCCAGTAACCGGCTGATACGAACCGCATACGGGCACGCTCGCGCTCGACCACGAGGCGGGTGGCAACGCTTTGCACACGTCCAGCTGACAACCCCGGGAGCACCTTCTTCCACAACACAGGCGAGACTTCGTAACCGTACAGACGGTCGAGAATGCGACGGGCCTCTTGGGCGTCAACCAGCGATTGGTTGAGATCACGCGATTCTTCGATGGCCCGCTGGATGGCGCCACGGGTGACTTCGTGGAACACCATCCGCTTGACCGGAACCTTGGGCTTGAGCACCTGCAACAGGTGCCACGCGATTGCTTCGCCTTCACGGTCTTCGTCGGTTGCGAGATACAACTCGCCAGCGTCTTTCAACAGCGCTTTGAGTTTGGCGACGTGCGCCTTTTTTTCCGCAGCGACGATGTAGAGCGGTTCGAAGTTGTTGTCAACGTCGACGCCCAACTTGGCCCACGCAGTGCCCTTGTATTCCGCAGGAACGTCCGCGGCGCTGCGAGGAAGGTCGCGGATGTGGCCGATAGAGGCCTCGACGACATAGTCAGAACCGAGAAAACCAGCGATGGTTTTGGCCTTCGCTGGAGACTCCACGATCACAAGGGGCTTGCCGCCCACCGCAGCAGAGCTGCGTTTCGGGCGTGCGGGAACAACGGTGTCTGACACGAAATCCACCGTACGCGCTGTTTGGCGGTGTAGAAACCATCCTTAGTTCCCGTGTCTTCCCCCGCGGAAAGGTGTCTTTCGTGAAATCTCGTAGCCTTCTGGTGATCTGCGCAGCTTTTGTTGCAGCAGTAGCCCCTTTGAGCGGCTCAATGGCCCAGTCCGGTGCCGCAAAGCTGCGCATTGCTCATTTCTCCCCTGATGCTCCTGCCATCGACGTCTACTTCGACGGCGTGAAGCGTCTCACCAACGTGGCCTACGAGAAGCACTCGAACTATCTCGAGCTTCCTGTTGGCAAACACAAGATCGAAGTTCGCGGCACAGGAGCGGCGGCCGACGCGCCAGCCATCGTGTCTGCTGACGCCGACCTCGCCGCTAACGGTGCGTATACCCTCGCTGCAATCGGCAAGTTGGCTGCCATCAGCGGCAAGCTCTACACCGATGACACTTCAGCACCTCCAGCAGGCAAGGTGAAGCTTCGAGTGATGCACGCCGCCCCAGACCAAGCACCGGTCGACGTTGTGGTGACGAACGGCCAGGAGCTCGCTGCCAAGCTTGCGTTCCCAGATGCCAGCTCCTATCTGACAGTCGATCCGGGCAAGTACGACGTCGAGGTTCGCGCTGCAGGGAGCACCACCCCGCTGCTGGCCTCGTCGGTGGTCCTCCAGTCCGGTGGCGTGTACAGCGTTGCGGTCATCGGTGGGGCCGACAAGGGCCTGAAGCTCAAGGGCCTCATTGATGTGCAGCCCACTGCAATTGCCGCAGTCACCACCGCAGGCGAGGCACCAGCCACAAATGCGCCGTCAACGGCAGGCAGCGGAGCCGCTGGCACCGAGCCAGCTCCGGAATCCACCACAGTTGACACAACCGTTGCTCCAGAGACGAGCACTCCGGAGACATCAGTCGCTGAAACCACCCCTCCCGACACAGCAGCGCCTGAAACGACCGCCCCAGATACTTCGGCACCAGAGACCACCGTTCCCGCTGTTCCGACCGGTTCAGTTGAATCGGGTGCAGGCGGCCTAGCCGGTGGCGGCGCAGTTGGAGCCACAGCTCTTGCCGGTATGGCAGCGCTCGCAATTGCATCAGCCGCTCGCAAACGCCGAGCCGCCTAACCCGCTCACGCACTCGAACCTGGGAAGCTCTACGCAAGGAATCCCTCGGGAACGCTTACCGGCGGATCCCGACGTCCTAGTCGGTCGAAGGTCAACACAGGTCAGGTCGAACATGGCCAAGAAACCACCTCCACGACACGCTGCCCCGACCCGCCGCCGGCGGGTCGTTGCGCGTGACACGGGCAACACCACCACGTCGCGTCGGGCCCCCGAGCTGGCAACAGCACCCACCAAAGCCGTCCAGGCAGCTCCGCTCGCCCGTTCGTACGCCCGAACCAACGTTCGCCGCACACCTGGGGCTGACAACGTCCGCCTCGGATCATTCGCCAGCATCGCCGTGACAGTCGCGGGCGCTACGGTTATGGCGGGCGGTGCTCACGGCTACGGAGACGTGGTCACCATTCCACCCACCGCGCCGGCCGAGGTCGCGGGAACTCAGCAGACCCAGGCAGATGGCCGCCTCGGAAGAGCTGAAGTCGAGGGCGTCATCCCCAACCCGCTTCCAGCACCGCCCATTGGTCCTGCCTCTTCGCTGCAAGAGGAACGCGACGGACGTCCGGCGTCGATCTGGATCAATTCCATCAGCACAGGTAGTGAGCTGATCGATCTCGGGCTCAATCAAGACGGAGCGCTGGAAGTACCCACCGATTTCGGCATCGCCGGATGGTGGAAGGGCGGCCCGCGTCCGGGCGACCCAGGCCCGGCTGTGATCACTGGCCACTTGGACTCCACGAAGGGGCCGGGCGTGTTCGCAAAGTTGGGCCGTGTGAAGCCCGGCGACGAGGTCACCGTGCGCCGCAACGATGGCGCGAAACTGATCTTCGTCGTCACCCGCATCGACCGATACCCGAAACGAGCATTCCCGACGCGAACGGTCTACGGACCCACCGATGGCGCCGAGTTGCGGGTTATTACCTGCGGCGGCGGGTTCGATCGCAGTGCAGCTAGCTACACGTCCAACATCGTTGTGTTCGCAAAACTGATTGGCCCAGTGCAGGGCTACACGAGCAGCGCACCAGGTTCTGCCAGGGCCTGACTACCCGACTCGATTCCGCCTCAAACAACAAATCGTGGACCAACTCATGCTCGGCATGACTTGGTCCACGACTAGCGAAACTCGATGGCGAGTCGGCCTGCGGCCGACCCCCGTCACAGGCCGTTACTGAGCGACAGTCTTGAGACTGTTGCCCTGCTTCGCGGAGAACATCAACGAACCGATGACTACTGCGAGAGCGGCAGCGGCGACCAGGTAGCGGGCGTTGCTGTCCTGCAGCGAGATGATCGCTGGCAGTACCAGCAGCGACACGAGGTTCATCACCTTGATAAGAGGGTTCAGCGCTGGGCCAGCGGTGTCCTTGAACGGGTCGCCCACGGTGTCGCCGATGACCGCTGCCTTGTGAGCGTCGGAACCCTTGCCGCCTTCATGGCCGTCTTCGATGTACTTCTTGGCGTTGTCCCAGGCTCCGCCGGCGTTCGACAGGTAGTTGGCCATCAGCTGACCGGTGAGGATGACAGCGGCGGAGAATGCACCGAGGGCAGCGAAGCTGAGCCCGAAGCCGACGATGACCGGCGTGAGCACGGCCAACAGTGCTGGCGTTGCGAGCTCGCGCAGCGAGGCTGCCGTGCAAATGTCGATCACTGGGCCGTAGTCCGGCTTCTTCGTTCCGGCCATGATCATGCCGTCGGCGAACTGGTTGCGCACTTCCTGCACAACCACGCCAGCGGTGCGACCCACTGCTCGGATGGCAAGCGACGAGAACAGGAACGGTACCGATCCACCGATGAGTAGGCCGATGAAGATCTTCGGGTCTGCAACGTTGATGGGCAACAGGTCGAATACGCCGCGAGGACCCTTCTCGGCTGCTTCGATCATTTCCTTCGTCAACAATGCACCGCTACCGGTGACCAACTTGCCGACGCCACCTTTGACCGCACCTTCGATGAAGGACGCAAAGATTGCAACGGCACCGATGACCGCAGAGCCGATTGCGAAGCCCTTGGTGACTGCCTTGGTGGTGTTACCCACTGCGTCGAGGCTGACCATGATGCGCTCGGGTTCGCCATGGAACTCGCCAGACATTTCCGCGATGCCGGCTGCGTTGTCCGAGACAGGGCCGAAGGTGTCTTCAGCCACGATTACACCTGTGGTGGCCAACATGCCCATGCCGCACAACGCGACGAGATAGAAGCTGACTGGAAGGTTGCCGTCACCCAAGATCAGTGCAACACCAATGGCAAGGGCGATAGCAAGTACTGCGTACACAGATGATTCCATGCCTGCGCTGGTGCCCGATAGCACCACGGTGGCAGGGCCTGTGCGGGCGGCCTCAGCGATGTCCTTCACCGGCTTGTGGTGGGTGGCGGTGTAGTACTCAGTAAGCCGACTTACCAACTGGGCAAGGACGAGGCCAATGACGACTGCACCCCAGCAACGGAGTCCAATGTTGGAAACTGATCCCGCATCGTTCCCGACGTACACCATGGCGACTGCGCCGACGCCGACGACTGTGAGCAGACCAGCAACCAGGAAGCCTCGGTTGATCGGCTTCAGCGCGTCGGTTTCGCCTTCTTTCGCCTTCACTGCGAAGACACCCACGATGGACGCAATCACGCCGACTGCGCGTGCAGCCAACGGGAAGATGAGACCAAGCACCCACTTCTTCGGGTCGTCTGGGTAGACGGACTTGAACGCAGCAACGCCGAGAATGATGGAGGCGACGAGAGTCACCTCGTAGGACTCGAACAAGTCTGCTGCCATGCCTGCGCAGTCGCCCACGTTGTCGCCAACGTTGTCTGCAATTGTGGCCGGGTTGCGAGGATCGTCTTCTGGGATGCCGGCCTCCACCTTGCCGACCAGGTCTGCGCCAACGTCGGCAGCCTTCGTGAAGATGCCGCCACCGACACGAAGGAACAACGCAAGCAGTGATCCACCGAAGCCGAAGCCGACCAGGATCACCGAAGAGGTGTTCTGGAACGCGGCGATGATCGCGGTTGCACCAAGCAGACCGAGGCCGACGGTGTACATTCCGGCCACGCCACCAGTGCGGAATGCGACATCGAGAGCCTTAGGCATCGAGCCACCGAGCGCTGCGGCGGCAGTTCGCACGTTGCCGCGCGTCGCCAGCGTCATGCCGATGTAGCCCGTCAGACCGGAGGCAAGGCAGCCGAGGAGGAACGCCACCGTACGGAAGAGTCCAGCCTGGAAGAACGAGAGGGCGACTCCGCCTTCGGGACGGGACTCGGTGGCCGGTTTGACGATCTCGGTAGACGTGACGAACACGACGACAGCCAATGGGATCAGGATGAACCCGATGGTGCGGAATTGGCGTTTCAGGTACGCAGCGGCGCCCTCTTGAATTGCCTTTGCGATCTCGATCATCTTGGGTGAACCCTGATCGCGGCTGAGCACGTCTTTGGACAAATATGCGCCAACGGCGATGGCAAGAAGTGCAGACAGCCCAGAGAAGGCGAGGATGGCCCACTCGGCGCCGCCAAGCGTGAATTCCTGCCACCCCCCTTCGGCTGCGAGAACGGAACTGATCATGCGCTGCGGTCCTTTCGGGCTCTGCTGTTTGGGTTCTTGGTACTGCTGGTCTTGTTGGCCGGGTTTTTCGTGGCCTGGTTTTTACTGTCGATGTTCAGCCCATCGACAGCTTCGGTTTCCGGTCTGCCAGCGTTGGTGCCCGTGAGACCTTCGGCCTGCACGAAGATCTGCGCGGCAACTCGCTCGCCGACCATGCGGTCGACACCGTCTACCCGAACGACGACCGGCCCTTCGAACGGCTGCTTTTCGATGAGTTCGGCGTGCACACCGGGGCGAATACCAAGCGTGTCGAGGAAAGCAACCATCTCCGGGTCGGTGCTGCCGGAAAGCGCAACGACGCCTCCTTGGCCCGGGAGCAGGCCGTCGAGGGACGGAAGCTGCGGCACCCGGTCGACCAACGGGTCTGGTATGGGAAACCCGTGCGGACACGTGGTCGGGCGTCCCAGGACCTCGTACATTCGCTCTTCAATTTCTTGGGGCAACTCGTGTTCGAATGCTCCGGCCAGGCGGTCAGCGTCGTGCCACGGGTAGCGCAGCAGATCGGAGAGAAAGCGCTCGACGATCCGGTGACGACGGATGGCTGCGACCGCCAAGGTGCGACCTGGAGCGAGCAGCTCGACACCTTTGTACGGGCGATGATCGATGAAGCCACGTTCGGCCAGACGCTTCACCGTTGTTGTGACCGTGCCGGGGGCGACGCCAAGATGCTCGGCCAACGCTCCGGTGTGCGCGTCCGAACCACCTTTGCTGAGCCGATAGACGGCTTTCAGCATTTCGCGTTCAGACTTCGAGAGGACGGTATCCATGGTTGCGCCTTGCAACATAGAATTTCGCAATACCGAAAATCAAGTTGGGCGCGAAGCAACCCTCACACAGAGTGGCCGGTCTGGCATGGAGTTCGATCCGTGCACCGACCGTGGTCGTTTCCGAACGATCAAGCGTCGGAACAGGCCGGAACAGGCCGGAACAGGCCGGAATAGGGCCCAAAATGTTCAGTCGTGGCTCGCCTGACCGAACAAGCGGTCTCCGGCATCACCGAGCCCGGGCACGATATAAGCCTTTTCGTTCAGGCCAGGATCGAGGGCTGCTGTCACGATGCGAACGCCCGGACACGCTGCCTGCACCGTGGCCACGCCTTCTGGCGCAGCGATCACGCTGACCGCGGTGATGTCGGTTGCGCCCCTTGCCATCAGCAATTGACAGGTGAACGCCAACGACCCCCCGGTTGCCAGCATCGGGTCGAGTACGAATACTGCCCGATCGGCCAACGACGCCGGAAGTTTTTGCGCATACTGCTCGGGTTCGAACGTCTCTTCATTGCGGCGAAGGCCCACCAACCCGACCTCGGCTTCAGGAAGCACATAGGTGAACCCGTCGAGCAATCCAAGGCCAGCTCGCAAAACGGGCACGAGCAACGGACCCGGAGCCCGCAGCCGCACGGCTGGTGCGTCTAAGCCCAACGGAGTACGTACGGTCAGCCGATCCACCTGCAATGACCGGGTGGCCTCGTACGCAAGCAACGTCGCAATTTCAGCGACTGTCCGGCGGAAATCGGCCGACGACGTTTCAGCGTTGCGCAAAATTGCAATGCGGTGGCCGACGAGAGGATGGTCCACGACTTGGAGCGACATCAGCCCACGGTACTCGCGGCGACGCCCCGGCCACCTGCGCCGATTCAGACTGCGCTTGCGAACTGGACCGCACCGGACCAGACGGAAGGAATCGCCCTCAGGGGGCTAGGCCGGTCGACGCAAAACCCGCAGGCTTCCGACAACCAACTCAGCGACCGGTTGGAAGCCCTGCGCCAACGCACGGAGGAATAGCTCGTATGGGGGCCGGCCACCGTCGGCCGGGTTTGGAAACACGTCGTGGATAGCGAGCAGTCCGCCAGGTTGCACGTGTGGGACCCAGGCATCGAAGTCCGCGTGTGCCACTTCGCGGCCATGGCCTCCATCGATAAAGCAAAGTGCGAGCGGGGTGCGCCACGCCGAACCGATTTTGGCGGACTCGCCGACTACGGCAACCACTGTCGATTCGAGGCCGGCGTCGTGGATGGTCGCTCGGAAGAAGGGAAGCGTGTCCATCTTGTCGATGCGGGCGTCGACCACATCGGTGTCGTGCCACTCCCAACCGGGCTGGTTCTCTTCCGAACCACGATGGTGATCGACGCTGAACAGCAGCGAGTTGCGGCTGCGGGCCACGATGCCTAGGTGCACCGCTGACTTACCGCAGTAACTCCCAACTTCGAGCAACACCCCGTGCGGCGCGCACTTGGCCGCCGTTCGCAAACCGACGGCCTCGTTGTCCGGCAAAAAGCCTTTCGCCTTATCGGCCACCGCGAGCGACAACCGATCAGCAGCAGCGAAAGTCACTTCTTGATTTTCTTCTTTGTGGTTGGCGGAACCGCTCTTGGTTTAGCTTGCCCTGGTTTCAACGCCGACGACTTCGGCCCGCAATAGCGTCGACCACCAATTGTCTTACACACGATTTCCAGGGTGGTCGCTGGCCTGCGAGTGGTAGTAGGCCGAGGCTTGACCGTCGTGGCGTTGGCTTTAGTAGTCGGCACGGCAACGGTGGAGGGCACAGACGATGCGGCTGGCGCTGTGGATGCTCCTGGGACAGCGGTTGCACCTGGAACAGTTGGCAGCAGAACTCCGCCGGTGCCACCAGGGATAGTGGTTGACGTCGTCGTGGTGGTTGCGACAATTGACGGCGGCCAGGGAAGGTCGAACCAGGACGCTGGGGTCGGCAGCGCAACATCGTCTGGCCCGCACGTACCAAGCGTGCCGCCGCTGAATTGGAACGAAGTGAACGTGCGACGATCCGATGCACGTGCGGCGAACGGCCAACGACCAACGCAAGGGTTGAACCAGTTCACGTTGAAGTGGACCGACACTCCCACCGGAATGGAAACGACGGTGTGATACCAAAGGCCTGTTCGTTCGTCGATCACACCGGCGCGGTTGACGGAGTCCACCAAGGGTGCAGAACCTTCGGTGACATTTTGGATGAAGGCCGGCAACGCCGGAACGCGGACGACCAGTTGCACATTGGTGAGCGGCTCGCTGCCCGTGTTGACCACAGATACAGCGGTGAGGAGGCCCCCCGTTGCTCGAATGGTTGTGCCCGATGTGATGCGGATGTCGAGACCCGACGTTTGCGCGCGCGCCGGAGTAAACACCAGCCCAGTTGCGACCAGGAGCAGCGTCGTGAGCAATGCGCCGGAGACGCGGTGCTTGCGGTGCTTGCGGTGCGCGCGGTTCGACGGGGAAGTTCGGACCAACATCAGACGATCAGCCTATGCGAGCGGGCCACGTTGGCCATAGCCATTGCCCAATGTCTGGGGTGCACGTGGTTCAGGAACGAACGGTTGGACCAGGTGACCTGGAAGCAGCACGAGAGTTAGTCGACAGGATCAGACCCGTCGTCTGAGATCGGGCGTGGATTCGGAGTACCGAACTCTGGAAGCGGAGCCCCGAGTACTTCGGCAGCGTCAACAATTGTGTAGGCATACCCCTGCTCGGCGAGAAATCTCTGCCGGTTGGCCGCGAACGACTGGTCGTTGGTGTCTCGCGAAACTACCGAGTAGAACCGTGCCGGCCGATTGTCCTTCTTCGGTCGGAGCACCCGCCCGAGGCGTTGCGCTTCTTCTTGCCTGGACCCGAACGTGCCAGATACCTGGATGGCCACGGACGCGTCGGGAAGATCGATCGAGAAGTTGGCCACCTTCGACACCACCAACACCGGGATTTCTCCGTGGCGGAACTGGTCGTACAGGCGCTGACGTTCTCGAGTGGACGATTTACCGGTGATGATGGGCGCGTCGAGGTGCGCTGCGAGCTGCTCCAACTGATCGATGAACTGCCCGATGACCAGGATGAGGTCGTCTGGATGATCGGCAACAAGCTTTTTCACAACGGCAATTTTCGATCGGGCCGTTGACCCGATGCGGTAGCTCTCGTCGGGGTCGGAGAGCGCGTAGTTCATGCGCTCGGCATCGGTCAGCGTGACACGAACCTCGATGCAATCGGCCTGGGCGATCCACCCCTGTGCTTCGAGGTCTTTCCAGGGGACGTCGTAACGCTTGGGTCCAATGAGCGTGAAGACGTCGGTTTCTTGTCCGTCTTCCCGGATGAGCGTGGCAGTGAGACCGAGCCGACGACGACTCTGTAGGTCTGCGGTGGCTCGGAAGACTGGGGCAGGGAGCAGGTGAACTTCGTCGTAGATGACCAGACCCCAGTCCTGAGCATCGAACACGTCGAGGTGCAGGAACTCGCCCTTCTTGCGGCTGATCATCACCTGATACGTGGCGATGGTGATGGGGCGAATCTCTTTTCGTTCGCCCGAGTATTCGCCGATGTCTTCTTCACGTACGTCGGTGCGTGCAAGGATTTCGGCTCGCCACTGGCGCGCCGACACCGTGTTGGTAACGAGGATCAGAGTGGTTGCCTGCGCCTTGACCATGGCAGCCATTCCGACAACGGTCTTTCCGGCACCGCAGGGGAGCACCACGACGCCGCTGCCACCAGCCCAGAACGCGTCGGCTGCCTGCTGCTGATATTCACGAATATGGAAGCCGTCGTCCGTCTTCGTCCAACCCATTGCAAATGCAGACCCGTCAACATAGCCCGCTCGGTCGTCGGCTGGCCAGCCGATCTTGATAAGCGCCTGCTTCAGGCGCCCGCGGACGGCCGGTTGGATCTGCACAAGGTCTGGGCCAACAAGGTCGCCGAGCAGCGGCGCTACCTTCGACCGGCGGACCTCAGCCAGCACCGCTGGGTCGGTCGACCGGAGCACGAGGCCGAAGACGGGATCGTTTTCCAGGATGAGACGCCCGTAGCGGCTCATTGTGTCAACGATGTCGATCAGCAACGCCTGTGGCAGGTCGTAACGGCTGTACTTCAGCAGCGTGTCGACTGCCTGCTCAGCATCGTGCCCTGCCGCGCGGGCGTTCCAAAGCACCAACGGCGTAATCCGGTACGTGTGAACGTGCTCCGGAGCTTTTTCCAGTTCCGCAAACGGAGCCAGCGCTGCGCGCGCTTCATAGGACTGGGGATGGTCGACTTCGAGCAGGACCGTTCGGTCCGATTGAACAATGAGAGGTCCACCAGCCACGCCGGGAAGGATACCGGTCAACGGCCGGTTAGTCGGTCCCTTCACTTACGAAGCGGTTGTGATCTCCATTTCGGGCACGGTGAGGTCGGGCAGGCTCAGGTCGGGGACGCTGACATCCGGGATGCTGACATCCGGGAAACCAGTCGACAAGCTGGTGCTGCTGAGGAAGTTCGTGACACACCAATCGCCACCGATTTTCGTCATCTCGATAGTGACGGTCGACGTGCCGAGCGTGCCGCCAACCACAGCAGTCGAGGAGCCATTTACGGTGGTGACGTTGGTCCCCAGCAGGCGTTTGTCGCCGGTCCACCCATTCGCTACGAGCGCGTCGTGGGCACTCTGAACCCCGGCAGCGTCGAGGGTGGCTCCGGGACAAAGGTCCCCGGCGGCTGCCGCAGGGTTGCTGTACAACTTTTCGGCGAACTCGTTTCCGAATGTGGTGGGGCCACTGAGAGCTTTGAACGCCCACACAGAACATGCGCCAACGCCCAGGATCATCAGCAGGAAGATCGCCAGCAGGACCCATGGCCACTTCCGACGCTTCTTCGGACCTTGTTCGCCCGGCACAAACACCCCGGGTGGCGGCATTGCTGGCCCACCTGGCTGCCACCCACCTTGTGGCGCGGGCGGAGTCCAGCCCGGTTGGGCCGGTTGACCCGCTTGAGCAGGTTGCGGATTCCAACCAGGCTGAGCCGGCTGCGCTGGCTGCGGGTTCCATGCCGGCGGCGCTGCGGGCTGCGCCGGTGCGCTCCAGCCCGGGGGCGCAGAGGGGGACTGCGGTGTCGGCCACGAAGGCTGACCTTCAGGAGGGTTCGGGGTTGGACCATCGGTCATGCATGCAGCGTAACCTCGGGCACATGAAGAGCACGATGCAAGACAACCCGCTGTTGGTATCCGCGATCCTCCGTCGCGGCGGCACAGTCCATTCACAGTCGACGGTCACAACTGTTGACTCCATGGATGCAGCAACGGGCGCACCGATCAGTCGCGTCGCCACGTTCGGGGAGGTGGCTGCCAACGCGGCCCGGCTTGCGAACGCGCTTCGACGCATCGGAATCACCGGAGACGAACGTGTCGGCACGTTCTGTTGGAACCACCAAGAGCACCTCGAGTGTTACTTGGCCATCCCGTCGATGGGTGCGGTGCTGCACACGCTCAACATCCGGCTGTTCCCAGAGCAGCTCACGTACGTTGTCAACCATGCCGATGACAGGGTGATCATCCTCGACGGGTCGCTGATCCCGTTGCTTTGCAAAGCCACCGGCGGTGCCAACGCGTTCCCGAACGTGAAGCACTTCGTGGTCATCGGCGACGGTGATCGGGCCACGCTCCGGCAGACCTTCCCGGCCATCGAGGTGCATGACTATGCCGCCCTGCTGGGTGCAGAAGAGCCGGTGTTCGACTGGCCAGAGTCCCTCGACGAAACCGATGCTGCGGCCATGTGTTACACGTCTGGAACCACCGGTAATCCGAAGGGTGTTGCGTATTCGCACCGCTCGACCTACCTTCACTCGCTGGCGTCGCTGGGCGCTCCGGTGCTGGGCCTCGATGAGAACGACAAGCTGCTGGTGATCGTCCCGATGTTCCACGCGAACGCATGGGGCATGCCGTACTCGGCCTTCTTTTGTGGCGCAGATTTCGTCTTTCCCAAGCAGTTCTTGCAGGCCGCTCCACTCGCCGCAATCATCGCCGCAACGCACCCCACCGTTACCGCGGCAGTTCCGACCATTTGGAACGACATCTGGAACTACGGCGAACAGCACCCACTGGATCTGTCGTCGGTCCGCTCGGTTACTTCCGGGGGAGCGGCTGTTCCCCGGATCTTGATGCAGCGATTCAAAGACAAGTACGGGTTGCAGATCATGCAGGGCTGGGGCATGACCGAGACCTCACCGTTAGGTTCACTCGCCAAGCCGCACAAGCACGCGCAGCCACACGAGTTCATGGACTATCACGACCTCGCCGGGCGCGTGCTTCCTGGCGTCGAGTTGCGCATCGTGTCGAACGAAGATTCAGGTGAAGTCGCTCCGCTCGATGGCGCAACGATCGGCGAGATCGAAGTTCGCGGTCCGTGGATCACGGGTGCGTATTACTTGGATGCCACGCCAGAGAAGTTCCGAGACGGTTGGCTACGCACGGGTGACATGGGAACGCTTGATTCGCTCGGTTATCTGCGCATTACGGACCGCACCAAAGACGTCATCAAGTCCGGCGGCGAGTGGGTGAGCTCCATTGACCTTGAGAACGCGATCATGGCCCACCCCGCGGTTGCCGAGGCAGCCGTGATCGGAGTGCCAGACCCCCGCTGGGACGAACGCCCGATGGCTTGCATTGTTGTGCGTTCCGGCTCGCAGGTGACCCCAGCCGAGCTGCGCGAATTTCTCGGCGAACGTGTTGCCAAGTGGTGGATTCCTGAGCGGTGGACTTTCATCGAATCGGTTCCGAAGACAAGCGTCGGCAAGTTCGACAAAAAGGTGCTGCGCGCGCAGAACGCAGACGGCTTGCTTACCGTCGTCGAGGGTTAGGTTTTCGGTTGAGTGGTCAGCTTTGCGGGCGGCCCCACGTAGTGGGCTCTGGCACGAAACCTCAAGGGAGCTTCTGAGTACTCTTCGATTGAATGTCCGAGCCACCCGGCAACGCGCGCCACGGTGAAGATGGTTTCGGCAGAGTTCGGTTCCATCTCCATCGCGAGCTCGAATGTCGCTAACGCAATGTCAATGTTGGGGTGCTTTCCAATTCGCTTGAATGTTTCGTCGATCACATCTTGTGCGACGAGTAGCGCTCGATCCCTTGGCCACAATCGCGCCATCTGGTCAAGCAACAGCGCAGCCCGCGGGTCGGTGCCCGCGTAGACCTTGTGCCCGAACCCGGGGATTCGCTCTTTGTCCGCCAACCTTGACCGCACGGCTTTGGCGGCTCCCATTGCCTCGGCGTCTACCAACAACTCCCTCGCTAACCGACTAGCTCCGCCGTGTAGCGGTCCTTGCATTGCACCGAGCCCAGCGAGCACCGCTGCAGACGGACTGGCCAACGTCGAAGCAGCGACGCGCACGGCAAACGTCGACGTGGCCAACTCGTGGTCGGCTAACAGGATCAGCGCCGTATTCAGGAGACGAAGGCTCGCCGACGTCGGCTTCATCTGGGTGAGACTCGGCCACAAACGGGCAGCAATCGTGCCGCCAATGCGTCGGTCCCCGATGACCAAGGAGGTTCGAACCGGCGCACCGAGCTTCATCAGCGAGTCAACGATTGTCCCCAGCAGAACTCTCGCTTCTATCGCAACGATGCCGGGTTCGGGTGCTTGCCACCGCCCGGGGGTGGGAGGGGCGAAGGCACAAATAACCCGGACCTGCTGATCGATTGGGACGTCGAACGGCCCCATCGGATGTGAAGGCCACGGCATGTGTTTTCCAGCCTGCAACACGCCGGTCCAAAGCAGATCTGCAACCTCCTCGAAACAGTGGCGCTCTACGAGATCGGCGACATGGTGACCCCGGTAGACGAGGCCGGATTCGCTGAGGGAGCTGAGTCCAGTCTCGATCAACAGGTTGATCGAACTCGCCTGGCTTGAAAGCCTGGGTCTGCCGCGGACTGCAAGCTTCTCTACTTGGCGGCTATCAAAACGACTGGTGCGATCATCATTCTGATGACTCTCGAGGAGCCCTCTGCTCACATATGCATAGACCGTGCTCAGCTTGATCCCAAGCCGGGAAGAAGTTTCTTGCGCTGTGAGCATGGCCATACAGGACAGGCTAATCAACGTTGATTCGAAGCCCTAGTGGATGAAAATCAACGTGGCTTCGCCCGAATTGCGGCAAGGCGCAGTCGAAGGAACGTTGCGGCAGCGGAGCCGTCGACGAGAGGCCTTGCGGTGACCCGGGCCGCTGCCACCCGAAGTGCTACTTGTTCTGCGCGCATAGGGTTTAAGCCCGAGAGGCCGCCCAGGACCTCGAGCAACGCCACCGCTGCTGCGGCCACATCAGGCTCGCCCCAGGCTGACCCCGCCCGATAAGGACCATCATCGGCTTGGAGCACGCTGGGGCTACACGGGACTAACCAGGAGTTCGTTCCGTTCATGAACGCCAAGTTGCCCGAGTAGCCAGACGCAATGACTGGGATGCCCCGATGCATAGCCTCGAGCAACACCAGCCCATACCCCTCGGCACGATGCAGCGATGCAATGACGTCGACACGGTCCAGAAATGACGATTGGTCGTCGGTCGACAACGCTTCGTCGACGAACAGTATGTCCGTCCGACCCAACCCGGAAACGCTCTCGTGAAGGCGCTTGGTGCCAGCAAGCTGCTCGTCTGCGCCGATGGTTTTGAATACCAACACGCGTTGTTCGGCGTCTGCGTCTGGAAAGGCTGAACACCACGCTTGAACGAGGGCGGAAGGGTTCTTTCGCTCGACGCCGCTGGCGTAGTCAAACACCTGGGCCGTGACTGTTGTTGTTGGCAGCACACCAAGCCGCTGCGACCACCGGTCCCGCGCAACTGCTCGGGGTTCCGCCGAGGAACAAACGGTTGCCCCAAGCGGAATCACGTGGACGCCGCACGCCTCAGGGACCAACGAACGCGCGGCTGCTGCGGTGTACTCGCTGGTTACCCACACCTCCGACAAATCGGCGAAACCCTCGCGGAATTCGTCGGGGAGTTCGTCGGTTTCCCAGAAGAACAACGCAACACGCTTCGCCCCGGCCAAGGTCCGCTCACCAAGAATTCGGGGCACTAGGGCTAACTCATGTGCGCCGAGAACGGAGACCAGCACATCGGGAGCCTCAAGATCGTCGCTCGACAGGGCACCGTGACGCGGCCGAACAGGACCTGGCCCCTGGCGTGGATCCCACTCTGACCGATCCAGGAGCAGCGTGGCGTTGGTGTGATCATATGGGTACAGACGAAGTGGTTCGCCGAGTAGATCCAGAATGGTGACTATTCGGCGTGCGGCAGCACCCAGGCCCTGAACCGCTCTCAGATAGCCAAGTACGCCTACGCCGCGCTGGCGTCGGACGGGTTCGCCCGTCGATGCCGGCTCTAACGACGCGACTCCCGGCGGGACCGCAGGGACCAGTTCGACCGGAGCACCCGTCTCTTGGGCAGCGAAGTGGTGCGCCCACAGAAGGAAACGAAGCCGAGCACTTTCGTCCAAGTACACGCCGAGAAACTCCTGTTGCAGATCCGCTCTGGACTTGAAGAGTGCAAACAGAAATCGGGAGATGCCCGGCGGGTCGACATGGTCACATTCACCAGCCCACGTGAGGAGATCCGAGCGGCTCGAAGGTGCTCCGGGCCGCTCCGCGAGCATCGCAAGTAGTTGTTCGGCGAGGTTCATACCCGCCCGGCTCTGAGCCTGTCTGCCAGTTTACGGACGGGGGTGGTGGGATGGAGCGCCGCAACGTCGGCACCTACAAGCCCAACGGACCACGACCGTTCGGCTTCAACCAGGTAGCGATCTGGCAGGTCTCGAGGAAATGCGCGGCGGATGTTTGGGTCAGGGGCCGAACCGATGATGTTTCCCCCGCCGTCTTCGGGCATTGGCGCGAAGCCGGCGTCTCGCACCGCCTTCAACAGGCGAGCAGGATCCAGGTCACTGACGGCAACCGTTGGTGCAAGGAGTCGCAGGTTGGCCTTGGCCAATTTTCGGCTGTTGACAACGGCAGCCAACACGGCTGGATCATCTGCGCGCAGATAACTGCTGGAAGGACCAGTCCGGATCCGACCATGACGTCGGCCGACATCGGCGACCAAAACACTCAGAGCCTGTGGGACGGACGGCCTAGCGTGACGGGCAAGAAAGTCCGCGACGGCCTCTGGAGACCGCCCTCGGTCCATGGCGCGATTGAGACTTTCGTCGGTGAATCGCAACAGCGTTGCGCCGCCGCGCGATTCAACGTCGGCAAGTACTCCCAATTCTGCAGCGATGTCCGAACGAAGTTCCCCTGGGGCTATGGCGGTGAGGTCACCTTGAACCGTGAAGACATTGAGGGGCTCGGGGAATTCGGCACTCACCAGTTCAATGACCCGTTGCGGGTCGCCGAGAATCAAGGCTCTTGCCGCGCTCGTGAGTTGGTTGTCTTTCATCAGTCCGAGCACGTGCAGGTCTCCGAGGATCACTGCTACTGCATCGTGTGGGTCACGGCCAGCGAGCGTCCAACGAGACGGCCCGTCCCACAAGACGTGGCTCACCAGTGACTGCACATCGACCGGCCCGTCGAACTGCGCTCGGTCGAGCACTGCCATGACCCGAGCGCGCCGCCATGGGGCATTCGTCAGGACACCATCGATACGAAGCGGCGCAGCGGGATTCTCATCAGCCAAATGGTCAGACAAGTCGTACGTCGCAGTTCGCCACCCTTCGACTATGGACAGCCACTGGGAAGGGCCAGGAGCCTCAAGCCAGTCACGCCCGGCTGCTGTGATCGTGACTTCAGCCTGGTACAAGTCTACGGACACGAGGCGCGCCATCCCGGCAAGCCCAACGGCTCGCACGGCTAGACGCTGGTCGACCCCCAACTCTTTCGCGATCGACTTCATGGCGGTAATGCCGATACCGCCTGCCTTCAATGTTGCCACCGGTTGTTCGGCAAGGCGGATGAGCAGCCGCGACAACACATCGACCATTGCTGGAGGACCAACTCGTTCTTCCGCAACTGGTTTGCCGTCACCAACAACCTTTGGCGCGTGCGTATCATATGCGCGCAGAGGTTTTCCTCCGAGCAAGAGTAGGGTGATCTCACGTGGGATTTCCGCCTGATCCCAGTCCAAGGGCACAATGAGCCCGTGACTCAGCAGTTGGGCCGCTTCGAGCGGCACCCGCATGCGTTGCATGAGGCCAGGAACGTGCAACGTTGAAGAACCAAGCCCAACGGTGTGCGTGAGCATCTCGACAGTTTGTGGCGGCAGCCGGTCTAGGAGTGATGCAACCTGCTGCGGGTCACGGAGCAGGTTTGCGATGAGACGGATGAGGCCGACTTTGCCAACCACTGGTTCAAGACCAAGGTTCTCTGCGATGACTCGCAAATCGGCTGGGCCGTGACGATCGAAACTGTGTTCCAGCGTCTCACCCAACCCGAATGGTCGGCCCAATACTCGGCTTACGGCCGGAGTCATCTGCCACATGCCGTGATGGACCGATACCAGGCCCAGCATCCGCAATCGGTGGAGTTCGTCGAGCAGCGCTCCCTCGGACACTGGTTCGGCACTGAGCAGCGCCAGCGATTCTGGCGTAGACCTCCCGCCGAGCAGCAGGACTCCGTGAAGTACTTGGATGCCGAACGCATTGAGCGCTGAAATGCAGAGTTGCAGGCTGTAGGGCGCCGCTGCCCGGTTGGCCAAATCCGTCATCGTGGGCGGCGGAGGATCGGCCAACTCCGGACGCGATGTCAGCAGTTTCGCGAGGTCGTCGGCCGACAGCGCACGGAAATCGTCAGCGAGGCCCACGAACTGAAACTACTGGCGTAAAGGGACGGGCGATGAACGAGCAGCCGCCCGCAGAAGCAGGGCCATGCTGAAGGTTCGGGTGCCGGTCAGGGTGCAGACGGGCCGGTAACCGTCCGCTGGACGTTCTTGTCTGCACGAAAGAGCAGGTTGTTGAGGATAAAGAACTTGCCCACCCACATCACGCCGTACAGAACCAGGTTGATGACGAGCACAACGACCGTTCGCGTACCTCGTTCATCGAACGTGGAATTGATCCACGTCTCGGCCAACTTGATGACGCCGACGGAGATGAAGAATTGAATGATGGACAAAACCCAGAACGGAAGGACTTCTTTCTGGAACGACACCTTGCCGTCTTTGGCCCACACCCAGTAGCGGCTGAGCAGGAACGCCGGGAGGGTGCTCACGATGACCGCGAAGATCTGCGACGTGACGATACGCCAACCAAGGATGTTGTGCGCAACTGCGAAGGACACCCACGAAGTGAGGATGGCGATACCGGAAACGGTTCCGAACATCAACCACTTACGGCCGGTGTCGGAGCGCAAATAGGAGATCACTCCCCGAGGCGACGGCTGCACAGACGACGATCTTAGGTCCACCATTTCCATGGACTGTCCATCGACAACGCTTCGTTCGACCTTGAGCGTCGGTTCACTAGATGAGTGCGAAACTCTGTAGATGTCATCAGAGGCAGACGAACCAGGCCCACTGCAACGGCTGATCAGCCTGCTCGATCTCGAACAAATCGAACTCAATGTGTTCCGGGGTCCGCACACCGACGAAAACCGATTGCGCACCTTCGGCGGCCAGGTGGCAGCGCAAGCGCTCGTTGCCGCCGGCCGCACCGTCGCCGACAAGCCAGTTCATTCTCTGCACGCCTACTTCCTTCGCCCGGGCGACCCGCACCGGCCCACCCTGTACTTGGTCGACCGAATCCGCGATGGGAAGAGCTTCGCGACCCGCCGCGTTGTTGCCATTCAGCACGGCGAACCAATCTTCAATCTGTCGGCGTCGTTTCACGCACATGAAGTCGGGCCGATACATCAACGGCCGATGCCACCGGCACCAGACCCCGAGTCGCTTCCAACGTTCGCCGAGCGTTACGCCGACATGATGCACATCGAGTGGTTCCAACGTGAACGGCCAATCGACACTCGAACCACGTCGCCATCGCTGCGCTCGAAGCGAAAGGTCGGTGCTGATCCACGTCAGCAGGTGTGGTTGAGGCCCGTCGGAACGCTCCCGGACGACCCGCTGCTTCACGCGTGCATCGTCGCGTACGCGTCGGATATGTCGCTGCTCGACTCCATATTGTTGCCACACGACCTCAGTTGGGAAGACGGTTCCATGATGGGAGTCTCGTTGGACCATGCAATGTGGTTCCATCAGCCTTTCCGAGCCGATCAGTGGTTGCTGTACGACCAAGAATCGCCCGCGGCATTCGGAGCGAGGGGATTGGCACGGGGCGAGATTTTCACGCAGTCCGGCGACCTGGTTGTCTCGGTGATGCAAGAGGGCCTCATCCGCCCAATCCGACCGCCGTCGAAACCGTAGCCCCGCGCCACGAACCGACCTCGTCAGAACTTTCCGGCGCTCGGACAGAAATCCGCAAGCACGCAGGTTCCACACCGAGGTTTGCGGGCATCGCAGACGCGTCGGCCATGCAAGATCACCCGCAAGCTGAACGCACCGCGTTCACTGGCGGGGACCAGCGCGTTGAGCGCATGTTCCACTTTCACCGCGTCATCGCCGAGGTCCTCTTCGAGCAGCCCCAAGCGCTTCGACAGACGCAGCACGTGGGTGTCGACCGGTAACCCCGGTTGGCCCATGGCCACGCTTCTGACAACGTTGGCGGTCTTGCGACCCGTCCCTGGCACCGTCACCAGATCCTCGATGGACGACGGAACCTCGCCGTCGAATCGTTCGTCGAGAGCCCGAGCCATTCCAATGAGGCTCTTGGCCTTGTTCCGATAGAACCCGGTTGGACGGACAATCTCTTCAAGCTCTTCGGGAACGGCGCCAGCCAAGGCCGTTGGCGTGGGATAGCGCTCGAACAGCACTGGCGTCACCATGTTGACGCGCACGTCAGTTGTCTGTGCGCTGAGAATCGTGGCCGCCAGCAGCTGGAAAGGATTCTCGTGGGTGAGCTCACACAGGTCCTTTGCGGTTCCGGGATACAACTCGGCAAGCCGCTGCGATACAAGCGCTGCACGACCCTTCGGTGAACGTGGTTTACCCATTCGTCCACCGTACCGAACGCCGTTGGATGTTCGTGTAAGGGTCAAAGTTCAAGGAGCATGAACGAATGCGCCATGCGAAAGTAGCCAAACCAACTGGTCTGTTGATTGCCATCAGCGGTGTCTGTGGCCTTGTGGGCGGACCCCTCGTGACAACTGCCAACGCGGCCAACAGCAGCGCATTCGTGCTGACCAAGGTGGCAACAGCAGATAGTCCCATTGCAGTCATCTGGCACCCGATGACCCGTGCGCAGTTCGTCGTCGAAAAGACCGGCACGGTCAGGATGTTGGCCGGAAAGCCACTCGCTCTGCTCGACGCCGCGCTCGACATCACAGACGATGTCAGCGACGGAGGTGAGCAAGGTTTGTTGGGTGCTGCGTTTTCGGTCGATGGGTCGCTGCTCTACGTGAATCTCACCAACACCGATGGGGATACCGAGATTCGGGAGTACGCATGGCGCAACAACGCGGCCGACGCCAGCACGAAGCGTTTGTTGCTGACGATCGATCAGCCCTACAGCAACCACAACGGCGGCCACATCGTTGTGGACTCAGAGGGTCTCCTCTGGATCGGCACCGGCGACGGGGGATCCGGCGGGGATCCGGAGAACCGAGCGCAAGATCTCGATTCGCTCCTCGGCAAGATGCTGCGGATCGACCCGCGGCCAACCGGCTCCAAACCCTACGGAATCCCTGCTGGGAATCCGTTTGCGAAGGATGGTGGTCGGCCCGAGATCTGGGCGTACGGATTGCGCAATCCGTGGCGCTACGACATTGACGCAACCGGCAAACGGTTGTTCATCGGCGACGTTGGGCAGGGGAAATACGAAGAGGTCAATGTGGTGAGCCTCAACCGGCCCGGAGCGAATTTTGGGTGGAAGCTTCGCGAAGGTAAGCACGCATTCGAAGGAGGGAAGAAGCCAACCGGGGCAGTGGATCCGGTGACGGAGTACTCACACTCAGACGGCTGCTCGGTCACGGGAGGCGTCTTTTACACGGGCAAGTCGTTACGGGGGCTGGCCGGGCGTTACCTCTATGGCGATTACTGCAAAGGCTGGATCGCCTCCGTTGGCCAACGCACCTCCGGTGGCGCCTGGCAGTCACGCAAACTTGGGGTCAGCTTGGCCAACCTGTCATCGTTCAATACTGCCCCCGACGGTGAGGTCTGGGTTACCAGCGCGTCCGGGACTGTCGCCCGGCTCAGCGGACGCTGACACGCCCCGATCCGCTGTCCGTTATGGCCCACGCCAAGACCTGACGCCGTTCCGGTTCGGGCACTCCTGGATGATCAAACTCCCCCGCTTCGGTCATCTGTAGCCGGGCGAACACCGCTCTCGACGCAAAATTCTCCGGAGCCGTGAAGCCGGCGACCCGGTCCACTTCCAGCGTTTCGAAGCCGTAGTTCAGCGCAGCCCGCGCAGCCTCCGTGGCAAAGCCCATCCCTTGGCTTGCGCTGCTCAGCCGCCATCCGATCTCCAGTACCGGAGCAAACGGTAACTGCGGGTCTGCCCGGCTGATGCCGACCCTGCCAATGAGGTCGCCGGTGTCGCGGCGCTCCACCGCCCACTTGCCGAATCCACGCAGTGCAAGGCCTACGGCCTCGTGGTCGATCCGGTCCTTGGTTGTCTCGCGTGACATCGGCCCACCGAGGTAGCGCATCACTTCCGGATCGGACTCGATTGCATGCATAGGGTCCACGTCCTGAGGCGTCCATTGACGAAGCACGAGACGCTCGGTCTCCAGGCGGGGTGCAGCGAAGTCCGTCACGGCGGACACGCCGCCACGGCTGAGAGCGGGACCTCGGCGCAGTCCGGCGCCAGTGATGGCACGTAGGAGTTCTCGACCGCTCACGGGGAAGGCGCCGTGTTCAAGTGCTGCGGCGCGTCCCGCTTCGTGGAGGTCGTAGTGATCGCCTTGAAACGCAACTCGCGGGATACCGAGTCCGTGAGCAAAGTGGTGGAGTTCTTCGAACGAAGCATCGCTGACGAGGTGACACCACAGGCGGCCGCGCCACGGCCAACGGCACTCGTCCACGAGAACCGTCATGACTCCACGAATCCAAACCGGCGTGCCAGGCTGGTGACGGTGTCGGTGAACGCTATGAGATCGTTCCGGGTGGCCTTGTTCACGCTTGCTGGATCCGGCCGTAAAAGTCCGTCTTCACGCGCGAAGGGTATCCGGTGTTTCAGCTGCCAGCATGACTGCGTGCATACCGTCTACTCCGACAACCACCGTTTGCAGGATGGCAAGTCCGAACTCAACAACGGCAAACTCATGCCGTGTTTCGAAATGCCGCTCAGAGCTGACCTCGTTGTCGCACAGGTGAACGCCAGCGGGATAGGGCCGGTGATCAGTCCTAGCTCCCATGGCGAAGCTCCCATCTCGGCCGTACACACCCAACTGTTCATAGAGTTCCTGCGCACCGCGTGGGACGAGTGGAAAGTTGAGCACGGGGAGTACGACGCCTTACCGCTCATCTGGCCGACGCGGACGCTTCGTCATGACAAGATCCCCCGCGCAATCGACGGCAAGATCTCGTACTTCGCGCTTGATGCCGGCACGCCGATCACGGCGGGGACCTGGACAGCCATCACATCGGCCGCAGACGTAGCTCTGTCCGGCGTGGACCTACTGAGTGCCGGACACTCGTCCGCGTTCGCTCTCTGCCGGCCGCCCGGCCATCACGCTGCGGCAGACGTCTACGGCGGCTATTGCTTCTTCAACAACGCAGCCATCGCGGCGCAAGCAATGCGGGACCGAGGAGTAGACCGAGTCGGGATCCTCGACGTCGACTATCACCACGGCAACGGAACCCAGGCCATCTTCTATGACCGCGCCGACGTCCCCTTTGCCTCGCTGCACGCCGATCCGTTCGACGAGTACCCGTACTTCCTCGGCCACGCGGACGAGACCGGAATCGGTGCGGGCGAGGGGGCCAACCACAACTTCCCACTGCCTTGGGGAACGGACTGGAGCGCCTACGACGAAGCGCTGACCGAAGCAGTGGATCGCCTGCGTCGGCACAAGGTCCAGGCCTTGGTGGTGTCGCTGGGAGTTGACACGTTCGACGGAGATCCGATTAGCCGTTTCCGCTTGCAACACGACGACTACTTACGAATGGGCGCCCGGATAAGCGAGCTTGGAGTACCAACCCTGTTCGTATTCGAAGGCGGTTACGCAGTTGACGCGATCGGTGTCAACGTGGTCAATGTGCTGCGCGGTTTCGAGACGGGCGCGCAGGGCTGATGAATCTCTCCTTGCAAGTGCTTGATGGTCGCTTCGCCGTTTCGCGGCTGGACCCCACCGCCCCGATTCCTTCATGGGCATGGTCCGGCTCGTTCTGTGGGGTCACGCGAACACCTTTCGAGTTGAGCATCATTTCCGACGAACGTGCGGTGCCTGCGGAGGTGCGTAACCAAGCTGGGTGGGCGTGCCTCATGCTTCGGGGACCGTTCGAGTTCAAGCTCACCGGCATACTCGCTGCCGTTCTGCAACCGTTGCGCGACGCAGGCATCGGCATCTTTGCAACATCGACATTCGACACGGACTACGTGATGGTTCCTGGCGATCGACTGGCAGAGGCCATAAGCGCGCTTACCGCTGCAGGACACTCAGTTTTAACCGACAACTCACCTCTCGCATCATGAGCCTGCGGCAAGGCACATCGGCCGATCTCAGCGAGATCGCATCGCTCATCCGGGGCCTCGCCGAGTACGAACAACTGGCACACGAGATCGAGTGGACAGACGACACGCTGCACGAGGGAATCTTCGGAGCGGGCTCGCCGGCACAAGTCACACTTGCCATCGACGACGACACTGGCACCGTCGCCGGATTCGCATTGTGGTTCCAGACGTTTTCCACCTTCAGAGGTGACCGGGGTATCTGGTTGGAAGACCTGTTCGTCCGCCCAGAGTTCCGAGGGCGTGGGTTCGGGCTAGAACTCCTCACGCACCTTCGTTCCCGCACGAACGGCCGAGTCGAATGGATGGTGCTGGACTGGAACGAACCATCCATACAGTTCTACGAGGCATTGGGTGCAGACCCCGTGGACGGCTGGAGCCGCTTCCGCTGGCTGCCCAACCCTCAGGCGGAATAACTCGCGCTGCCCAGAACGGGGAAGAATCGGGTACATGTTCAGACTGCTCAACGTCTCTGGCCGCGCTGCACTCGAATCAGATGGTCGGTGGTTCGATCTGGCCCAGGTCTCCAACGATGCGGCGCTTGCCGACCCAATGGTCGCTATCGCCCGGCACGCAGAGCTGCACTCCATCCAGGCCAACCTTGGCAGCTCGCAGCCAAACGGCGACGTTGATCCGTCGGTTCTCGGTCCGTGTGTCCCACACCCAACCAAGGTGTTCGGGATCGGCCTCAACTACCGGGCGCACGCCATCGAGACCGGAGCAGAGCTGCCGCCCGCTCCGCTCACGTTCACCAAGTTTCCAAGCTGCCTCACCGGGCCGACTCACGACATTGTCCTGAGTGGGACCAACGTTGACTGGGAAGTGGAGTTGGTGGTTGTCATGGGCGCTGGCGGCCGCAACATCGCACAGTCCGACGTATGGGCGCATGTTGCCGGGCTCACCCTGGGACAAGACATCAGCGACCGAATTGTCCAACGCGCGGGTAAGCCACCGCAGTTCTCGCTTGGTAAGTCGTTCGACACCTACGGACCCATCGGACCGGCAATCGTGTCCGTCGACGCGTTTGAGAACCCCGACGACGTCGAACTGTGGTGCGACATTGACGGCGAACAGATGCAACACGGACGCAGCAACGACCTCATCTTCACCGTTCCGGAGATCGTGGCTTACCTGTCCAGCATTTGCACGCTGGTGCCCGGCGACATCATCTTCACCGGAACGCCAAGCGGAGTCGGTTCGGCGCGTGGCCGCTTCCTCAAGGCTGGCGAGTTGCTCACGTCGGGGTCGCCCGTCATTGGCAATCTCACCAATCGCTGCGTCTAGCCGGTTGGGAGCAACCCTCGGCCGCGCAACAACGGCTCGATGGTGGCGTCTCGCCCACGGAACTTGCGATACGCCTCGCCGGGCTCAATTGAGTTACCCGAAGAATAGATGTACGTGTGCAGACGTTCTGCTGTCTCCGCGTCGAACGGGTCACCCGATTCAGTGAAGGCGTCGAATGCGTCAGCGTCGAGAACCTCAGCCCACATGTACACGTAGTAGTTGGAGGCGTAGCTGCTGCTGGAGAAGAGGTGCGCGAATTGGGGCAAGCGGTGCCGCATCACCATCGCTTGGGGCATGCCAAGTTCAGCCAAGGTGGTGCGTTCGAACTCGTCCAGATCGAGCGATTCAAGGTCCGTCTTCTGATGCAGGATCATGTCGATCAGTGCAGACGACGTGTACTCAACCGTCTCGAACCCCTGGTTGAAGTGAGCACTCTTTTGGATCAGCTCTATCAAGCGGTCCGGGATCGGTTTGCCGGTTTCAACGTGGCGCGCATGACGGCGAAGCACTTCGGGTTCCAACAGCCAATGCTCGAACAGGTGCGACGGCAACTCCACAAAGTCACGCAGCACAGCAGTTCCCGCCAGGCGTTTGAAACTGACATCTGACAGCAAACCGTGCAGGCCGTGGCCAAACTCGTGAAACAGCGTGCGCGCATCGTCGAGGCTGAGCAGTGTGGGCGACCCTGCTTCGGCTTTGGCAAAGTTGTTGTGGTTGGCAATGACGGGTAAACGGGCATCGCCTTCAAGGCTGTTGTCCCGTAACCGGTAGCTGCTCATCCACGCACCACTTCGCTTGCTTGGCCGGGCGAAGTTGTCCGAAAGGAAGACGCCGTAACGCTCCCCCGCCGAATCGAGCACCTCGAAGACCCGCACGTCTGGGTGGTACACGGCGATGTCGTGGCGTTCAACGAACGTGATGTGGAACAACCGTGAGGCACAGTCAAAGGCGGCCGCCAACACCCCGTCAAGGGAGAAGTAGGGCTTGATTTCTTCGTCGTTGAGTTCGTACTTGGTGCTGCGGATCTTCTCCGCGTAGAACCGCCAGTCCCATCCCTCTACCGCCGGTTCGCCTGCGGAACGCGCTATGGCGCTCAGCTCTTCATGCTCTGCGATTGCCGAGGCCCGTGCCGGTGCCCACACACGTCGCAGAAGTGTCTCCACGTTGACCGCCTGCTTGGCCATCGTGTCGTCCAACTGGTAGTCGGTAAAGGTGGCAAACCCGTGCAAACGAGCGAGTTCCAGCCTGAGTTCCAAGATCTTGCCGATCAACGGACGATTGTCACGTTCGCCGCGAGCGATCCACGCTTTCCAAGCCCGCTCACGCAAATCGCGTCGCGTGGAGAACTCCAGGAACGGGCTGACCAACGACCGGGAAAGCGTGATGGCATGCGCGCCTTCCGGGAGGCCGGCCGCAGCGGCTGCGCCACGGGCAGCGGCGCATAGCCAGTCAGGCAACCCGTCGAGATCAGACGCCGGAGTGAGCTCTAGAAGCCAGGTCGACTCGTCCGACAGCAGGTTCTGCGAGAACTCAGTCTGGAGAACAGCCAGCTCTTGGGCGATCGCTGCGGCGCGTTCGCGATCCGTTCCCTGCAATCGGGCACCTCCGCGCTCGAAGTCCAATACGAAGCGGTCAAGCACGCGTCGCTGTTCACCGGAAAGCGAAAGCTGGTCCGACGCGGCGTGAAGGGAGTCAAGACGCGTGAACAGCGCTGCGTGAAGGGAAACCGACGAACCGTGTGCCGCAAGCAAGGGCGCCAGTACGCGTTCGGCCTCCTGAAGGTCCGGACTTGTTTCAGCCGAACAGAGGTTGCCGAACAAGCGACTGAGTTGGGTCAGTAACTGGCCGGCTCGATCGAACGCAACCACAGTGTTGGCAAACGTGGGCGGTTCTGGGTTGTCAGCAATGGCATCGATCTCGAGCAGGTGCTGCTGCATGGCCGTTGGGAACGCGACAACGAACTCAGTCGGGTTGATCGTGGTGAAGTCCGGAAGGGCAAGCGGACCTGTCCAATCTTGGAGCAGCGTCGTTTCAGGCATACGTGAGCTTCGCGCGCCGCGTCTCGGGCATCGTCAGCAACGTCAATACGGCGACCAGTGCCAAAAGCGCGGGAAGCCTGTACACCCATCCGAATCCCCACTGAGTGGACAGATAGCCAATTAGCGGTCCGGCGCTGGCCTGGCCGATATCACCCATCGCGAGCGCAGTCCCCATCGCCTTGCCGCGGTCCCCACCGCCTGCTCGTTGCAACGACGCTGCGGTGGCAGCTGGGAACGCAGATCCAATGCTGGCACCTACCACGCCAATCGCTACGAACGACTGCCACGGTGCGTTGGCCGACGCGAGACCGAACAGACCGAGGCTGCCGAGCGCAAGTACCGGAACCGTGAACCGTGCGGGGCCGACACGATCCGCAATGGGGCCGGTCCACGAACGAACCGCAACAACCGAAATGGCATACACCGCAAACAGACGGCCGGGATGCTCAATTCCCATTCGCTCCGCGTATTCGGGGTTGAAGGTCACGAGGGCACCGAAGGAAAAGTTGGCGGCCATGATTGCAACGGCCGGCTTGATAACGCGTCGGTCGAAGCCTGGTTTCGCGGGTGCCGCCTGCGCATGGGTACCGTGCCGGGATGTTTCAGGGAGCGTGAGGGCGAACACGGCAGTTCCAACGTGCAACGCTGCCGCGGTTACCCACACTGCTGTCCAGCTGATGTCAAGCAAACGGTCCACCAAGATGGGGCCGATGATGAACCCCGTGTAGGTCATCACACTTTGGCGGCCGAGCGCCCGGGTTCGTTCGCCTTCCGGCACAACATCGGTTACTGCGAGAGCGACCGAGGTGAAGAACAGGGCAGCGAGCCCGCCCGCAACGAATCGCAGCAGGGTGATGCCCAGAACCGTATGCACCCAGGTATAACCGAGCGTCAGGAGGCCGATGATCGCAGGGGGTGCCACGAGGAACGGACGCCGCCCAACCCGGTCTACCGCTGCACCGATAAACGGGCGAACTATCAGCGCTGCAACGAAATAGCTCGTCGTTGCAATCCCGGTATGGAAACGGTCAGCTTTCAGTTCCGAATGGAGGTAGCGCGGAACGGCTCCAACAATCACACCAAGAGCCAGAAAGTTGCACAGCACCACAACATCAAAACGCTGCATCAGGCGGGGCGACGGATCGCTTCCTTGCGGAGTTTCCACGCTCGGCGATGGGGTCATTGGGTTCAGCCTCCCACTACCAGGACCGTGGTATCGAAACCAGGTTTCGAACCGATCCGAAAGCAACGGTCCCTGAACCACGGAACACCGACCCATAACGACAAGCAACCCCGCCGGGGGAGGACGGGGTTGCTCGAAAGGGAAACAGGTTGGAGGTCAAGCGTTTGACGACGAACCAACCTCGCCAAACACTGCGTACAAAATCAGGCGAGCGCCGAGCAGCAGGTGTCGGTGATCAGGCGGGCAACAAGGTACGGGTCCATGTTGGCGTTCGGGCGACGGTCTTCCAGATAGCCCTTGCCTTCGATTGGAACCTGCCATGGGATACGGACGGACGCGCCACGGTTGGACACGCCGTAGCTGAACTTGTTGTACGGAGCGGTCTCGTGCTTGCCGGTGAGGCGGCTTTCGATGTCGTAGCCGTAGTTGGAGACGTGCTCCATGACCTTCTTGCCCAGTGCAACACACGCCTTTTCGATGACCTTGTAACCGCCGTCTTCGCGCATTGCCTTGGTCGAAAAGTTGGTGTGCGCTCCGGCCCCGTTCCAGTCGCCCTTTTCAGGCTTTGCATCGAGGCTGATGACAACGTCGAAGTCTTCTGCGATGCGGTGTAACAGCCAACGAGCAACCCACAACTGGTCAGAGACCTCAAGGGTGCCAAGCGGTCCAACCTGGAACTCCCACTGGCCAGGCATGACCTCCGCGTTAGTGCCAGAGATGGAGATGCCTGCATCGAGACAAGCCTGGGTATGAGCCTCAACGATGTCACGACCAACAACGCGGCCGGTGCCGACGCCGCAGTAGTAAGGACCCTGTGGCTTTGGATAGCCACCCTTCGGGAAACCGAGTGGACGGCCGTCGGAGGTGAGCATGGTGTACTCCTGCTCGATGCCGAACCATGGCTCCTGCTTGGCGAACTTCTTGGCAACCTTTGCTGCCGCTGCACGGGTGTTGGTGGAGTGCGGGGTCATGTCGTTGAGGAGCACCTCGCACATGACGAGGACGTTGTCTCCGCCACGGATTGGGTCCGGACAGCTCCAGACCGGGCGCAGCACGCAGTCAGACTTGTCGCCAGGTGCCTGCTCGGTAGACGAACCATCGAAGCCCCAGATCGGCAGGTCTCCGCCGTCGGCAACGATCTTCGTCTTGTTGCGGAGCGACGGTGTCGGCTTTGCGCCGTCGATCCAGATGTACTCAGCTTGGAAGGCCACGGGAGGTTCCTTTATATACAGATGCGGGAGCGGTTGGCCGGGATCTGCCCGGTGCAGTTATGCATATTCGGTCTCGGTTCACTGCCCCATCGGACATTGGCCACGAGTGGCAATGCTCGTTGTTCCAGCGATGAACAGCGTCGCGGGATGCCGTTTCGCGTTCGTTGCCCGTTTGTGAACGCTCTGTGAACCAGCCAGGGAGCTGTTCTCCATCATCGTTCCATCGCCGATCATGGATAGATGTCTGACAACGGCACAGCCAGCCGCTCGAGGCTCAACGAATATGTCCTGCGCACCGTCGAAGAACGCGGGGTGCGGTTCGTCCAGTTGTGGTTCACCGACGTCCTCGGGTTCCTCAAGTGCCTGGCCATCTCACCAGCCGAGTTGGAAAACGCGCTCGAAGAGGGGCTGAGCTTCGACGGGTCCGCCATCGACGGCTTCAGCCGCCACGTCGAAAGCGACATGATCGCGTTGCCCGACGCGTCGACCTTCGAGATTCTTCCGTGGCGTGCAGATGATCCGGTTGCGCGCATCTTCTGCGACGTGACGGACCTGGACGGAAACCCATTCCTTGGTGACCCTCGCCAGGTGCTGCGCCGTGCATTGGACCGAGCCGGGGCCGCTGGTTACCGCTACTTCGCCAGCGCAGACCTGGAGTACTTCTACTTCGCAGACAACGATCCGTCGAAACCTCCACGCCCCCTCGATACGTCGACATTCTTCGACCTGTCAGCTGCCGATGCGGCAGGTGACCTGCGTCGTCGCACGATTCATCACCTCGAAGCGCTTGGCATTCCGGTGCGGTATTCACACCACGAAGAAGCACCGAGCCAGCAAGAAATCGACCTGCGCTACACCGACGCGCTGACCATGGCCGATTCCATCATGACCAGCCGTTTGGTGGTGAAAGAGGTCGCTATGGAACGTGGCATGTACGCAACGTTCATGCCGAAGCCCATCAGCGGCGTACAGGGCAGCGGCATGCACCTGCACCTGTCGCTGTTCCGTGGCGACGAGAACGCGTTCGCCCACCCCGATGGTCCTGGCCTTTCTGAAACGGGTCAGGCGTTCCTTGCCGGAGTGTTGCACCACGCAGCAGAAATCACAGCCGTCACGAACCAATGGGTCAACTCATACAAGCGGTTGGTCGTTGGATACGAAGCCCCGGTGTATGTGAGCTGGGCACACCACAATCGCAGCGCGCTCGTGCGTGTACCGAAGCCGAAACGTGACAAGACATCATCTGCGCGCATTGAATATCGGGCGGCAGACCCAGCCTGCAACCCGTATCTTGCGCTCACGTTGCTGCTCGAAGCTGGGATGCGTGGCATCGAACGCGGGTACACGTTGCCCGGCGAGCTCACCGAAAATCTGTCGGAACTCACACCTCACGAAGCGCTGATGAAGGGGATCCAGATGCTCCCGTCCTCGCTCTCGGAAGCAGTCAATGTGATGGAAGACAGCGAGCTGGTTGCCGATGCCTTCGGGGAACATGTCTTCGAGTGGTTCATCCGCAACAAGCGGGCCGAGTGGTCCGCGTACAAGACGCACGTCAGCCAGTTCGAGCTGGAGCGCTACCTTCCCTCTTTGTGAGCGAGGACTTCCAGTGTTGACCACCGCCCAACCGCTTTTGCTCTTCCCGGACCCTCCTCCCGCCGCGCTGGTCCAAACCCTCGACCTGTCGGGGTACAAATGGCATGCCGTCAGTTCTGCAATTGCTGCCGAGCGAGCAGAGCCAGAAGAGGGTTGGGGCGGTGCGATTGTCTTCGCCGACACCGACCCAGAGTCCGCGTGGGCTCTGTGCCGTTCCCTGCGTAAGCGCGACGCGCCGCTTTCTCCGCTGTTGCTGTTGGTCTCTGGCGGTCAGCTTCCAGAGCTGGAACTCCGCGAAGATCTGTACGACGACTTTTGCCTCAACCCGTTCCACCCTGTGGAGCTGCAGGCCCGACTGAAGCACTCCATGTGGCGCGCTGGCAAGACGGCACGACCAGGTCTGGTCGAAGTTGGCCCACTTGTGCTCAACCTCGAGACCTACCAGGCGCAGATGGAGGGCAAGCCGCTCGACCTCACGTACATGGAGTACGAGCTGCTTAAGTTCCTCGCCACGCACCCAGGCAAGGTCTTCACCCGCGAAACGCTGCTGTCTCGGGTCTGGGGATATGAGTACTACGGCGGCGCCCGCACCGTCGACGTCCATATCCGCCGCCTTCGGGCCAAAATGGGCGAAGAACACAACCTCATCCAGACGGTCCGGTCGGTCGGCTACCGGTTCGGCCAATCACGATGGGGTGCATAGCGCTCACCGTCGGCCGTCTCACAGTTGATCTCACAATGGTGTGAAACTGGCTCACGTGGCGGATACGCAAGGTCCAGGGATCACAGTGACCGAGCTGCTGAAGGGTTTTTTCCCAGGGACTGTCATCTGGCTGCTGTGGGCGCTGACGGTGCGGCCCGGATGGCCCGAAACAGTGCTTGTCTTCGCTCCGTTGGTGATGGTTCCGCTAGCGCTGTTCGTGGTCCTGGGGTGGTCGCCTCCCTACCTACCCGCCGACGAGTCCGATCTCCGCGCCGCGTTGCCCAGGTGGGCCCGGCTGAGTGCGGCGGTAGCGGTGGCGCTGTCGTTCATTCCCGAGCAGGGCCTGATTGCGAGCGCGCTTACCGTGCCATGGCTGGTTCTCGCGTTGGCGACCGGGGTCACCGGAGCCGCTCGTCTGTTGTCACGACGATCACTCGACCCGATGGCGGCGACCGACTTCGCGTTGATGTTCCTGGTCGTCGGGGCAGGCTGGCTGACGGTCAGCCGTGCTGGTGCCAACCCACTTGGGTTCAGCGACACGATCGTGCAGCTCACCGCCGTTCACTTCCATTACGCGGGGCTTGCATTGCCGATTGTTGCGGGAGTCACGTCGGCACAGACGAACCGGTCGTGGCTCGTCGCCGCTGCGGTCGTGGTCGGAATTCCGTTCACCGCAGCAGGCATTACGACCGGCGGCGTGCTCGAGTGGGTGTCGGCAACGTTCATGGCGCTGTCAGGCCTCGCAGTTGCTGCGGTGCTCATTCGCTACTCGCGGCAGGTTGCCACCGGTTGGGCCAAGGCCCTCACCGGAGTTGCCGCGGCGATGCTCACCTTCGGCATGATCCTTGCGTTGGGATGAATCGCCGACGAGCAAGATCGGGCTGCTCCGCCAAGCCGAAGCGCTCGGATACAACCGCGCGGTGTGGAGGATCGAGCTGCCACATGGCTTCGAGGCCGGACGCACCGCACTTCAGCAGTGGGCAAGCCAGAGCGCCGCCAACATCAATGTCGAGCCGGCGTGTGCAGCCATCGCCGTGGGGCAAACGGTCGCACTAGCCATCCCTGTGCTGTTCTCGTCGATTTCTGCGACGTGTCGCATCATCGAAACAGTTGACGAACCCACCCGCTTCGGCTTCACGTACGCAACGCTGCCGCACCACCCCGAGGACGGGGAGGAGTCGTTCATCGTCGAGCGCAAACACGATGGGTCGGCCTCGTACACAATCACTGCTGTTTGGCGCGCTGGGATGCTTTGTACACGTATCGTTCCGCCGTTGACACGTTGGCTGCAGGTTCGCGCGACCCGCCGTTACCTTGCTGGTGTCGCCGAGTGGCAACCCTGAAAGCTGCGGGCGCCGGGTTGGCGACGAGTCCGTGATCAACTACATCGATGAACGTCCAACTCTCCCTCGTTCTTGACGGGTCTGCGCTCAGCCCAGCGCGTCTGAAACTGATCGCGGACGGCGCCCAGGTGGAAGTTGCTACGGACGCGTTCGAACGAGTCCAGGCTGCGCGGAAAGTAGTCGATCATTACTTCGCCCAGGGGATCCCTGCCTACGGGTTGACGACGGGACTCGGTATGCGAGCGGGGCAGATGCTGACAGCCGCAGAGGCATCGGACTTCTCGTACCACACCGTTCGAGGCCGAGCACAAGCCCTCGGCGAGCCACTCGACGTGCGATCGGCCCGCGCTGTGATGGCCGTCCGGCTGAACACGCTGCTCACCGGCGCAGCTGGAGCGTCACCTGCGGTGGTCACCGCACTCGTCGTGGCACTCAACCGGGGATTCACCCCTGCGATCCGGCGCGTCGGCTCGATCGGAGCCGCCGACCTCGTGGTGATGGCTGCGGTGCCGCACGCCCTGATCGGGGAAGGCGACGCGCTCATCGACGGAGAACTCGTGCCTGCAACCGACGCGCTCCGTCGAGCGGGACTGAAACCACTCAAACTCGCTCCGAAAGACGGCATCATCTTGTGCAACAACACGGCGTTCTCCACTGCTGTTGCCGCACTCGCGGCGACGCAAGCGGAAACGACGCTCGACTCGATGCAAGTTGCTGCCGCCCTCTCAATGGAAGCGTTTCGAGGCAACCTCACGCCGCTCTTCGCGTCGTCGTTGCGGGTTCGGCCGCAACCCGGACAGATCGTGATGGGCGACCAGTTGCGCTGGCTGCTCGAGGACGGCCCGCTCGGGGTTCGCGGGACGGCTCGGCGCCTCCAGGACCCGGTCTCGTTTCGATGCATCGCACAGACACATGGAGCGACCCGTGCAGCCCTCGACGAACTGGACGCAGAGGTCGACGTCGATCTGAACTCGTCTCCGGACAACCCTGTGGTGATCATCGAGTCGGGCGAGTGCATCAGTACCGGCAACTTCCATCTTCCACGGCTCACGCAGACACTCGATGCTGTCGCGCGTTCCTTTGCCTGGAGCAGCAACGACACGGTTGCACGGATCCACCGGTTCATGCACGCTCCTTTCACCGGACTCGCTCCACTCCTTGCGACCGATTCAACCGACAGCGCCGGGTTCGGTCCGCTCCTCAAGCCGACCGAAGCGCTCCGCGCACAGATCATTCACCTGTCGTCACCGGTCCCCGTGATCGGATCGCACAACGCGGACGGCGTCGAAGACAGCGCAACGTTCGCACCACTCGCAGCCGAGAACCTGACCCACTTGCTGGAAATCGTTGCTGTGCTCATAGCGATCGAGCTGGTTACGGCGTGCCAGTCACTTGACCTGCGGACGCAGGCCGAGGGAGCCAGCAGGCCCTTCAGCGTCTCCTCGACGACCGGACAGACCCGGCGGCTCGAGCATGCCTACCGGGCGGTGCGAGACGTGTCGGCGTTCATCGCATTGGATCGACCTGTCGGTCGTGAGATAGAAGCCGTAGCGGCGATGGTTTCTGATGGGGTGTTCGCTGATTTCCTCACAAACTGAATCGGCTATGCGTAATCGAGTGTCTGCCCGACTCCTCGAGCCGCAGCCTTCTCAAGGATTGCTGCACCGAGGGCGATGTCGGACAGCGACAACCCACGGTGCCAGAAGAGGATACGTTCGTCGGGTGACCGTCGACCCGGCTTCTGCCCGGTGACGATCTCGCACAATTCACCGTGCACTCCTTCCTCGGACAGCAGCCCCGCATTGATGTGCGGGCGGAGCGCACCTAAGTTGCCCGCCCGAAACTGGCCGAGGTCGTCGACGACGATCATGTCCATGGCCTGTGTCATCGACAGATCCAGTGCGCTGACGGTGCCATACGGGACGACCAGCGCGCCTGGTTTGATCCATTCGGTTTTGAAGATCTCTTCGCGCGTCTCAAGTCGCGACGCTTCGACCGCAATGTCAACCCCGTCGAGGCAGTCCTGCCAGTTGTCGGTCACGATGATCGGCTTGCCGAGGTCGGCACGAAGGCGCTCGGCGAAGCCCTCCCGACTCGCGGGTCGACGCGAGTGAACCCGAATCTCGTCGAAGTCGTAGATGTGGTCGAGAAGCCGAACATTCCAGTACGACGTCCCACGGGAGCCGACGTGGCCGAGCACCTTCGACTCCGGCCGGGCGAGATGCTTGGCACCTAGCGCCGTCAGCGCACCGGTTCGCATGTCGGTGATGGCGGTTGCGTCAACAATCGCACGCGGCATCCCGGTGCGCGGGTCGAACAGGTTGAGCATCGCCATCTCGGATGGGAGGCCCAGCTTGTAGTTGTCGACGTAGTCGCCGACAATCTTCACGCCCGCGAGGTTGAGTGGTGCAACGTAACCACGCAACACGTTGAAGTGTCCGCGAAACGCCGGGTCAGGCGTGAGGTGGACCCTGGGTTCGATGACCGCTCCTCCGGCGGTGCCCTGTGCGACCAGCCCTTCGTTCACCGCGTCGAGGATCTCGTCATCGGTCAGCTCGATGGCATCAATGTCGAGGGCGTTGAGATAGATGATCGAGATCGCTGGCGACACCACCTCATTCTGACCACATCCTCTCGCCGCTCGCTCGATGTGCTTCCAGAGTTCGATCAGCACGTTCCGCTCGCGTTGCTGTCCGTTGAGCGCGTGTTCGACGCGCCGGAAGGCGCACTCGGGCCGAAGGAGAGCGTTTGGGGATTTCGGGTACAAGCGTCCTATAGCAAATGTCGCTATCGGCCGGATGCTCGTGCGAGGAGGTCCCGCCGATTGCCGGCGCCGGTCTTTGCGAAGATGGCCTTGAGATGGTCCTGCACCGTGTGTTCGGACAGAAACATCTGCTCGGCAAGGGTGCGGGTGTCAAGACCGTTTGCGAGCCGCACGAGCAATTCGGCTTCTCGATCGGTCAGCCCTGTTGCTCGCGAAAGCAGTTCGCAGCGGTCGGCGGGTGTCGTCGTTTCGATGCTGACTGCGATGTCGTCGCCAATGCGGGCCGCTCGCAGCGTCAGCCATCGGCCGCGGTCGAGATGGACTCGGGCGACGGGTAGGTGGTCATCGACGCCGTCCTCGGCTGCCAAAAGCTGTGCGGCGACGTTGTAGGCAGCAGCGGGCACGGCATGACTGTCGCCGTTGGGCGGGACCAGGACGTTCAGATAACTGGCGGTCTCGGGAGTCTGAGCGCGCACGTGCAGATCAGGGGCTAGCAGCAGCACTAGAGGCCCGGCTCTGCCTAAGGCAGGCGCTCCGTCGGCAGGAGTCGCAAAGGTCTGTGCTGCGCAGCGGCGCAGCGCTCTGGTTATGGCTGTGGCGTGCTGCGTCAAGACTTGTGCCTCGCTGTCCGTGAAGACTGCGCCGAGGCGCCACAAATCGAGGAATGACCAACAGCCGTACTGATCGCGGAAAACGGTCGACATGACGTCGCTGACGCCGTGAGTACAGAGAAGCTCCCTCCAAATCAAGCTGTGCTCGAGCCAGGCCGCCAGTGGACGCGTGGAGTCGCGCAACCGGCACATCGAGACTGGTCCACCGGTTCACCGCAGTTGCGTACTTCAACCGAATCAGCCGAGGCAGCTCCTCGAACGCACCGAGGACGTCGGCGATCGGTGCTGTCCCCACCTCGGTTGCGGGGTCGGTCAGCAGCCACGCATAAGCGTCGAACACCACGCTGCGTCGCAACTCCTCGAGCAGTGCCAGCCGCAAGGATCGCGCATCTCCGCTATGAGATCGACAGACCGCTGTGATCGACACGTCCTCGACCGTAGACCCGCTTGCAAACGCAGGTGCGACAAACCCCAGGTATTTGGGATTGGCCGACCGGCATCGCGCTCGTACCATCATCTGATGACGACTCTTCACATCGAGCACCCCATCACTGACTTCGAGATCTGGTCCACTTCCTTTCACCGGTTTGCTGACGCCAGACAGGCCGCCGGCGTTCGGGCCCATCGTGTCCAACGACCGGTCGACGACCCTCATTACGTGGTCGTCGATCTCGAGTTCGACAACGTCGATGCGGCCGTGGCCTTTCGTCACTTCCTAACGACGATGGTATGGGCAGTTCCCGACAACGCGCCTGCCCTCGTCGGAACCCCGAAGGCCAGCGTTCTCGAGCCGGCCTCTCTGTGACCATCGCCCCGACGATTGAGCGGTCTTAACACGCTACGGAGATCGACGCGCATGGGGGCCGTAGTCGGGTGCCTCGAGTACGTAGATCGTTTCGGCCAGGATCAGATCGGAGAGCAAGAGCTCCTCGACGTCGGCCAGGAAGGCGGTCGCTTGCGCTGCCATTTCGGGTAGATCACCGGTGAGGCGTCGAACCAAAACGTTCGTGTCGACGAACATGCTCAACGGTGGTCCGCGGCCCTGCTGGCGCGGGTGTATCGCAGCAGGTCGTCCCATGCGACGTTGCGGCGGTTGGCGACGCCGGCAAGGCGTTCGTCGCCGCGCACTGCTTGAACGATCGGTTTGCAGGCTCGGGATAACCGACGAGTAACCCAGAACGGTCGCGCCACATGCGACACCCGCTCGCACAACTCAGGCGGGTCGAGCGACTGCACTTCGGTCTCGACCACCGTGCCGCCATGGCAAGTGAATGAGCGCCTAAAAAACGAGCGGCGTCGCAACCCGTCCCCCGGTGCGACCAGATCCGTCCGTCGACCCTTCGATGACGAATCGTACGAGCGCAGTCGGATCGACACGCCACGGCCGACAAACGAGTCTAGAGAGCAAAGTTCACATGAATCTGCGCCGTACCCACGGCATTTTCGTAGTCGGAGTACCGCCTCCCGACCGCGGTGCAGTCGCGACCGCCGAGCGCTGCAACCATCATCAAGTAGTGACCGAAACGGCCTTCGGGCCTGTACCGCCGGTACTCGTCGTAGGCGTCGATCACGCTGGCGTGATCACCACGTGCCCACCAATCGATGATCCGCTCGTCGAAGGCGCGGGCCTCAGGCGAGAAGATGTGCGACGGATCCGA
>JAYSSK010000294.1:0-6137 GCA_043720595.1 Acidimicrobiia bacterium
GTGCGTGCCTTGCCCCCGCTGAAACGCACCCGCAACCGAAACGACGTTGGAGCATTCCTGCGCGACGTCCTTGGCGAAGATCTGCTGCAGCCCCCAGAAACTGTCACACACCCTCGGTAGGTTCTTCCTTGCCGCATCACAGTGCGGTTGACGCTTCCCCCGCGTTTGAGTTTTCTCGTTCTCGCGTCGTCTCCCCCACCACTTGCAATTGCCGCAGGTGGTGGGTGAGACGCTGCGCGGTCTCCAGCTTGCCTGGGAGGTATCCGTGTCTTCTTCCGTTCGTTCACGTCTGTTCGGTCGCGTCGTTGTTGATCACCACGACGTGTTGTACTTGTTGCGTCACCATCACGTGGTTCCCACCGATCAATGCGATGTGCTGGTCGTGTTCGTCCTCGATGCTTTGCACCGGCTCACGCACACGTTCATCTCTGACAATTTTCCCCGCGGTTCCATCGAAGCGATCGAGCTGATGAACGAGCATCTCGCCACGCTGGCTGAAGTCGGCGACGCCAATTCCGTTGTCGTCTGCTGGTGCACGGGCCCGCTCACGCACCCCGATGCGGCCAACGATCAGCTCGAGCTGCTGGCTGGCATGCACCTTGGGGTGCTCTTCGCCGACCTCGACCTCATCGACCTGTACTGGGTCTTCCCGGCCGGGTTCATCTCGCTACGAGACCGGGCGGCCGCTCGATGAGCTCAGCCCGGTTCGCAAACCGACGCCAAAAGGTCTGCCACCACTCCTGGCATCGACGCATATGGCGAATGACTGGCCACAAGTTCGACCACGTTCATGGTGCTGCCGGTCGCATGGACGAGGGCGACCATCGCCCGTTGAGCAGCAACGGGAATCGCGGCGTCGTTGACGCACACCACGTAGGTCGACGGAACCAGGCTCGCCGCAGTCACCCGCGCACCTTCACGCAAGTTACGCAGCGCTTGTGGCGAAGCATTCGCCAGCGATCTGGCCGCGTGCTCGCTGGTGCAGTCCGCAGCAAACACTTCACGAAACCCTTCGGGGTCCTCGGGGTTCAACACCGACAACCCGCCTTCCAACCGCTGAATCATGCGCCCCAGCCCAGAGCCATCGTTGGTTCCGGCTGGCAGGTCGCCGAACGCGGTTCCTGCCGGGAGCGCGATCGCACACAGAAATACTGCGTGCTGAACACAGTCAGCAAGGTCGCCGCTGTCGCTCAGTTGCGCAATGGCCTCAGTGATCACAAGCCCGCCGTACGAGTGGCCCATCAATACCGAGGGCCTCCCAACGGCTCGAAGTACCCGCACAATCGCCGCAGCATCACCAGCAAGGTCGCACGGGGCACCGGCGTCGGCCCCGTGGGCAGGCAAGTCAGGCGCCACGGAACCGATACCCCGCTCGGCCAACTCGGCCTGGAGGGCCTCGAAACACCATCCGCCATGCCAGGCGCCGTGCACCAGCACCACCCCAACCGGTGGATGATCCGTGCTGCTGTGTTGGGTTTCGGCGTTGTCGGTTGCTGGCGGCATCTGGTTCATCCATCACGATTCGGGTCAGGTCGGGTCACGCCCGAGGTTGGCTCGACGGCTTTCGCCGGTCGAGCAGCGCCGCTGCACCGACACCAGAGACCAGCCCGAACAAGTGGGCCTGCCACGAAACTCCGGCACGGTTGGGCAACACGCCGAACAGTATGCCCCCATAGAACCCCAGAGCGCCAAGGCCAAGCAGGATCGACATTGGTTTGCGGTCAAAGACGCCTCGGGCCACCAGATAGCCCAGCAACCCGAACACCACACCACTGGCACCAACCGTCACGGTACGAGGCGGCGCAATGAGCCACACCCCAAGTCCGCTGCCCAGCCACGTGAAGGCAGAAACCGCCAGAAAGCGAACACGATTGCCCAACGCAATCAAGCCACCCAACACCGCCATGGGCACCGTGTTGGCAATCAGATGACCAAAGGAAACATGCAGCAACGGTGCCCACACAACGCCGTCCAAACCCGAACCCTGACGAGGAAGAATCCCGCCGTTCACGAGATCTGCAGGCAGCACCACATCAAGGATTCGGACCAGCCACATGCCAACGATGATCGCCCCCACTGGAAGCAAGCGGGCCGCAGGACCATCTGGTTTACCTACCGCGGCCCGCGTCCCAATGATGGTGTCCATGCACCATGATGGCCCAGCTATGGCTTATCGAACATCGCGAAACCATCCGTCGCGTCGCACAAACCCTGGCCACCTCTCAGGGCCGGGCGCTCGCATTGGCCTCGCAGCACTTGTTGTTGTCGGGGTGCTCGGGTTCGCCGGTGCAGCAGGACAAACCGCAGCAGCGACGCCGACGCTGGTAGCAGCATCGACAACCTCCGCATCGTCTGGGGTAGTCGTGCAGACTCCGGTTGCCACGGTGTCCATTGCTCCAGCCCAGTATCTGGCGTTGGCGCTGGACTTCATCGAGCAACAATCGCTGCGTCGCGCTGACGTTGATTGGGCAACCATCCGGGCCACCGCCGAAGCGCGCGGTGCAACAGCGCAAAGCGTGGCAGCCACGTATCCAATCATCACGGACACGCTCAAGGTTCTCAACGACCCGCATGCGTCGTTTCGCCCGCCAGCCAGGTCAACCGAAATCACACAGGGTCAGGCCAACGGGTATGGGTTCCTGGCTTCATGGCCGCAACGGATCGTGGTCTCGTTGGCATCCGGCGGCCCGGCGGCAACGGCTGGCCTGCGCCTGGGCGACCGCATCGATCAGATCGAAGGGCGCGCACCGACGGGCAGCAAGCAGGTGGTGGCCATCCCAACCAGCACCAAAACCAAAGACACCTTGCGGCTTACGGTGTCTCGCAAAGTCACGGTTGGGGGTGCTGTCAAAACCCGACGTCTGGCAGTTGTCATCCGTAAGGGGTCGGTGTCGTTGGTCAGCACGCCAGAACAAGATCCGGCGACGGTGAAAACGGTTGGCGAACGAATTGGCTACCTCGATCTGCCGGGAATCCTCGGCACCCCAGACGACCAACAACGGTACGCCCAAGCCGCGCATGCAGCCATTCGGGCAACGTCGCAGTCCCCACGGTGCGGCTGGATCGTCGATGTGCGGCGCAACCGAGGCGGGTGGGTGTACCCAGTTCTGGCAGCGGCGGCTCCGTTGGTTCCGATCGACTCCACCGGAGTCCTGATGGGCAAGTTCGATGCCGCTGGCGTGACTGAGCAATGGATGTACCGCAACGGCGAAATAGTGGTCAACCGCCCCGGGGCCAACCCTCGCGAATACCCCGTGTTCACGGTCGCCAGCCCGTTCGGTCCCATTCCGCTGGCCGAACCCACACCCGTTGCGGTGCTCATCAGTGGGCTCAGTGCATCTGCAGGCGAGGCATTGGTTCTGTCGTTCCGACACCGGCCGTCGGTCAGAACGTTCGGGCAGCGCACACTTGGGCTCACCACCTTCAATGCCGTTGGTCCACTCCCCGACGGTGCGCTCATTCTGGTGTCCAACGCCGCAATGGTCGACTCGCGTGGGACTCGCCAAGAGGGGCCGGTCGAACCGGATCAGCCAGTCGAGCCCGATTGGAATCATGTCGGCGACGCGGCCGACCCCATCCTCACCGCCGCGCGTACGTGGCTGGAATCACAGCCGACCTGCCGCTGACTTACTTACGGGCCACGTCTGTGCGCAGACCGTTTCGTTACGTGGTGTACCGCTCCGCGTGAAACTCGCCCTGCGAGATTCGGTTTTCCCGGCAAACTGAGCCGATGAACATTGCAGTTGTCACGTTGGATGGTTTCAACGAGATCGATTCGTTCGTGGCGTCATACATCCTGGGCCGGGTGCAGCGGCCTGGCTGGACCGTTGCCATTGCATCTCCTACTCCCGAAGTCACGTCAATGAACGGGGTCACTGTCCGGGCACAGATGCCAATCGATCAACTGCAGACCGCCGACGCAGTGGTTGTTGGCAGCGGTATCAACACCCGGAGGTTCGCAGCAGACCCCGAGTTTCTTGCATCGCTTCACCTCGACCCTTCGCGTCAGCTCATAGCGTCGCAGTGTTCCGGTGCGTTGCTCCTCGCCAAACTAGGGCTCCTAGACCGTGTTCCGGTGTGCACCGACCTCACCACCAAACCGTGGGTCATCGAGGCCGGGGCCGAAGTCGTCGACCGCCCGTTTCACGCGTCGGCCAACGTTGCAACTGCAGGCGGTTGCCTGGCCAGTCAGTACCTCGCAGCGTGGATCATCACCCGCCTCGCCGACGCTGACGCGGCCCGGACGGCACTGCACTACGTGGCGCCAGTCGGCGAGAAAGACCTGTACATCGAGCGGGCCATGGCCCACGTGCTGGCGTTCACCCAACCTCATCTAACGGCACCCTGACCGGCCTGCTGCTCCAGGCTGTTCGAGAGAACTCCAAGGGGTCGACCATTCGTTATTTCCTTTGATGGGTCAACCATCTGAAGGATCATTCTCAAGCTGAGTCTTCAGTCAGCCGATTGTCTTCCATCGATTCTCTTTGGCTTCGGGACATCATGGTTATTTCGGCGAAACGCTCCAACCCATTTCGGACGCTATCGATTGCGCTCCTTGTATCACTGGCGATGATCGCAGCGACCTTGGTCGCTTCGAGACCTGCTTCTGCGGCCGGTTCGACGCTCATATACGGCGACTCGTTCGTGTCGGGATTTTCGTACAACCAGTGGAACGGGACGAACAGTGTTGCCAACACGTCTCCTGTCTATTCAGGGACTGCCTCGATTGACAGCACGTTCGGTGGGCTGAACGGGATCTACATTTCGGTGCCCGACGGGCTTGTTCTGTCGAGTTTTACCTCGTTGCAGTTCAGGATCAACGGTGGACCGAACGGGCTCACGAACGGCTACGTGGCAGCGCAGGGAACCGGTGCTTCGACCGATTTGTCCTTCCCTGCAATTCCGGCCAATTCGTGGCAGCTGGTCACCATTCCAATGTCGTCGTTGATTGCGAATGGTCCCGCCTTCGACATCGCAACCGGGCGCTTCTTGCGGATCTACGGAACTGCTTCGAACTCTGCACACGTGTTCCTTGACGACATTGAGCTCGTGTCGGCGGCGGCTCCGACGACAGCGACGTCGACAACAGCGGTGCCGACGGCAACTACCACGGCGGGTACAACGACAACGGTTCCTGGTGGCAGCGGCGCTGATGTTGCTGTGTTGACGCCGTCTGCTGTTGCTGTTCCGTGGCGGGTTGTCGTCAACGACAACTTTACGGACGCAGTGCCAACCGGATCAGGCATCACCTTCACCCCGAACACGGAAAAGGCGATCCGAATCTTCGGACCATGGACCGGGTTCAACACCACAGAACTGAACCTCGGCACCACAATGGCAGGCCGCACCATCGCAGCCCAAGCCTTCATCGAAAGCCCAACACTCACCACCATCGGCACCGAAGTTTCTGCCACCGTCGCCAGCGACGGCAAGGTTTCGCTTCCCCTTCCGAGTAGTGCGTTTACGTTGCTGTACGTCAAGCAACTCACCGCCACCACCGTCACGATGACCTCCATCATCGCCAAAACAGCCACGACGGCAGGTCCAACGACAACAGTTCCTGGTGGCATTGGCACTGATGTTGCTGTGTTGACACCGACTGCTGTTGCGGGCGGATGGCGGATCGTTGTCAATGACAACTTCACCGACGCAGTGCCAACCGGATCAGGGATCACCTTCACCCCGAACACGGAGAAGGCGATCCGGATCTTTGGACCCTGGACCGGATTCAACACAGCGGAACTCAACCTCGGCACCACCATGGCAGGCCGCACCATCGCCGCCCAAGCCTTCATCGAAAGCCCAACACTCACTGCGATTGGGTCTGAAGTCACCGCGACAGTTGATACCGATGGGAAGGTTTCGGTTCCGATCCCGACATCGACGTTCTCGTTGCTTTACATCAAGCAACTCACCGCCACCACCGTCACGATGACCTCCATCATCGCCAAAACCACAGTGTCGACTGGTCCGACAACAACAACGGTTCCTGGTGGCAGCGGCGCTGATGTTGCTGTGTTGACATCGTCAACTGTTGCGGGCGGATGGCGCATCGTCGTCAACGACAACTTCACCGACGCCACCCCAAACGGATCCGGGATCACCTTCACGCCCAATACTGAGAAGGCAATCCGCAT
>JAYSSK010000295.1:0-18017 GCA_043720595.1 Acidimicrobiia bacterium
CGATCGTCTGCGCGCTGAGGATCGAAAAGGTTGGGTCCCACCGCCCCGTCGGCCTGTAACCCCACCAACGAGCGCACCGTTTCCGGGAGCAGGTGTTCGAGAAGCTCGCGTTGAGTCACTGGTGCGAGCGGTTCGTTGCATCCGGCGCGCCCCTCGACCGACGGGTCCGGTCCGAGCCGCGAGTTCGTGGCATTGTGCGTGGCGCGCTGCAGCATGATCAACCCAAGCGGCGTCCGCCGCAAAGATACATTGGCACTCGTGAGGTAGGTGCCCCCATCGACGCCGGTGTCTCCGTCACATTCGCCTACAACAATCGCTGTCGGGACATCGGCAAGCAGTGCGGGGTCAATTGTGTCCGCCGATGGCGCAATCAGGACGCTTCCCGCGACCGGGACCGAGAGTTGCCGCGAGTCGCCCTTGAGACCCAGCACTCCGGCGATTGACGCGCCGCGGGAATGACCGACCAACACAACCGACGAGAGGAGGACCTTCGAGGCAGCCAGCGTGCCAAGCCTGTCCCCGGCCCTGAGCGGAGCGAAGACGTCTCGCTCGATTGTCGCAGCAGCCACCTCGCCTGGAAGCTGGGCAGGCGAGGGTTGCTGCGCGTACTCGGCGTTGATCCCCAAGGCAATAGCAACGAAGCCGCTCTGCGCGAACGACTCGGTGAGGTAGTCCAGCCCGTCCTGATTGCGTTCTTCGGGCCCTCGTCGGCATGGCCAAGTTCGTGCTGAATCGGGAGGCCCGCAGAACGAATGGGCACCGTGCAACACAATGACGAGCGGGAACGGCCCCGGAGCATCCGAGGGTGCGCTGACAACACCCCAGCTTCGAGTGACCAACTCGGTTGAGGAAAGGCGGAGGGGGAGCATGCCGCGCTCGAACAGCACGGTCGAAACGAGGTGGTTGCGGCCGGGTTCTGCAAACGCTCCCGTCTGGCTTGTCAGGGTCGTCTGGCTTGTCAGGGTTGAATGGGACGGCGCACGTTCTGAGGTCGGCCGCACGTCGGAATCGAGTAGCGAGGTGGTACCCGGCAGAAGCGTCTCCATCGTCGAGTACCCCATCGAGCTCTGCGCTGGCCCGGTGGTCTCACGAACCGAAAGAGCGGACCCGTCGATGCTGTCTGCGCCCAACGCTCGACTTGTCGGGGCCGATTCGGTGCAGCCCGCCAATGCGGTTGAGAGCACAAGTGCAAGCCGGAAGTTGCTGAGGAGCTGCCCGAGTTTCACGTACCTACGCTCTCAGTGACTCGTGCTCAATGCGTTGACGGAGAGTCCGAATTGAGCGGTGCCCCGAGCGCTGCAAACGCGTCGGTGACCCATTTCCAGTGCATTGTTCCATGTCCAGCATTCGCAGCCAGCACGCCACCAACGGTCCCGTCTGCCCACGGAGCTCCGGGCAGTGTTTCGGCAAGTTGTTCATCGGACAGTTCAGCGAGCAGCGTCAAGGTGACACCCCGAGCGGCCTGGCCCAGGGTCACGACCTCGGCGAAGGATTTGCCCGCGTGCTCCTGCTGCCACTCCTCGGTCATTGCATGCACGGTGGCCATAATTTCATTCATGGTGCGCGGTTGGCCGCTGTCATCATTGCGCAGTCCAACCGGGTTCGGGTGGCCGCTGACGTGGCGGCGGACCATCCGCGCAAAGTTGTGCTCGATCAGAGACAGGTGGGCGAGGTGGTCCAGCGCACTCCACAGATTGGAGGAATCGTGCTCGCTCGGAGTCAGCCCCCTGGTCAGTTGATCGGGGCGGAGTGTGGCGAACTTCCCAAGCAGCCAAACCCTTCCGTTGTGCAGAGTTGTCTCGATCTCGACGCGGTCCATTGCGGAGTTATAGTCCCGGTCACGGCGACAGGGCCAAAATGGCTGCGAAGACTCGCTGCGAAGACTCGCTGCGAAGACTCGTGTGGTGGAAAAGTAGCCATAAGGGTTTAGTCTCTTGTCGCGGCGGGTAGTTCGTCGCTACGTACTCACCTGCACTCGAACCATGGAGGTTCCCATGTTCCGTCGTTCCGCCCGCCCAGCCCTGTTCGCTCTGGCCATCGGCGCCGCCTCTTTCGGCAACGCCGCCATGGCCCAAGAAGCCGACACTACTGTCGCTGCCCCAGAAACTTCAGTCGCTGCGCCTGACACCACAGCAGCCGTCGAGGCAACCACCGAAACTGCCCCCGAAGGCGGCGTGGCTGCAGGCGGAGGCTTCTTGTCAGACGATGGCTCTTCGGTGCTCCCGGCTGCGCTCGCGCTGGGTGCCGTCGGTGCCGCGGGCGCGATTTACGTGTCGCGTCGCCGTCGCAGCGCCTGATTCGACCTGATCCGGACTGATTTCGGCTTGTTCTCATCCCGAGAGCGCTTAACGGGTTTCTTGGGCATGAACGGCACGTTGTTCTCCTGCATTGGCGACCAGAAATGCCGGACCTGAGTAGTTCACCTCCGAACCGGGTGCAATCGCGGCCGGGTCGCTGGCTCTACGCCCTACCGGTGGTGCTGTTGGTCGGGTCCGCGTGGACCTTTCGCAGCGGACAAGCTGAAAGCGTGTCCGACCGATACGCCGCGCAAGCCGCGCCATCTGGGCCTGCGCTCGGATTTGAGGCCGACCAGGCGGGCACCGACCAGACTGACCCGCGTCGATTCCGGATCATCGACGACCGATTCGTCGAGGATGCCGCCACAGGCATCCGGTTACCTGTTGTGGCCGGCTTGTCGCCGAGCGAGGTGTTCGCTCAAGCAGCGAAGGACGGCGCAGCACCACTCGGTTTCAACGACGCAGAGTTGGATCCTGCAGCGACCGACACGTTGCAGCGTCAAGGGTCGAGCGGTCAGGAGGCCGAAAACACCCGAACCAATTCGGGCGTCGTCAGGCCCCTTTCCCCACCCGGGGACCTTCGCTACGGGATCGGTCCGCGGCCGAGTTCGCTCGCAGTTACTGCAATCGGGGTGACGAGCGGCGTGACGCCGATTGGGGTTGATGCCTCAAGGGCACTCCAGGTCCCGCGACGTGCTGACATCGTTGGATGGTGGTCGGGTGGCTCAGTTCCAGGTGAGTCAGGCCCAACGGTGCTAGTTGGACACTACGACTCCCGGGTGACCGCCGGCGTCTTTGCTCGATTGAAGGAAATGTCCAGCGGAGATTTCATTGTTGTGTCGCAAACCGACGGTGCTCTGTACACGTACTACGTCACCGAGGTTCAACAGCTGTCGAAGTCGGCCTTCCCCACGAAGCGTGTCTATGGCCGCACGAGACACTCGACTCTGCGATTGGTCACATGCGGCGGGAAGTTCGATCGTAAGACGGGCCACTACGTCGAAAACACCATTGTGTACGCCGAGTTGTGGTCTTATGTGCCGAGCCCCTGGCCGAACAGCACTACGACCCCTCCCGCGTCCACAACTTCCACCAGACCGTTCACCACGACAGCCCCGACGACCTCCACCACGACACTGCTGGCGCCAACCACCTTGGACACCGAAAAGTTGCGGCCGGGGACGACAATCCCGAGCGTGGCGCCGGCAGTCTCCACCTCGGCTGCGCCCGCACGGTCGATCAGAACCACTTCGAGCATTCCAGGATCGACGACGGCACTGAGCATCGATCCGCCGACCACTGTTCCGCCGACTGTTCAATCCACCACAGTCAGCTCGACGCCCGACTCGACGATTTTGGCTCAACCGGTGCAGTCTGAAGCGTCAAGTCCGAGACACTAGTTGTGGTGTCAAGTCGGGCCGGAGTTCCTCAGCTCAGAGGTCGCGCTGACTGAGCCTGACGTACGCAGACACGGCTGGCGCTACAGTCCCAGGTTGTGCCAGCAACCCAGCCAGAGCCCCCGTTCCAGCCCCCGTTCGAGGCTCACCAGCCTGTGGATTCCGTGTGGCCACCGGTCCCGGTTTCGCCCAACTTCGGAACGCTGTCACCACGTAGCATCGCGGTAGCGGCGGGGCGCCCGACCGTGGCGGGATCACCGCTGAACGAGCCGATCACACTGGCATCCAACTTCCGCGAATCTGGCGACTACGTGCGCACGCACGGCACGCCAGCGTGGGCTGCGTTCGAGCAAGCAGTTGGGGCCTTGGAAGGCGGCGATGCTGTTTGCTTTTCGAGCGGGATGGCAGCCGCGGCTGGGCTGCTGTACGCGTTCCAACCGAGGGTCATCGTCCTTCCGATGGCCAGCTACATGGGTGTTCGCACGCTCGTCGCAGATCTCGCCCAAGGATCGCGCATTGAGGTCCGCCACGTCGACGTCACCGATACGGAATCTGTGCTGGCAGCCGCTGAAGGTGCCGACGTGGTGTGGTTGGAATCGCCTTCCAACCCAACACTCGACGTGGCCGACGTTCCGAAGATTTGCGCGCATTTGACGCCGCGAGGGGTTCTGACGGTCGTCGATTCGACGTTCGCAACACCACTGGGTCAGCAACCCCTCGCGCGTGGTGCGACGGCGGTACTACATGCCGCAACCAAGTTCATCGGCGGGCATAGTGATTTGCTCCTCGGGGTGGCTGTCACGCGCGACGCGGAGTTGTACCAGCGCCTGTTTCGTGCCCGCACCTATGCAGGCGCCACCCCGGGCGCGCTCGAGGTGTTCCTGGCGTTGCGTGGGCTCCGAACTCTTCCGTTGCGATACGAAGCGGCGAGCAAGTCAGCCGAGGTGCTTGCTCAGCGTCTGCGGGCCCACCCCGCTGTTCGAGACGTTCGTCAGCTCGGCCCGATGATGGCCGTCATTGTGCATGGAGGGGCGAGCGCCGCCGACGCAGTCTGTTCGGCCGTGAAGCTCATGGTGCCGGCCACCAGTCTCGGTGGAGTCGAGACCACAATCGAGCGGCGCCAAAAGTACGCAGGTGATGCACACGTTGACCCGGCCTTGCTGCGTGTGAGCGTGGGTATAGAAGGCCTCGAGGATCTCTGGATCGATTTCGATGCAGCCCTTCGCTCCGAACATTGAGCTCCAAATCGTTGCAGCTGGCAGTGTGGGAGCATGCGCAGCAGCCCGCCTTCTCCGACAGCGTCGGCGCCCGCTGATCAGGCGACCTTGCACCGGTCGCTGGGTCATTTGCAAGTCACGGCGAGCGGCGTCGGGATCATCATTGGCGCGGGGATCTATGTCCTGCTCGGCACTGCTACTCGGACGGCAGGGTCAGCGGTGTGGCTGTCGTTCGTGTTTGCCGGGTTGCTCTCGGCTTTGACGGCTCTCAGCTACGCGGAACTTGCATCAATGTTTCCCCGATCATCGGGAGAGTACGAGTACACGCGTCAGGTCGCTGGGAAGGCGATTGCCTTCGTCGTTGGCTGGATGATGATCATCGGCATGCTGGTGGCGGCAGCTGCTGTCGCACTGGGTTTCGCTAGCTACGTCGGCCATTTCACTGAAGTGCCCGACCGTGCTGTCGCCGTCGGGCTACTTGTATTCGAGGCGATTGTCGCCTGTATGGGGGTTGCCCGCTCGGCCAAAATGACCGTGGTGTTGAGTGGCATCCAGGTCACCGGGCTGCTGTGCATCATCGTCATTGGTATTCCGCATGTTGGCGATGTCGACCTGTTGGAAGGAGCCGCAAGGGGGCCGGTGCTCGGTGGTGCAGCATTGGTGTTCTTCGCATTCATCGGGTTCGACGAGGTGATCACCCTGGCGGAAGAAACGAAAGACCCGACTCGTGTTGTTCCTCGCGCATTGCTCGGTGCGTTGGCAATCTCGACCGTGCTGTACGTGGCGGTAGCGGTGTCTGCGGTCAGCGTGCTGGGGTCGTCTGCGTTGGGTGAATCGCCCCGGCCTTTGGCGGACGTCATGGCCCACGTCTTGGGTAACGGAGCGTCCGATGTGGTCGCAGCGATCGCTGCTCTGTCGACGGTCAACACGTCGCTACTTGCGATTACGGCGGGGTCACGTTTGCTTTATGGAATGGCAAATGCCGCAGCTCTTCCAGCGGGATTGGCAAAAATTCATCCGAAAACGCGGGCACCCGTTCGGGCCATCTTGCTGGCCGTTTTTGTTGGGATCGGGTTCGTGTTGGTCGGTGACTTGGAACTCGTGGCAAGCGTCACTGATTTCGCGATCTACGTGGTTTTCGTCGCCGTCAACGTGACCGTGATTATTTTGCGCTACCGCCGCCCGGATGTGTCTCGTCCGTTTCGAAGCCCGTGGTCCGTCGGCCGGATTCCGGTGCTGCCGCTATTGGGGCTTGCCTCGGTTGCCATGATGGTGCCGCACCTCGAAGCAACCTCGGTGTTGATCGGGTGTGTCATCGCCGCGGTAGGGGCCGCAGTCGGGCTGTTGTTCAACCGAGTTCGAGCTGGCCAGCGATAACGCACAGGCCAACCCGCTGCCCGATGCCCCGGTCGCGTTCTTACGAACGTTCAGGAACATCGGGCCGTTGCGAGGGTCAGCCCTGGCCGGGAATCTTGTCGGCGATGGCGTCAGCCTTGTTGACGACATCCTTGGCCTTGGCGCCCAGGTCGCCTGGAAGCTTGTCGCCGTGCTGGTCAACGACTGTCTTTGCTTGGTCCGTGACGGAATCGGCCTTTGAAAAGAGATTCTTGGCTTTGTCGAAAATGCCCATGTGGTGCCTCCGGTATTTGTGCCCATCCGACGGGACGGGGATAACAGGAAACTAACAGCGTGCCGGATTGGCAGTTGCCACAGGTCGTGGCCGGGCCACCTTGTGTGTTCTTTGCCGTCAGGGTCAACAGCGGTCTGCAGGCCGCGACAAGCGCGGCCCCGATGAAGTCGGGGGCGAAATGGCCGATGAAGCACCCACGCAGTAGACACCGTCGACGATCGACCGAGTTGCAGCCGAAATGAGCGCTTGGCTTGCCGGCGTCAGCCGATCAGCAAGTTGGCTCGGGTCAAGGGTCGAGTGCACCACACCCGGCTCGGCGTGCGTGGTGTGCGTGGACGGGGTCTTCAGGAGCCGTCGCATCGGCTCGTTGTCGGCAAGCACTTCGGCGGTGATTTCCGTGATGCCGAGTTCCAGGGCAACCTGCCCGATGACACTTACCAGGACCGTCCCGAGACCCTGCCCCTGGGCGCGGTCGGCAAGGCCAATTGCAAGTTCCGCCTGGCTCGGATCAGTAGCGGATCGAATGCAGCGCACCGAACCAATCGGGGCGCCGCCAACGTCGAGAGCCGCCCAGACGGCGTGGTCGAAGTGATCTGCGTCGAGGAGGTAGTCGATGACCGAATCCGGAGGGGTCGAGGCGCTGAAGAATCGGTTCCGAATGGACTCCCGCGACATCCGTCGCAGTTCCTCGCGGAATGCGTAACCGTCGCTCGGAAGCGCGGGCCGGACGGTGGCCGAGGCTCCGTTTGTGGTGCTGACTGTGATGGGCCCAACCGCCGTGGCGAGCCGCGTGGATGCCAGCTTGCGTAGCCAAGCTGACCCCTCGGGACTGTCAAAAACTTGGAGCAAGTCTGCGCGGTCACCCACCCACAGCTTTGCCGCAGATAGAGCGACGAGGGTGGCAGTACGAGGTCGCTGTGTGAGTAATCCGATTTCACCGATGATGCTTCCGGGCGTGACTGTCGCCAGCGGCAAGCCCTCGGACCCGAGCACGGCTAGCTCGCCCGACAGCAGGTAGCCGAACCAGTCCGACTGTTCACCGGCTGACATGACCGTCTCTCCGGGCGAACACGCGCGGATGCGCTGTGGATCGGCATCGAGTTCGATTCCGGCATCACTCAGGAAATGAGCGGGGGAGTCTTCGTCGGTAGAGGGGTCAGATGAAGGGGTGGGGGTCTCGTCCATCGTGATCGCAAGTGTGCCAGTTGATCCCGGCCCCTCGGCCCCTCGACCGCTCGACCCCTCGACCCCGCCGTCCGGCAACCATGGTTCGGAAAAAAAGGGGGTTTGTCTGTGGGCCTGTAGCGTCACCAGATGGTTCATGTGTTGCGGAGCAGTCGATTCAAGGTGGTTCCTGCGGGGGCTCGGGTGGTGTCTGGTGTTGTTGCGTTCATCGGCCTGCTTGCAGTTACACCTGCGACGAGCGTCGTGCTCGCACAGAGTTCTGTCCCTTCAACGACGTCGGTTTCCAGTGTGCCGACGAGCACCTCCGGCACGACCGCCGCCTCCAGCACTTCGGTGGTCTTCAGAACTCCGACGGTTTCGGTACGCCTGCGACTGGTGCCCTCGACGGCAACAGCAACGTTCAGCGCCGCCGACATGGAAACAGTGACTGCGAAAGCCGGCGTTGCGCTGAAGCTCCCCGCGGGTCAGATAGTCATGACCGTCAACGCCCCGGGACACCAACGGGTCAGCCGAACAATCACAGTCGTACCGACCATTGCCGTGAGGCTCGACCCAATCGGGCAGTTACACCGGCACCGTTGGGATGCCAGAACCGGCTCGAACCCCAAGCAGGTTGCCTTCACCCCAGACGGGACGGAATTATGGGTCCCGCTGCTGGGGTCGCGCGGCGTCGATGTGTTCCGCTCCGCAGACGGGTTCAAACTCACAACGGTCCAACTCGGAAACAAGCACGGAGCGGTTGAGGTGATCTTCAACCGGGCAGGGACGCGTGCGTACGTCTCGCAGATGCAGACGGCATCGGTGTTCGAAGTCGACACGGAAACGAAGCGAGTGCTGCGGCAATTTGCCACCGGTGGAAATTGGACAAAGGTGCTCGCGCTATCGCCCGACGAGTCCACACTCTTCGCAGCCAACTGGGTCAGCAACGACGTGTCGGTCATCAGCCTTTCGACGGGTCGCCTGGTCCGTCGTATCCCGACAGTCCGCACCCCGCGTGGCCTGGCCTTTGACGAGGCCGGGGCCCGCCTTTTTGTGGCAGGTTTCGACGGCGGAGAGATCCAACGAATCACGCTGGCAACGGTGAGCTCACCCGACATCAAGAAGACCATCTTCCGCACTGGCGGGGCCATGCGGCACATGGCCGTTGACTATTCGCTGAACCGTCTGTACGCAGACGATATGGGCACCGGATTGACATATGTGATGGACCTGGCTACTGAACACGTCAAGGTGCTTGCTGCGGTCGACTCTCATCCAAACACGATCGATCTCGATCCGACCGGCCGCTTTCTGTATGTGTCCAACCGTGGTGCAAACAACGCGAAGGGCTACAACATTCCTGGCCCAGAATGGGGTTCCGTGGTCATCGTTGATACCAAAACCGGCGCACTGGTCGATGCGATTGTCGGAGGCAACCAGACCACCGGCCTCGATGTTTCCGATGATGGGCGACTTGTCGCTTTCACCGACTTCCTGGACAACCGCCTTGCGGTCTACGAGGTTCCGTCAGCCGAAGTATTGGATTCAGGGAGAGGCGGCCTCGCCCCGTCGCGTCGCAGACTGATCACCAAGTGAAACAGCTGTTCCTCTGAACCGGTCACTCCGGCGCTGGCCCAGGGAATTGCTCGCGCATCACGCGCTTCAGAGCTTTGCCGGTTGGGTTGCGCGGGATGGCCTCCACAAACTCCACTGCCTTCGGCATTTTGAAACGCGCAAGCTTTCCGTCGCACCAAGAAACAACGTCTGTGGCGGACAGCGACTGCTCGGTTCTCACGACGACGGCGAGCGGCGACTCACCCCACCTTGACGACGGCTGCGCGACGACAGCGACTTCTTTCACGAGTGGATGGCTGAGGATCACGTTTTCGATTTCGGCCGGATAGACGTTCTCGCCACCACTGATGATCATGTCTTTGATGCGGTCTTGGATGGTGATGAACCCGTCGGCGTCGGCAATGGCGATGTCGCCGGTGTGCAGCCACCCGTCCACAAGAGTTTCGGCTGTGGCCGCTGGATTGTTCCAGTAGCCGGCCATTACGTGCTTCGCACGGATCAAAACCTCGCCGGGCTCTCCTGGAGCCGCAGTGGTTCCGTCGGGGAGAGCCAGTTTCACCTCGGTCATGAGATACGCCTTCCCGGAGGACCCGATCTTCGTCTTCACGTCGGCTGCGTCGAGAATGGTGCCAGGGCCCCCTGCTTCGGTCAGCCCGTAGACCTGCAACATGTCGATGCCTTTTGCCTCGCACTGTTCGATCAGCGTGACCGGTAACGGCGCCGCTGCACTCCACAGGTTGTTGAGCGACGAGTGGTCATGTCGGCTTGGATCGTGGACTTGCAGCATCGCGTTGAGCATCGCCGGAACGACCAACCCGCTGGTGATGTGCTCAGCGCCGATGACCTCCCAGACGCGGCTCGGGTCGAACGCCTTCATGATCACCAAGGTGCTTCCGCCGAACACGCAGTTCTCCATCGGAAGCAACCCGCCGAGATGGAAGAGTGGCATCACCATCAGGTAGCGGTCACCCAGCCGGAAGTCTGTTGAGGAACCCAAATAGCTGAGAATCGCTGCCATTTGGCCGTCGTGGGTGAGCATGGCCCCTTTTGGCCGACCCGTTGTGCCCGACGAGTAACACAGACACAACACGTCATCGCCGCCCCCGGTGACGACCGGTGATGACTCGCTAGCAGCTGCCAAAAGGTCGGCGAAACTGAGCGCGAACGCAGGTCGGGAGTCCGCTGGCCCGACATGGACCCAGGTGCCGACAGAGGTGGTGGCGCGACGGTGGAGTTCCTCGACAACCGGTCGAAAGTCTTCGCCGAAGATCAGCATGGTGGTGCCGCTGTCGTTCAGCAGGTACTCCAACTCGTCTGCAACGAGGCGCCAATTGAGCAGAACGGCGATCGAACCCGTTTTCGCAAGGCCGTAGAACGACTCCACGAACTCGGTGCCGTTGGCGAGAAGCAGGCCGACCCGATCGCCTCGTTGCACACCCAAGCCAAGCGCTGCGTTGGCCACTCGGTTCGCTCGTCGGTCCAGTTCGGCGTACGTGGTGCGCGTGCCGGTCGAAAGGTCAACCACTGCTTCGATGCGTGGAGTGCGAAGCGCTCGTCGTGCCAGCACTTCACCGACGTTGTTCAACAGCATTGAATGATCTCCCCTTGAGGTCGCAGGACTGCGGGGGAGTCTGACACGCCGAGCCGGTCGTCGCCTATCTCCGGAGCGCCCTGGCAAGAGACTTTGTAGCGGCTGTGCCTGTTGGACGGACCAAGAAGTATGTGAGGTCGTCGGGCATGATGGGCCTATGACAATGACCCCCGATACCGAGTTCTCGTTGGCGGATCGATACGACTCTCTCGATGGCGACGTGCTTGTGACCGGCATTCAGGCCCTTGCGCGCGTCCCGGTCGACCAGATGCGAGCTGACCAGGCTCGGGGCTGGCACACCAAGGCGTTCATCTCCGGGTACCAGGGGTCGCCGCTCGGAGGATACGACCGGGAGCTGCTGTCGAACCCAAAACTGCTCGAACAACATGGCATCAAGCTGTGGCCTGGCATCAACGAGGAGCTGGCTGCCACGGCGGTTGCTGGAAGCCAGTTGGTATCCACAATGCGAACGGCGAACGTGGAAGGAGTAGCTGGCTACTGGTACGGGAAGGCACCTGGCCTTGAGCGCGCGGGAGACGCGATTCGCCACGCCGTGTTCGTCGGCACGGCGCCGAAAGGTGGCGTGCTCGCGCTCGTCGGTGACGACCCTGCGTGTAAGAGTTCGACAGTCCCGTCTCGGTCCGACGCGCTGGTTGCTGCGCTGGGCTTTGCTCTTCTCGATCCCGGAACGATGCAAGACGTCTTGGACCTCGGTCGTCATGGCATCGAAATGTCCCGTGCGTCAGGCCTCTGGGTGGGTTTGAAGATCGTGACCGCTGTTGCGGACGGCTCCGGCCACGCTGACGTGCGTGCCGATCGACTAGCTCCCGTTGTGCCGATGCTCGAAAAAGGAGGAGTTCCCTGGCAACCGTTGTTGTCGGGTTTCGTAAGTGCACCCACATCTCTGCAACAGGAAGCCGAGGTGTTCGGCCCTCGTCTGGAGCTCGCTGCAAAGTACATCGAACAGAATGGCATCAACACCGAGGCGGTCTCGTCTGGAAACGCGTGGTTGACGATCATCGCCTCCGGGTACACCGCAGAGATCGTCATGGGGGCGCTTGGTGTGCTTGGTCTCTCGGCCGATTCCGCATCGGCGCTTGGTGTCCGTGTCGTCAAACTTCGAGCTATTCATCCGTTCGATACGACGATCATCCGGCGAAGCGCACGCGGCGTCAGCACGGTGCTCGTTGTCGAAGAAAAGCGCGCATACATTGAAACTCTCGTACGAGACACGTTGTACCCGACTGCGGAACGGCCGGCTGTTCTCGGCAAGCGCGATTCATCTGGGACTGCTCTCGTGCCAGAAAGTGGTGCCCTTGGTGTCGAGTCGCTTGTGGAGCCGTTGCGTCGTGTGTTGTTGACCAACATTTCCGCAGAACGCCTCGCAACGCCACGCCACCGAATCGCGCTCAATCTGACGGTCAAGGAATCAGCGGTTCGTACTGCCTACTTTTGTTCCGGTTGCCCGCACAACACCAGCACTGTGGTTCCCGAGGGTTCGTTCGTCGGTATCGGGATTGGATGCCACGGGATGGTCGGAGGCATGGCCAAGGAGAACCGGGGCGAGTTCACCGGCATCACACAGATGGGCGGCGAAGGCCTGCACTGGGTCGGCATGGCCCCGTTTGTCGATACACCCCACATCTTCCAAAACCTCGGAGACGGAACGTTCTTCCATTCCGGCCAGATGGCTGTGCAAGCTGCCATCTCCTCCGGCGTGTCCATCACGTACAAGCTGCTCTACAACTCTGCCGTAGCGATGACCGGAGGGCAGGATGCAACAGGTCAGCTCCCCGTTCCGCAGGTGGTAGCCAAGCTGCGTGCAGAAGGTGTGAAGCAAATCATCATCACCACCGACGACCCAGACAAATATCGGGGAGTGTCACTTGGCGATGGTGTGAGCGTGCGCCACCGAGACGTCATCATCGAAGCGCAAGAGGAACTGCGCAAAGTGCCCGGAGTAACCGTCCTCATCCACGACCAGCAGTGTGCAGCTGAGAAACGTCGAGACCGTAAACGCGGTTTGTTGCCGACGCCGAAAACACGAATCGTGATTGACCACCGCGTGTGCGAAGGGTGTGGAGACTGTGGCGTTCAGTCCAACTGCCTCAGCCTGATGCCGATCGAAACGGAGTACGGACGGAAGACCAATATCGATCAGGCGAGTTGCAACCTCGACACGTCGTGTGTCAAGGGCGATTGTCCGGCTTTCGTCACCGTTGTCCCAGGAAAGAAGTCTGGGGGTGGCCGGGCCGCAGGCAAGCAGTTGCCCGCTCTCCACGAACCTGTGCGAATGGTGCCATCGGAAGGTTGCGTTGTCCGCATGCCTGGCATCGGCGGAACGGGGGTCGTGACTGTTAGCCAAATGCTGCTTGCTGCTGCCCGTATCGATGGAGTTCAAGCCTCGGCAATTGATCAGACGGGCCTCAGCCAAAAGGCTGGTCCAGTCGTATCAACGGTGACCTTCGGTCAGCCAGTGCCCGGGCGCACCCATGTGCTGCTTGCTTTCGACATGCTTGCCTCGCTGACACCGGCGAACGTTGAAGGCCTGGACAAAGAGTGGAGCTACGTCGTTGGGTCTGTCTCACTTACGCCGACGGGGCGCATGATTGGGAACGTTGCAGCACCGCCGGTGGACCTCGGGCCGTACAAGGACGAACTCGCAACTCGCGCCAGCGACGGGGTGTTTGCCGACGCGTCAGGCCTGACCGTCGGGTTGCTCGGCAGCGGCGTGACCAGCAACGTGTTCCTGCTCGGGGTGGCATTCCAGCAAGGGCTGCTTCCGCTCAGTTCAACATCTATTGAGCGAGCGATCGAACTGAACGGCACGGCGGTAGATGCCAACAAGGAGGCGTTCCTGTGGGGAAGGCGGTGGAGCGTCGATGCTTCAGCCGTCGAGACGCTTGCTCGGTCTGCCGCAGTCCGCCCCGCCCCGACTACCGGACTCGAGTCCCTCGGCTCCGCAGAGCTGATCGAGCTGGTGGCTCAGCGACGCGTCGATTTGCGCGAGTACCAAAATGATACGTACGCAGAGCGCTATGTAGAAGTAGTCAGGCGGGCAGCAGCTGCAGATGAGCGTTTGGGGGTGACGGTGGCACAGCAGTTGTACCGGGTGATGGCATACAAGGATGAGTATGAAGTTGCCCGGCTTCTGACGACGGGGAAGGAAAGGCTTGAACAGTCCCTTGGAAGCCCCGTCGAGTCGATGACGTTCAACTTGCACCCGCCAACGCTGCGGGCCATGGGGATGGGCCGCAAACTGAAGATGGGACCTGCTCTGCGCCCAGCGTTGTCCACCTTGGCGAGGATGAAGAACCTGCGTGGGACAGCGCTCGACCCGTTCGGCCGCACAGAGATGCGACGCACCGAACGAGCACTCGTTGGCGAGTACATGTCACTGGTGGAGCGGCTGGTGGTGATGGCGGCGACAGATCCGGCTCGTGCAGTACGTATCGCAGCCATGATGGATACGGTGCGTGGCTTCGAATCGGTGAAAGCGCGAAACCTGGCCAGCTACCGTGCAGCGCTCGCGGTCGCCTTAGAGGACTGAGATTCAGGACTGACATTCAGGACTGAGCTGCCGGACCGAAGTCAGAAAGCGAACTCGCTGATGGTGCGGGCGAGTTCGACTGGAGAGTCGCCCTGCACGCTATGACCGGCGCTTGGGAACTCGACTATCCGAGAATCTGGGCGTCGACGAAGCAGCTCGGCAACGTCACCGTCGTCGACAACCGACTGGGGCAGCATGCCGCGCGCCAACAGCAGCGGGGCCGGAGACTGCTCGATCGCGTTCCATAGGCGAAGGAAATCGACCGAGGAAGGCTCGTTTCCCGGCAGCCCCTCCGTTCCGAACCGCCGGTACCGCCACATCCATGACCCGTCTTCCAGCTGCATCGCGTTGTGCAAGATGCCGCGACGCAGCGATGACACCGAACGGCCAGGGTTGTGTTCGATGGTGCGGGCCAGCAGGTCGTCCAAGCTCGCGAACGTCGCAGGACCGCGAACGAAGTTGGCAATTGCGGAAGACTTTTGGGCGTTCACACCTGGCGTGATGTCAACCAACACCAGCTTGCGGACAAGGCTCGGGTTGGACTGCGCGACCGCAACAGAAGTGAGGCCGCCTAACGACATCCCGACCACCGCTGATGCGCTGGGAGCCAAGGACCTGATGACAACAGCCACGTCTTGTGCGAATGCTTCGGGCGACATCGGATTCTGCGAACCGGCGTCGGAGTGGCCATGACCAGGGAGATCGATGGCAAGCAATGGTCGGCCAAGGGCAAGGGCGACCGTATCCCACGTGTGCGCGTTCTGCCCGCCGCCGTGAAGCAAGACCAATTGGGGGTCGCCATCGCCCCACATCAGTGAGCTCATCGCGCGATCACCAGAAACGTTCGTGGTGACTCGACGGACGATTGGCGGCGTGTCGAACGGAAGGCCGAACTCACCTGCGTTCTCGTGAAACAGCCCGAACTCGTCGTAGTGAACCTGTGACATGGGACTGTGCCTCGTAGATCTGGGTTGTTCAGCAGGTTCGGGTAGCCAACGCGCTGGTCTCATCCTGATTCTGGCTCAAGCCAGTTTCACAACCCGACCTACACCCTCAGGCCCGCCATCTCGTAGCGTCGGAGGCTCAGGCCGAGTCAGTGACCCCCTGGGAACCTTGGTGAGGTAGTTTGCGAGCATGAGCGCCAACCTTCGTGATTACACCAAGACCGTCTACGGCTTCGACCACGTGATGAAGCTGGTCCCTGCCAAGGCGCTCACCCGTCAGTCTCCGTGCGCCGACTGGAAGGGCGCCGACGTCATCGGCCATGCCTTGGGCGGTATGAAGGCCGTCCACAACGCTGCCGCGAAAGGTGTGATGCCCACCACCTGGCCGAAGGTCGGCGACGATCCGCTTGCTGCATGGTCGAAACTCCGCGATCAGGTCCTCGAAGCGCTGGACCATCCCAACGTGTTGGACAAGGTCGCCGAAACGTTCTTCGGGCCGATGCCCATCGACGCGTTCATCCAGTTCATGGGCGCAGACCTGCTGATTCACACGTGGGATCTTGCCCGCACAGCGAAGGTCGACGAGCGGCTCGAACCTGCACTGTGCAAGTCCACGTTGGCGAGCTGGAAGACCTTTCCAGATTCCATGCTTCGAAGCCCGTCCGTCTTCGGGCCAGCCATCAAGCCTGAAAAGGGCGCAGACGCCCAGAAGAAGCTGCTGAACTTTGTCGGGCGAACCGTCTGATTCTGTTTCCCGCACTCCCGATTTCCCCAGCGAAACCTTGGACAGTCTTACGGAGTGGACCGCCGCGCTGGCAATGATGATCTGCACACTTATGTAGGTCAGCTTCGCGACGCCTTCGCCGATTCTTCGGATTCAGCAAAAGCGCCTGCTATGCGCGCGTACATGAAGAACAATTTTGACTTCCTCGGGGTTATGGCTCCTGCTCGACGCGCCGCACAGAGAGCCATCCAACTCCCAGCCGACGAGAATCTGCTGCTGGTCGCTCGGCAACTGTGGCAACTTCCGGAACGCGAATTTCAGTATGCAGCCGTCGACGCGCTGGCCAGCCAAAAGTACGCATTGGAGCCCGACGTGATTGTGGGGCTTGCAGTCGAACTGGCACGTCAGAAGAGTTGGTGGGACACCGTGGACGGCTTGGCGTCGGTCATTTCTGATGTGATGCTTCGCAACCGTGAGCTGGTGCAGCTGACCGAAGAGTGGTTAGACGACGAGAACTTCTGGGTGGCGCGACTGGCGCTGCTGCACCAGAATGGCTGGCGTCAATCGACAGACGAGGGTCGCCTGTTCGCTTACTGTCTTCAGCGGGCCAACGACCCCCAGTTCTTCATTCGCAAGGCCATCGGTTGGGCTCTTCGAGACTATGCGTGGACCAACCCGCACGCAGTTCTGCAGTTCGTGAACCACCACAACCGCCTGCTGTCGGCATTGTCGCGGCGCGAAGCGGTGAAGAACATCGCTCGCGATTCGGGTTAGCTGTGTCCAGCCAACGTCCGCGGAAACTCGAAGTGCGGAGAACGAATCAGTCGTTCGGGTGACTTGCTGCCATGTCAAGATCGCTGAGCGCGACGATGGGTCGGCCCGAAGACCGACCCATCGTCATCGACGGCAAACCTCCCGTGTCGTACCGTCGACCGCCAGGAAACGTTCCTCACCTGGAGGTGTCAACGTTTGCCTGTCGAGTTGTCAACCACCTAGGTTTCTCGGGAACCGTGCGCGGCGCCTCATGTCGGAGCTCACCCCGCTACGAAGCAACGCTGACACCTGGTTCTGTGTCGTCGCAGTCAGTTTTCCGATTCCAGCTTGGGTGAGTTCGAACATGTCGAAGACCAACTCATCTGCCGTGGAAATGCGGGCGCCGTGTACGTCAACCCCAACGCTCGCGAACGCGACTGCGATGGCGTGCAGCAGTCCAGGACGATCGGTGGCACGAACTTCGCACAGCGTGTGCCACGGTGAGCCCGAGTTGTCGAAACGAATGACGGCGTCGGGAACCGGACCAGACCGCAGGGGTGTCTGAAACGCAAGGGCCATGTCACGTTCAATCTCCTGTGCGTTCGGAAGGAAAGTCGACACCGGCTTCACCGCGAAAGTCTGGACGGCCGCACCATCGGTCCAGGTGGCGATCGAAGCTTCGTCGATTGTCAACCCGAGTTCCTCAAGGACGCCGGTCGTTCTGGCAAGAAGACCGATTGCGTCGCGTGCACCAAGATCTACGTGCCAAGTTCCTGATGCGTCCGGCCCGTTTACCATCGCCACGAATCGACCCCGTCGCCCGAGATTGGAGACGAGATTGGACAGGAGCGAGAGGTGTCGGACAACAACTTCTGGGTCTGCTGTGAGGAGGTAGCTGATCGGCGCTGAATCAATCCGGTCGAGGTCGCCCGTGCCGGTCAGTAGTGCAGGGTCGAATGACGAACTGGCCAATGCGAGTTCGCGAACAGCCCACCGTCGTTGCTCAAGGATCGCAGCTGTGGCGGCACCGTGCCGTTGTCCAGCCAACGCCAGTGACAGCATCGAATGCAGTTCCTCCAGGGCGGCGCGCTGCCATCGTTCCAAACCGCCAACAGCAATGGTCAAGACGTACAGAGCGGTCGCCCGTTGTTCGTCTCCGAGGTGTACAGCAAGCC
>JAYSSK010000296.1:0-2459 GCA_043720595.1 Acidimicrobiia bacterium
TCGGACAAAGACCTCCTCGCCGTGGCCAGCCAGCACATTGCCCGATACAAACTGCCGAAGGCTGTCATCAGGGTGGCCACGATCCAGCGCTCCCCTTCAGGCAAGGCCGACTACCGCTGGGCCAAGGAAATCGCCGCGGCCACCCCTCCCACCGACTAGCCGCCGCAACCTACAACTTCACCGCCCGAGTCAGCCCGACTCAGCTTCGACCTGCGGATGGAGCGAGTGGTTGTCTCCTGCATGGCCGGGCGTGCCGTGCAGCCTGCCTGACACGCCCAAACCTGCACGGCACGCCCACACCGAGCGGTTATGTACTGGAAAACATTGATATAACATCTTGTGATGGAACCATCGTCCGGCGTTGTCAGGCGTTCCGAGTTACTCGAACAAGGTTTGTCGCGTGGTCGGATCGACTGGATGGTGAGATCCGGCCGCTTGGAGCTCATGCATCCGGGGCTCTACCTCGTAGTGGGTCAGCACGATGATTCGCGTGAAGAGCTTCGCCCGGTGCCCGAGGGCGGAAATGAGTTCGACTCGGACAGGGCGAGGGCGCATTTGGCCGCCTGCGGACCCGATGCCGTGCTCAGTCATCACTCCGCCGCTGCGATCCACGGGTTCGACACCACTCACCCGCGTCCTTCTGCGGTCCATGTTTCGGCCAGACGATCGTGCGGGGTCCAAAATAGCTCCGGGTTGGTGATTGCCAGACCGCGATACCAACCTGAAATCACCCTGATCAATGGGTTCCCCGTGACCACGAGGGCACAATCAGTTCTCGACCTGGCTGCGATCGTGCCGCTCGTCGAACTGCGACGAATCCTCGAATCTGCGCTGCGCGGGCCCGACCCTCGGCGCCCAGCTGAATGGCGAACGGACGTACTCCAAGATTTGACTCGCCTGACTATCCAGCGTCCGCGCTGCCGAGGTACCACCGCGGTCATGCAGCTACTGGCATTGCGACCAATCAACGCCCGCCCAACAGGATCGCTACCGGAAACCGTGCTTTGGCAGGGACTTGAATCTCGCGGCATCGAGGTCATCACACAACCCACGGTGCGAGTCCATGTATCGGAGCGTCAGATACACGAGTACTACCCGGACCAGATCATCGTCGCCGGACAGGCAATGGTCGAGGTCGATGGCGGCGAACACCTGGAGACGCAACGTTCGTACACCGACGCCATCCGCCAGAACCGGCTCGTCGGTTTCAACTTGTTCCGGTTCCCCGCTGCGCGAGTTCTGTTTCGAACCGACGAAGTACTTGCCGAACTGGTGCGACATGTTGCGATGACCCCATCGCTTGGCAACCAGTGGACGGTCGCCGGTCGTGTCGTCAGCGGAACGGGCAACGAGTGGACCATTCGGCCTGCTGGCTAGCACCGACACCCGACGCCCGCGTGCCCATTGTGGGCGTGTCAGGCAGGTTGGGGCGTGCGGTGCAGCCTGCACAGCACGCCCGGCCATGCAGGAGACAACCAGTCACCTGCTCACACCTCACCCTTGGCGGGTTCGGGGTGCGGGGTGCGGGTCAGCCTTGCTTGACTGCGTGGCCGCCGAAGGAATTGCGCATAGCGGACAGCATGCGAAGCCCGTATGCGTTGTCGTCGCGCGACGCGAACCGAGCGAACAACGACGCGGCAATCACGTACGCCGGTGCGCCGTACTGAACCGCCGCGTCGACCGTCCAGCGGCCTTCGCCAGAATCCTCGACATATCCCTTGAGGCCGGCCAGCTCGGGGTCTTTCGAGAGGTAGTCCGCCAGCAGTTCCAGCAACCATGATCGCACAACCGAACCGTGCATCCACGCTTCGGCCAGCGCGGCCTGGTCGACATTGAACGGACTCTTCTCGATGATTTCGAAGCCCTCGGCGTAGGACTGCATCATGGCGTACTCAATGCCGTTGTGGACCATCTTCACGAAGTGCCCGGAACCGTGAGCCTCGTCGACATGGATCAACCCGCCAGTTGAAGGTGCGAGGGTCTTGAAAATAGGTTCGCACTGGCGGTACGCATCACCAGGACCGCCGATCATGAGGCAATACCCGTTCGCCAGCCCCCACACGCCACCCGATGTTCCGCTGTCCAGCATGTTGATGCCGTTCTTGGCCAGTTGTTCAGCACGGGCTTGGGTGTCCAGGTACTTCGAGTTGCCGCCGTCGATCACGATGTCGCCGGCCCCCAGCAACCCGCCGAGTGCGTCGACCGTGGACTGAGTGGGTGCCCCGGCAGGCACCATGATCCACACGACTCGCTGGCCGGCTGCACCCAGCGCCGCAACCATTTCTCCGAGCGACGCGACGCCAACTGCACCCTTGGCCACCAAGGCAGTCACGGCGTCGGGCGAACGGTCGTAGGCCACCACCTCGTGTCCGCCGCTGAGCAGCCGCTCAGTCATGTTGGCGCCCATCTTTCCCAACCCAATCATCGCGATACGCATATCGGGATCGTACGATGCTCGA
>JAYSSK010000297.1:0-17699 GCA_043720595.1 Acidimicrobiia bacterium
CCGTCGACGAGCCCCTCGGGCTGCGCCGCGCAAGGGCCGCGTCTGCGCTCACCTTTGCGTTGCCTGGCTGCGTCTACCTATACGCCGGCGAAGAGCTGGGCCTTCCCGAAGTCCTCGACTTGCCCGATCATGCCCGTCAAGATCCGGTGTTCCACAACTCGGCAGGCGAATCCCTTGGACGAGATGGTTGTCGCGTGCCGCTTCCGTGGACCGGCAACTCAGCCGGGTCCTACGGGTTCTCCACAACACAAGACGCGCTGCCGTCCTGGCTGCCGCAGCCATCGGGCTGGGGTTCGCTGGCCGTCGAGCGGCAATCAACTGATTCGGATTCGCCGCTTTCGTTTTTCCGGCTCGCAGGTTCCGCCCGTCGCACTGCGGACATCCGGTCCGACGAGTTCGCCTGGGCCACAGGTTTGCACGCGGACCTTGTCGCGTTCCATCGTGGGTCAACGTTGGTCGTGTGCAACCCAACAAACGTGGATCTGCCGCTTGATCCGCACGTGGTCAACGGACGCCAACTGGCGTTGGTCTCAGTGGCTGGCCACGCCGACTCTCAGATGGTGCCGGCCAACGCAACCGTTTGGTTGGCGTAGCTGGCCTGCTCCGGCCCCTGGCACCACGAAAAAGGCCCGCACCTGAAGCGTGCGGGCCACTGCAGATTCGCGCCGCTTCGAATCGGCATTTGAGCCTTTTAGCTCGCTGGTACTGCCTCACGCTTGTCGTGAGGAGTGTGAGGTTCCTTCCCGCCTTCGATGTTGAGATGCGGCAGGATCTTGTCGAGCCACCCAGGCAGCCACCAGTTCTTGTCACCTAAGAGTTCCATCGTGGCTGGAACCAAAAGCATGCGCACGATGGTCGCATCGATGAGCACGGCCACAGAAAGGCCGATGCCGAACATCTTGATGGTGCGCTGATCCTCGAGCAGAAACGCTCCGAACACCACAACCATGATCGCGGCTGCTGCCGAGATGACCCGAGCGGTGGTGGCCAAGCCGTCTGCGACCGCCGTTGCGTTGTCGCCGGTTCGGTCGAACTCTTCCTTCATCCGGGACAGCAGGAAGACCTCGTAGTCCATCGACAGGCCGAACACGATTGCGAACAGCATCATCGGGATGAACGGCTCGATGGGGCCACCTTTGCCGATGCCGACAAGGCCCTTCAGCCAACCCCACTGGAAGATGGCCACCATGACGCCGTAAGCGGCGCCGATCGACAGCAGGTTCATAATGACTGCTTTCAACGGCACCAGGAGGGACCGGAACACCATCATCAGTAACAAGAAAGACAGACCGAGGACGGCTCCAAAAAACACAGGTGTGCGCCGGCCCAGGAACGCAGAAAAGTCAAGGTTGGCTGCGGTGGTACCGGCGACGTAGGCCTTGACGCCCGTCCCTTCGATGGCAGCTGGGACCGATTCCTTGCGGATCTGTTTCACCAGTTCGTCGGTTGCCACGTCCTGAGGGGCTGACTTCGCAACGATCTGGATCATGGCCGCCTGTGGGGAGGGGCCGCTCGGGATGGGGTCGCTCGCAAACGCTACGTTGGGATGTGCGGCAATCGACCGCTGCAACGCAGCGACTGTCTCAAGATCGCTGGGGTTGGGAAGCTCGGCCACGACGAAGAACGGTGCGGCGTAGCCGGCGCCGAAGCCCTTTGCGATCAGGTCGTATGCCTGCCTGGTTTCGGTTCGCTCAGGGAAGTTGCCGTCGTCACTGAAGCCGAGACGCATCGAGAGAACAGGGGCAGCAAGCAACAGCAAGATGACCATGCCGATAAGCGCCATCGTCCATGGCCGGTGCTGCACCACGCGGCTCCACTTGTACCAGATGGTCTCGCGCTGTGGTTTCTCAGCCCGGTGCGGAACTTCGGCACGAAGCTTCGGAATGAAGAAGCTGAGCACAATCGACCCCACCATGATGAAAAGGCCTAGAAAGACGAGCGCAACAATGCTCAGGCCGCCGCCGAGGAAGAGCAGGGCCAAACCAACCGCCGCCACCAGGCCACGCCAGCGCGTGACGTTGATGCGATGACCAGCGAAGCCGAGCAACGCTGGGAGCAGGGTGAGAGAGGCCGCCAGGACGGTGAGCACGGTTGCTGAAGCTCCAACGGCCAGACCTTGGATGAACTTCAAGCCCATCACCCACATGCCAAGCACACTGATCACTACGGTGATGCCGGCGAAGAAGACTGCCCGGCCCGCGGTGTCCATCGCCTCGACCGTTGCCTCTTCATATGAGTGCCCGAGTTTTAAGCCTTCTCGGTAGCGCGTGATGATGAATAGCGCGTAGTCGATGCCCACGCCGAGACCGATCATGACTCCGACAAAGGGCGTGAAATCTGGGACCGACAAAAACTGCGTCGCGATGACCAGCAGGCCGGTGCCGGCGAAGATGCCGAAGAGAGCAATCCCGATGGGGAGGCCCATCGCGAGGACGGACCCGAAGGCCAGGATGAGGATCACAACGGCGAAGGCCAGGCCGATGAGCTCGGTTTCGGGCGGTTCGAACTCTGCGAACACTTGGCCGCCGAGCAGCACCTCGCCAGAATCCAGCTTCGGCTTCAGGCCCTGCAACTTCTTGGTGTAGGCCAGCAAATCTTGTTGAGAGAGATCGACGTCGATGTCAACGTTGGCGAATGCCAACTTGCCGGCGAATTCGCCCTGGTTGGCAATCTGCTGGGCACCCTGGGGCGAGTACGGCGAGGTGACTGTCAGGCCTTTGAGTTTGGCGACCTCAGCGAAGAAGGCCTCCATCTTGGCTTTGACGGCCGGATCGGTGACACCGGTGTCGGAACGAAACAGCAACTGTCCGCTGAATGCTCCGCCGCCGCCCGCCGCGGGGAAATGCTTCTTGACGACGTTGAACCCATTCTCGGACTCGCTGCTGGGTGGCGAAAACTCGGTTTTGTAGTCGGTTCCCAGCGTGCCGGACAGTACTCCGGCAACGACAAGCATCAAGATCCACGCGCCGAGAACGAGGCGGCGACGTCGGAAGCAGAATCGGGCGAGGCGGGTAATCATGGAGATCCTCCAATAGGTGGCATCTGGAAGGGCAGCAAGGCGAGCCACCAAACATGTGCCTGAGACGGCCGAGGCGGGGCTGTTCGTTCGGCGATTTGCTCAACCTAGGGGACTGCACCGGACCTCAGAAGAACGCACCAGTGGCGTTCGTCACAAGCTTGCGGAATGGAGCGTCAGATCGCTCCGTTCAGGGGCTGGGCCTGACAAGTCGGCGCTTCGGTTTGGCAGCGGCCAAGCCGAAGTCGAACTTCGGCCGGTTGGTCCCGCGCTCGATGGTCATGTACTCCCGGAGGATGGCGCGCGCCCACCAGTTCGCAGTCCGGCGCATGGGTGACCAGTTGCGTCTGACGCCGTGTCCGGCGGTGATGAACAGGGGCGTCAGCCGAACAGCTGCCCTGGCCGCCACCGACGGATGGAGGTCGAGGGCCAACGAAACGTCGGGCCGGCTCATGTATTGGATGAGCGCCGGGTGAATGGAACGAACCAAGCGGCCGGGGGGTCCCATGATGGCGACGGACGATTTGTGCATGTCCTTCAGCAGAGCGGCCGCTAACTCGGCGCCGGCGGACGACGGTCGGACGAGGCGGTCGGCGAGACGGTCTGTCAGCCTGTACGCCTCGTCGAGGCTCACGTTGACCAGGTACTCCTCTATTCCGAGCATCGCCCCGACAACAGACCAAATGTGCCAGTAGGCATCGGCTTCCTGCGGTGTAGGCCGGATCCCAATCCGCTGCATGCCGCGCAGCGTGACCGTACTAAAGGCCAAGATTGTGCCGAGCATCTCCTCCTGGTTGATTGGTTGAGTGTCAGCAACGAGCCGTAGGCGCGCGTAGGAACGGACCGTGGCGTGCAGGAGCCTCACGCCCATGATGCTGTGGTGGACGGGGCCGCCCGAAAGAAACGACTCCTTGCCGGGTAGTAGCGGGCTGTTATAGCCCATCACGTCGAAGATGAACTGTGCGGTTTCGGAAGTGCGTCGATGCGTATGGGAAACCAACTCTTCGGTGAGCCGCACCACATCAGCACCGTCGCCGCACGCGTAACACGTGGGCAGTGCGCAATAGAAGAGCACTGAAGTGATGTCTAACGCGTGGTCTGCGAAGAACCGCCGCGCGAGCTGAATTTTTTCGTCGTCGACCCAGTCCGGCGGATGCACTCCGTCAGCGAGGAAGGAATGCACCCGAGTGTGAATAGCGGACGCGCTTTGCGGTGCGCTGTGCACCAGCCGCATGACCTCTTTCGTGAGCTCATCTGGAAGCACTGCGTTGGTCTGTGCGCTTATGGCCTGGATGAGTTCGTCGACGGGCGGGTCTGTCTTGGTCCGGGCGGTGTCGAGGTCAGCTTCGGAAACGATCGGCAACGGCACCAGCCCTGACGACAGGCCGTTTACGTAGTGCGTCATGGACCGTGCGTGGGAAAGGTCAAGTGCAGAGACAGCGGCCAAGTCTTCGGGTGCGCCAAATCGTGCGACAGCGTCGGCGATGACACGGTCCATGGTCTTTCTTGTTTTGCGGTCAGCCAGGTCGAACGGGTTGTTGGCGAAATTCGGGTGCGCACTGAACCATCGAAAAAATTCAACGATCCACCCCATCCGCTGTTCATAATCGGCCCAGTTCTCCACCCGACCGCTTGGTGGAATTGGATAGCGTTCGAACAAGGACTGAGCATGAAGCGTGGTCGGATTGTGGCGATCTACTACGGGATTAGCCTTCGTAGACCACGGATTGTGCTGAACGGGTGTTCCAATTCGGACGGGTCCTACCGGAGTATTCACGATCATCAGGTCGGTGAGGACATGAGCAATGATTCGGCGGGGACCACGCGCACTCGAACCTGTACCTTGACGGAGGAGCAGAGCGGATTCGATTGAAGGTTGCAGCAACATCTGCTCGTACGCGCCGACATGGGCGGCAGCAACGAACAGCATTTCGGCACGCGTTCGCTGCTCGTCGGGATCCGTCGTCGGCCGTGCTGCGCGGCGATACAACCGAAAGCCGTCACGTAGAGATGGAAGCTGGCTTTCCAGGTCTGGCCTGTTGTTCGGTGCTCGAAACCCTGCCAGCCACGCTTCGAACCGAGGTTCGTCAACGTTTGGATGCAGAAACGGGATGAGTTCGACGAATCGTTGCGCGACGTCGCTGAACACGGCGGTATTTCCGTGGATCAACGCTGCGCGATGTCGTTTGAATGCCGCGTATCGAGCGATGGACACGCAGCTCAGGATCGGGCGCTTGACAGCGTTTGGAACCCGGGTCACCAATGAGGCTAAGCGGCCTGGCAGTTCGTCTTCGTTCAAGACGTGTCCAACTGTTCGTGAAGCCCAGGCAGCAAAGCTGCACCAATTGACGTTGTCAACTCCGATCTGGGTGGCGATCCGTTCGCCGACGCAATAGTAGGAATAGGTAATTGCGTGATTGCGCAATGTGCCTTCTCTGACCAACGCAACTTTGTCGATTTGAAACGGGGTGATGGCGCTGACTACATCGCCCACACCAGTATCAGACGTTGTGCCGCTCGGCCGTTTCCGATCTGAAGTGGCCTGCTGAACAGCCCGTACTGCTCGTTTGGCAACCTGGGCAACCTCGTCGATTGCCTTCACGCTGTTAAGCCATCCGTGTCATCAGTTGGCAACCTTGTAGAAGGAGGGCTGGATATGTGCTGTGCCGTCATCGCACGTGTCCCGTCTGTGTGCATTCGTGGTTTGTGGTTTGTTGTTCGTGGTCTTTCTATCTCATTGGGAAGCAGTCTCGTGTGCGCGCCGAGATAGGAAGCGCGCCCCGAGACGTTCGGCCTGCAATGCAACTGCAGAGAAGTGTGTTTTGGCCTCGTCGTATGCGCCGTTGCCGTGAAGAATCAACCCCAACTCGAAGGTGCTTTCAAGTGCGAGCAAAGGCGCACCTTGCTGGTGGTGAAGGTCGATTGCACGCCGGAACATCTCTGCGGCTGTTGCGGTGTTGCCGAGAAGCGAGTGAAGCATCGCTGTGCTGTGCAACCCGCACGGGCCTGTTGTTGTTGTACACGGAAAGCTGACTTCGAGTCCGGCTAGCCGGGTCATCAAGTCTGAAGCGATGCGCGGATCGTGCAGGCGTGCGCTCAGGTAGGCGAGGTTGGTGAGGGCAGAGAACTCTAGGAAGTTCGGCGCAAGTGTATGAACCCCACGTTCCACGACGGCATCGAGAACCTGCTGCGCTGCCGCTGTTTCTCCAGCATCGAACAAGCGTGGTCCGACGAGAAAACCCACCTGGGCGCACTGCACAGGGTCGGCCGCGATGGCGAGCATCGGCTGGACCATGGCTGACAGATCGTCGCGCCACCGGGCGATGGTGACAGAGAGATCTGCAGCGAACGACATGGCATCTTCTTGGTAGCCAGCTTGGACGCCGAGTGAGAACATCGAGCCAACTGCTCGGGAAGCTTCGTCAAGCAGCCCTTCGTGAACGAGCAGACCCGCCTTTCCAATGAAGGCCATGAACTTCCACACCGGTAAACCGAGCCTGTCCGCGCGACGGAGCATTTCCTCGCCGAAGGCCAAAGACGCTGGTGCGTCGCCAGCAGCGAGCAAGGCTGAAGCGCACGACTGCATGGCCTGCAAGATCAGCAATTCGTCCTCGGTTTCCGTGGCAGCTTCGAGTTGTTCGTCTGCTTCCTCCAGACGGTGTGTCCAATTGGCTGCTGAAGCCACGGTGTGGCCTCGGCGGAACAACACACGCGCCAACGTCTGGGCGCTGCCGTGTTCCCGCGCCGTGGCGAGGGCAGCATCGCTGAGTGCGAATCTGTTGTCAGCATGCTCGGACCACAACATTTCCGATGCCAGAATCGCCTGCAGTTCTGCGGTCGTGTCTGGGTCCTCGGTTGATTCGAGCGCTTGGCTGATGATCGAAATCCACTGATCGTCGGCCTTGAGCGCCTGAGAAAATAAGCCGCGATTGGCTTCGAGCGCTGCTTGCCGGAGATCTTGCATGCGGCCTGCGGTCAATGCCATCTGGGCAGCGCGTAGCAACGTTGCCCGACCCTCTGCAAGCCCGGCGCGAGTTTCGGCGCATCCCCTCCGAATCGCGAGATGTACGGGGTCAACCTCCGATGTGCTCGTCAGGCCGTGCTGGTTCAGCAACGACTCGACGTTTGCGTACCACCCTGCGGCGTCGCCGAACCCGCGCCGAGAATATGCGTCGTCACCGGCGCGCTCTGCGTAGCGCACTGCATCTGCAGCTCGTCCAGAGCCTGCAGCGTGGCTGAAATGGTAAGCGAGGTGAGCCGAGCGGTCTGGTTCGGTCTGCGCAAGACTGTTGGATAGGTGCTCCCCAGCTCTGGTGTGCAGCACAATTCGGTCCAGTTCCGAGAGGTCTTCGTACAAGACGTCTCGCACGATGCCGTTGGTAAATCGGAACCGCAGAGGTACTCGCCGAGACACCGCAACGATCCCTCGATCGCTCGCTGCGGTGAGGTCGGCGTACAGGTCCGTAAATTCGCGCTGCGTCAGTGCAGCCAAAGTCTCGGGGTCGAACTCTTGGCCGAGGACCGCTGCACGTTGCAGGACTCGAATCGTCTCGGCTCCAAGGTCGGAAGTAAGGCGCCCTCTGACGATCTGTTTCAGGCGGGTGCGCTCGGCTCCGGCCACTGATTGGATGACATCAAGTCGTGGGTCTCGTTGGCGGATGAGCCGAGAGATGTCCATTGCAGGCACGGATCGCAAGCTGCGAATGAGTTCTAGGGACAACAGTGCGTTGCCTTCGGCTCGTGCCATCACCCACCCGGCTATGGCGGATCGTGGTCCAACAGACGGGGGAAGGAGAGCCTCGATCGCCTCGGCAAGATCTGCGGCAGTGAGCGGGCTCATTTCGATGGCTTGGACATGCGCATGCCCGGTAACGAGTTCAGCCATCAGCCGATGCGACGGGTGGGAAAGCGGAACGCTGTGGGGGTCGTAGCTGAGAAACAGCCCAACTCTGGTTCGTTGGATGATGGCCATGAGGAGGTTGACGGTGTCCTCGGTGGCGTGGTGCAGGTCCTCAATCACGAGTGCAACTGGCTGACTTGTTGGGGTGGTCGCGAACCAGCCCACAACGGCGTCAATCGTTCTCAAATGGTCGGGCCGGACCGACCCTATGTCTGCTGTCGATCCCTCATGGAACAGGTGTGGGAGCAGCGAGGCCAGTTGTCTGCCCTGTGGACCTAAGACAGCAGGGTTTCCGTGTCGTTCGACCAATTCACTGAAAGCCCGCTCGAAGGGCTGAAACGGAACGCTGAAGCGGTCGTCGTTGCTGCCGTACATGATGAGTACGCCGCTGTCGGCCTGGCGCCGTTGCAGTTCTCGCAGAAACCGTGACTTTCCCGAACCCGGTCCTCCGCTGACGAGGAGAATCGGCCTGACGGACTGGCTCAGGTCTCCAAGAGCCGCCAGGCAGCGGTCTGCGCCGAACCACGCCACCGTCTCGTGCTCGTCGAGCTGGCGTGGCGCAAGACGCGTGAACGGAACCGATGCAGGTTCGACAGGACTCAAACGTGCTGGGACAACAGTCGTATCGGCTGGCGTTGCTGCGGACAACGGCTCGATCTGCTCCTGCGCAACGCCAAGTGCAACTGACTCAGACTGGCTGAGCTCCCAGCTGGAACGCTCTCCTGTGTACGAGCAGTACCCGCCCGTCCGAACGTGAATGGTGAGATGCTCAGCGAGCAACGGAAGTTCCGGTGCTATTCGCCCAATGCAGGCCCGAATGGCACGGGTAGCACGGACCCGAGCCCGTTCGCTGTCGCCTCCAACGCCGCGCTGGCGGCCGTGACGGTCCAGCATGGAGCGAAGTGCAGCGAGCAGTGCCTCGCGTTCGTCGCTCAGCTTGTCTGCGCGATGTGGGTCGTTGTAACGAGCGGCTTCGTCGATGTCGTTGTCGATGTCGGCCAAGCGCCGACGAAAGTCGAGGAGCGTTTGGCGATCCGCAGTGTCAATTGAGCGGTTCTGCTCCTGTGCTCCGAGCAGCACGAGAACCGGCTGTTCTTGGCCAGCGCTTTCGAGGAGCTTGCTGACAAGCTCGAATCCGGCGACCGTTCGAAACCGTGCAGACTTTCCGTCCGCAGCGGATCGGACGAACCACAGTTCGCCGTCGGCGTACCAGGCGTGACGCGCCTGTTGTTGAAGAACCACAAACGAAGTGTAAGGCGGACGGGTCAGACACCGCAGCGACAGGCCAAGCGGGGACAGGTGCTCCGCTCGGCAGCGCATTTGACGGACCGAACAGCTGTAACACCGATTGTTACGCCTGTATTTGTGACGGAACAAGAAAAGAGGACCCAGCTCATGGCTGTAGCCACTACGCAATTGCTGACCCATCAACCCGAACAGCACATCGCCGACATCGCGTTCCACACTCGCCAGCTGGCGGTTTCGATGTTGTCGTATCCGATGCGGGTTGAACGAGCTCGGGCCTTGGTCGAGATCGTGCTGGAAGACCCGCAAATCAGCCAGTCTTCCCACATTGAACGGCTGCTGGCGTCTGTGCTGGTCGATGTGCACCTTGTTCTCGGTGATCGAAGCGCTGCCATTGCATTGTGCAACCGAATCGATCTCTGCTCGGGGACCGATCCGGCCGACGCGTTGGTGGCTGCTCGAGCAGCCGCCGCGATAGCGGTACACGAACTTCGCTTCGCGGCTGAAGAACCGGGTTCGATTGGTGGGCAGGTAAGTGTGCAGCGCGCCGCTTCTTCGGTCCGAGACGCTACTGATCGGGTTGTCACCATGATTTCCCGGCTCGAAGTCCTTGCTGCAGACACTGGAGGTGATCTGCTGGAACGAGCACGCTCGGCACAACTGATCGGCCGGGCGTGGGCGTTGGTCGGTAAAGACGGCGCAGCGGCAGCATGGCTTGACTCGGCAGCTGTGCTGTTCGAGCGATCCGGGCAGCCCCAATGGTCACGCCTGATGCGTCAAGAAGTATCAACGATTCACAGCGCAGGTGCCCTGAACGTGATGAGCGCGCCGCCGACGGACGGCTCGCTTTTCGCGTTACAGGGACGCCTGCCGGCGGGGCGTCCCCAAACGCAGTCGACCGACGATTGGCAGGTGGGCCTCACGCCCGCCGAGCGTCGAGTCGCCTTGCTCATCGGCGGGGGACGTTCCAACCGAGAAGCCGCGGCCGAACTCTTTGTTTCGGTGAAGACGGTCGAAAGCCACGTTCAGTCAGTCTTTCGGAAGCTAGGTATGCACCGAAGGTCAGAATTGGCTCACTTGGTGGGCCGCACGTTGGCGGCCTAGCCGGCCCCAACCGGGTCCAACCGGGCCCAACCGGGCCCAACCGGGCCTGGACTGGACGGGAGCAACGGGCCGAACGGCCTTGCCCGGTTAAATCGATAGAGCCTTTACGGTTGCGGTGGCGCATCGATCGCATCGAGGCAGCGCTTGACCGCTCCGGCGATGCGCATGATGCCGTCATCGAGATCTTCGGGCGAGATTGTCAGCGGCGGAAGCAACTTCAACACGGTGTCGTTGCGGCCAACTCGTTCGATGATCAGGTGATCCGCGAAGCATTGCTGCGACACTGTCTTCGCGAATGCCCCGGTCGGATCGATTCGTGTGAAGTCGATTCCCCACATGAGACCGACGCCCCGAATATCGATGCGGTCATCGAGTGCACACACCATCTCGGTGAGGCCCTGGTGTGTCTGTTCGCTGAGAGCAGCGGTGCGGGTTTCGAAGTGTTCGTCGTGGAACAGCTTGATGGCTTCGGTTGCTGTGACGAACGCAAGCTGGTTGCCGCGGAACGTCCCGGTGTGTTCAGCTGGCTTCCAAACATCAAGCTCGGGGCGCAGCAACACCGCGCTCATGGGTAGGCCATAACCGCTGAGAGACTTCGACAACGTGACGATGTCGGGGACGATACCCGAGCGTTCGAAACTGAAGAACGTGCCAGTACGGCCGCACCCCGTTTGGATGTCGTCGACGATGAGGATGATCCCAAACTCGTCGCACACAGCACGCAGGTCGCGCAGCCACTGGTCAGGGGCGATGCAGATTCCGCCCTCCGCCTGAATCGTCTCGAGGATGATCGCAGCTGGAACCTCGGCGCCTGAATGGGTGTCCGTGAGCAATGCCCGCAGGTAGGCGATGGTGTCGATGTTCGCCATTTGCCCGAATGGGAAGGGGAGGAACACAACGTCGTGGAGTGCAACGCCTGCGGCGGCGCGGTGTTCTCGATTTGCGGTAGCGGCTAGGCCACCAAGGGAATGGCCGTGGTAGCCGCCCATGAAGGAGTACACGGTGTTGCGGCCGGTTGCGTTGCGGGCAACCTTCAGGGCAGCTTCAACGGCGTTCGCTCCGGTAGGCCCGGTGAACTGAACCCGATAGTCGAGGTTGCGAGGCTCGAACACAAGCGTTTCGAGCGCGTGCAGGAAGGCCGACTTGGCTGCGGTGTGCAGGTCGAGGCCATGAACGAGCCCATCGGACTGGATGTAATCCAGGAGGGCTTGCTTCATCCGGGGGTTGCTGTGCCCGTAGTTCAGGGCACCAGCACCAGCAAAGAAGTCGAGATACCGATTTTCGTGTCCATCGACGAGATATGAGCCCTCGGCCGTCGTGAACACAACCGGAAAGGACCGGCAGTACGACCGAACGGCTGATTCCCGTCTGTCGTAGATGTCGGTGTTGTTCACATCGACATCGTTGTTGTTCACGCTGGAACTGCTTGAGGGGCTTGTTGAGGACACGATGGTGTTCACCGGCGGTATCACGGCCTTTCTTCAGAAACGGACGTCCAAAACTATCGACATCACACGACAATGCCTAGACCGATCATGCCCAGATCGCTTGTGACATGCATCACACAACGGCGCACGGGTGCGGCCGGGCGTCGGACTCGTTCTGCGAACCGGTGTGCTGCTAGACCCGAACGCCAACCGGGGCCACACCACACAGGTGGGTCAACCGGTGAGCAGACAAGGGAGACACCATGGCCTTCAGCGCACCTTCGGATCGTTTTCGATTCCAAAACCTCCGCTCTGGCGTAGAGGGCAAGCGGGTGTTCATCACTGGCGCTGGCAAAGACGGCGGTATCGGCCAAGCGTTCGCGCTCGCCGCCGGGCTCAACGGCGCAGCCAGCGTCGGGGTCCATTTTCATCGCAGCTACTCAGACGGGTTCGATCTCGTCAACGCGTTGCGAGCCGAGGGTGTCGAGGCGTTTCCGTGCCAGGCCGACGTCACCAACATGGGCGACCTGTGGGCGTCGCGGTCCTATGTGATTGAACAGATGGGTGGGTTACCCCCGGACCTGGTCATTTGTAACTCGGGTCTGACCGAAAAGGGTTACTCGTTCGGTCGTCCACCGAAAACCGTGTCGGACGAACCTTCAGGCGTGCGTCGTGCCCGCGTTCGCCAACACTTCATGGACAATCTCGAAGAGTCACGCCAGGTGCTCGATACGAAGATCGACGGATTCCTCGCCATGACCCACCTGTGGGCCGGCGAGGCTGTGCACGCGGGCACGCCGCTTCGGTTGATCTACGTGTCGTCTCGCCAGGCTATCGATCCTGGGGTGAGTGTGCCGGGCTATGCAGTGGCCAACTATGCCGTGCTATTCCTGCCAAAGGTGCTGGCGGTCAACCTAGGCAAGGCCGGGGCAGCCATTTCGGCATCCAGCGTGTTGTTCCCGTTCATCCGCACCGGCATGACCGACGAGTACGCCGAGAACGACAAAGTGTTCGGTCGGTGGCAACCACGCATGCTCGAGCCGCACGAAGCCGCCGAGGCATTTCTGCAACTGCTCGCGCAGGACCAGTCCACCACCGATCAGTCGAACTTTGAATTGCTCGTCGGCGGAACGCCAACCGAGACGACGGTGAACTGGGCTCAGGTACACCTTGACCCGGTCGAGTCCGACGTGCCTTGGGCCGAAATGCTCCATTATTGAGCCAAACCCGGGCTGTCTATGCGCCGTCAACAGCTGACAACAAGCTATTGACGTTCGCCGGGCTCGCTGTTGTTTGGGCGGGGCGCTGGGACGGCTCCGTCGCCGATCAGGGCTTCGATCCGCGACAACCAGTTCATACCCTCCGTCGATTGCCCCGCGGCGTGAACAGCGTCGCGTTCACTTCTCAGCTGCTCAGCGACCAGCCCGACTCGACTGGGTAGAGCCTGCGCGACTCGATCGCGCAGCCAGGCAGCCAGGGCTGGTGCCGACCCGCTGGTTGAGACGCTGACGATAACTGGTCCATCGCGGTGGACGGCAGGGAGGATGAACGCGCATCGATCTGGGTCGTCAGCTGCATTGACCCAGATCCCATGGCGTTGGCCATCGTCGTAGACCTGTTGCTGAGCGACGGGATCGGTGGTGGCTGTGATGACGAGCCAGAACCCAACAACATCGTCTCGTTGGTACGTGCGCGTGACGCGTGTGACCTGGTTTGCCACGACGTCCCAATCGGTGTTGAACTCGGGCGAGATTGTGGTGATCACCGCACCAGCTTCCAGGAGGGCTTCGGTCTTGCGAAACGCGATGGTGCCGCCGCCGACCACGAGGACGCGGCGACCGGTGAGGTCCAGCATCACTGGGTACAGGTGCGTCATCGTGGTGACGTTCTCACGTCGTTCCGTTTAGGCGAGATCGGCAAGCGTCACGGTGCCGAGTCGTTTGCGGACATCTTCTGCCAAACCAATCCAGACCTGCTGCAAGGCCGCAGCAGACTCTGGATAATGGAGATCGTCGGGTGCTTCTCCCCGAACGGTGCCGATGGGACCGTCGATCGCTTCGACGATTTGAGCGACGGTGATTTCAGCGGGGGATCGGGCGAGCATGCACCCACCCTTCGGGCCGCGCTGAGTTCGAATCAGGTCAGCTCGGCGTAGTTCGACCAAAATCGCCTCGAGAAACTTGGCTGGGAGATCTGCATGCATCGCGACGGCCTCGGCGGAGAGTTGCCGCTCTGGTCGACGGGCGAGCTCGATGCAGGCGCGCACGGCGTAGTCGGCTCGGGCTGACAATCGCACGTGTCCATGATCGCACGAGTTCCGTAGATCCGGCGGTTCCCAGCCTAGTGATCCTCCGAGAAGCGCAGCTAATTCCTATTTCTCGATAGAGATTGTCGGGATTGAGTACACTGGTCGGCATGAGCAGCGGTCCTGAGGCGCACGTCCCTCCACAACAACCTCTCCAGGTCCCAAGCGTGACCCGCTTCGAGAACCTGTCGGCTCCGGAAACGGTCAAGGCAGAAAGCAACCTGCTGCGCGGGTCGCTCCGCGAGGACATCGCCGACCCGTCGACGGGCGGGGTCGGCCACGACAGCGAGGTGTTGCTCAAGTTCCATGGCATCTATGCCCAGGACGATCGTGACCAGCGAAAGGCGCTCAAAGCTGCAGCTGGTGAAGGTGCGGCCGCAGCGAAGGATCACATCTTCATGATTCGGGCGTCTATCCCAGGCGGCGTGCTCACCGCCGATCAGTGGATGGCTATGGATGACCTCGCCGACAAGCTGGGCGACTCCAGCTTGCGGGTCACCACGCGGCAGGGAATCCAGTGGCACTTTGTTCGCAAGGAAGGCTTAGCCCCACTCATCCAGACCCTCAATGCGCACCTGCTCACCACGCTGGCCGCGTGCGGCGACGTGAATCGCAACGTGCAGTGCTGCCCTGCTCCCATGGGCGACCGCCGGCAAGAAGTACTGAGTGCCCTGGCCGCCAAACTCGCTCGCCGGTTCCGCCCCCAAACGCGCGCTTATTACGACGTTTGGATGGATGGCGAACATGCGGTCAGTGCTTCTGAACCGAAGCCTCAAACCACGCCGGCTGCTGACCACGAAGACCTGTACGGCAACACGTACCTCCCTCGGAAGTTCAAGATCGGCATTGCTTGGCCTGGCGACAATTGCATCGATGTGTACGCCAACGATGTTGGCGTCATTCCAGCTCGCCACCCGGAGCATGGTGCGGGCTTCGTCGTGTGTGTGGGTGGCGGTATGGGCCGGGCGCACAACCGGGAAGACACATATCCGCGCTTAGCTTCGCCGATCGGTTGGGTTGGGGAAGATGCTGATGGGCAACAGCTCGGCGACCTCATCGAAGCTGTCATGACTGCCTTCCGCGATCATGGAAACCGAGAGGACCGCAAACGAGCGCGCCTCAAGTATCTCATCGACGACCGAGGCCTCGAGTGGTTCCGGGCAGAGGTCGAGGGGCGCCTTGGTCACCGTCTGATCGACCCTATCGAGGTGGCACCTTGGATCGAGGCAGACGACCACCTCGGTTGGCACGAACAGGCGAACGCGAAGTGGGCTTTGGGCGTTCATCTCGACTCTGGCCGGGTGAAAGACACCGCCGATGCGAAGGTTCGTTCTGGGTTGAGAAGCGTGATCGAGCGGTATTCACTTGGGGTCAACCTCACGGCTCGCCAGGACATGATCCTTACTGGCATCGAGCAAGCCGACCGCAATGCGATCGTTGAGGTGTTGAGAGAGCACGGAATTACCCTCCACGACGACCTCACCGCCCTTCGGCGCCATGGGATTGCCTGCCCAGCGCTGCCGACCTGTGGGCAGGCACTTGCCGAATCCGAGCGCGTGCTGCCGAAAACAATCAACGAAGTGCAGGGTGCGCTTGACGCGGCTGGACTATCTGCGTTGCCTGTACACATACGAATGACCGGTTGCCCCAACGGTTGCGCTCGCCCCTATACGGCCGAGCTTGGGATTGTTGGCAAGACCAAGTCCGGGTACGACATCCACCTCGGTGGCTCCATCGCCGGGACCCGCCTCAATACGCGTGTCGCGTCTGGAGTGAAGCTCGCCGAATTGCCAAAGGTGCTAGGCCCATTCCTCGACCGTTATCGCGTCGAGGCACATCCCGGTGAGGGTTTCGGCGATTTCTGCCACCGGGTTGGTGTGGCTGCCATCAGTGGAAATGCTGCGGTCGAGGAAGTGGAAGGCGAGGCCTGATGACCGTCCATCTGGTAGGAGCAGGCCCTGGTGATCCGGACCTGCTGACGGTCAAGGCCGCCAGGTTGCTTGCGTCTGCTGACGTGGTGGTCCACGATCGCTTGATCGATCCTCGCGTTTTTGAGTTGGTTTCGCCGTCGGCCGAGCGGATCGACGTTGGGAAGCGACCCGGCTGGTCAGCTACTCAGACGCAGATCAATTCGCTTTTGGTCACCCTCGGATCAGGGTCTGGCCTTCAACGAACCATTGTGCGCCTCAAGGGTGGCGATCCGTTCGTGTTCGGGCGCGGTGGCGAGGAAGCAGCAGCGTTGCACGAGGCTGCGGTCGACTACGAGGTTGTACCCGGCCTGAGTTCTGCGATCGCTGGCACCGCTGCAGCTGGAATACCAGTCACTCACCGGGGCCTCGCAGCATCGGTAACGGTGGTGACTGGACATCGCGAAGGGCACGACGACACCGACTGGGCGGCATTGGCCCGGCTGGGCGGAACCATCGTGGTGTTGATGGGCGTCGAGCACCGGGCCCGGATTGCCGAAGCGCTGCTGGCTGGAGGACGGTCCGCCTCGACGCCTGTTGCGGTCATCGAACGGGCCACATGGGAGAGCCAGAGAACCGTTCGCGCCACCTTGGCCGAGTTGGCTCAGATCGACATTGGCGCACCCGCGGTGATAGTGATCGGCGATGTGGCGGCGTTGGCGTTCACCGGTCGCGCTGAAGACGCGCTGCTTGCCCAGAGACTCCAGTCTGATTGCTAGCCCAAACACCCGGTTGCTTGCTGACGCCAGGCTCGGAATCAACTTGCGGAGCTTGCTATTGGGCTTCCATTACCGTCATCTCAACTGCGTAGTGCTGGGCGTCGTAGACATGTTCGCCGAGTTCAACCACGTTGCCCCGGTCGTCTCGCATCACGCGCCGCATGGTGAGTAGCGGTGATCCAACCGGTAGTTCAAGAAGACGTGCGTTGTTGGCGTTGGCCGCTGTGGCGCCGATGCGCTGCGTTGCCGAATGCGGGCGAACGCCAACCTGGCGCAGCAGTTCGTACAGACCTCGCTGCGACAGCGACTCGGCGGTGAGATGTTCAGCTGCCACGAGGGTGAGCCAATTGCGCAGAATCGCGAGCGGCCTTCCACCAGACACGCGACAGCGCTCGAGATAGATAACCGGTGTTCCTTCATCCAGCCCTAAAGCCGAAGCGACCGTGCCCTTTGCTTTGGTCGTGCGAATCGCCAGAACGGCGGTCGACGGCGCGCGACCCTGATCCATCAGGTCGTCCCACAAACTCGACAGCCGAACCGGCCGCCGAACTTCGTCGTTGACAACCTGTGTGCCAACGCCACGTCGCCGAACCAGCAAGCCCGCATCGACGAGGTCCTGGATGGCGCGGCGCACGGTAGGTCGCGAGATGTGCCAGTGCTCGGCCAGCTCAATCTCGTTCGTGAGAAAACTTCCCTTGGGGAGTACGCCGGTTTCTACAGCCGCTTTCAGCTGTTCGCTGAGCTGGTGGTAAAGGGGCAGCGGGCTGGCGCGATCTATCTCTATGCGCAGGTCCTTGTCCATAAATCGGAGACTACCGGACAAATGATCGGCATTGTCCGGTTGTCTGGTCAATAGGGCGTGATCGGGGTAAGCGACGGGAACCTTGATCGGGGCTCATCTGCGGTCCGCCTTTTCGCCAGCCCTGTGCGCAGTTGAATTGTCATGACATAATGACGTCTCCAGCGGTTGTAACACGCCAGGGGCGAGGAGACGCCATGAACGCACCACTCAACGA
>JAYSSK010000298.1:0-2452 GCA_043720595.1 Acidimicrobiia bacterium
GACCGGTCGCAAGCCTTCAATGACTTCGGCGGCCCACGGCCTCCACGCCCACCACGTAAGCCCCGCGGTATCCGCCCGCCGGATCAACAACCGCATCTCCGCAAACGGGTGGGCCTGTCGGAATCGGCCGGGTTCGAAGTCGACCTGTCGGCTGAGCCAGAGACCACTGCTGATCGGCCGTTCCGCACTGCCCCTGTCGAGGCGCTCGAAGCTGCCGAGCCAGTGAAGCGTCAGCGTGCACGCAAACTGCCAGACGAAGTTTCCGATGATCTCCAGACAATGCTCGGGTCGCGACGTGGTGGCCGTGTCGCCCAAGCTTTACTTGAGGCAGCCAAGGCATTCGAACGCGAGCGGTTCGGGGACGCGCTTCGGGTCCTTCGTCCGCTGATCGAAGACGCTCCCGATTCGGCGGCTGTCCGAGAGCTCTACGGCTTGGCTTGTTATCGCGAAGGAAAGTGGGCCGAGGCGGTCAAGCACCTTTCCGCCTTCACCGACCTCACTGGTTCGGTCGAGCAGCACCCGGTCCTCGCTGACGCGCATCGTGCCTTAAAGCACTTCAAGGACGTCGCAACGTTGTGGGAAGAGCTGTCAGCTTCTTCGCCTGCGGCGCATCTCGTGGCTGAAGGCCGAATCGTGATGGCTGGCGCGTTGGCAGATCAGGGGAAACTGCTCGAGGGCATCTCGTTGATGGAGCGCGGCAGTATCGACGCCAAACGGCCGAAGGACCACCACTTGCGTATGTGGTACACCCTGGCTGACCTATATGAGCGTGCCGGCGACATGTCCCGGGCCCGTGATCGCTTCCAGCGGATCATGAACGTGGACCGCGACTACGTGAACGTGGCCGAACGCCTCGCCAACCTCGGCTGACCGGTCCCTGTTTAGACATCCAGTGGGCGGTAGAGCATGCCTGACCTGGGTTTTGGCCAGAAAAAGGTGGTTTTGGCCGGCATCCGCGTGCGGGTTTCCGCCACATGGCGGATCTGGGCGACGGTCGCGGGTCGCAACAAGATTGCCCCGGCGGCGCCGTCGCCGACTGCTCGGGCAAGCGTTGCTGCGTCGTGGTGATACGTCAAGGTCGGATCGTGCGATTCGAGTGCGAAACGAACGCGTTCTGAATCGAGCGTGAGCTCGGCAGGGATGGCAGGGATGGAACCGTCCTTCGGTTTCGCGTACCAAGCACCCTCGGAGGTGAGCACCATGAGTGCGCCCATCGCAGGGAGCTGGTGGGCGTGTGCAGGCGTGAAATCGGCTGCGTCGGCCGGCGCGAGGTCGAAGAACGGGGTGAGGGCATCGATCAGCCCGCACGACAGCGTATTGACGATGCGGTGAATGCCTCGCACCTCGAGTTGGTCGGGTGCCAGTTCGACGATGTACGTGAGGATGGCCGCCGCTCCCTGGTCGTCGGCCGGCCGCTCGTGTTGGTACGTCAAGGCCGTTTCGAAACGGTGGTGCCCGTCAGCCACAACGATCGGCGCGGTAGCGATGCGATCGCAGATCTCGGCGATACGGGCAGGTTCGTTGATGATCCACAGCTCGTGCACCACACCTTCGTCGTCGACCGCACGGTGATGCGGGTCCCCGGTGGGTTGGTAGGTCTGGTTGACGCCCTCGGCCATCGACAGACCCCAGATGGGCGATGTGTTGATGCGGGTAGCGCGGATGAGCGACAACCGGTCGGCTTTGTCCTTGGTTGTCGTCTGTTCGTGGGGGAGGATGTCGCCAGTTCCTGGCTCTTCCAACACCAGCGCACCCACGATGCCGGTGGTCACGGTGACCCGGCCCGCGATATCGGTCGCAGTCATTCGATAGATGGACAGCGTGGGGGTTGCGTCCTGTTGGAGCACTCCGCCGCCGAGCCATCCGGATAGCCGGATAGCGGCGCGTTCGTATGGGTCGCCCTGGCCTTCGTCACGTGGGAAATCGAGTCGCACGGCGTTGGCCGGGTGCCTGTCTTCGAGCTCTTGGCGGCCGTCTGCGCTGATCACGTCGTACGGGGGTGCCACCAAGGCAGTGAGGTCTGGGACGCGCTGATAGCGAAGGGCTGGGAACGGCAGCAAACGTGGCACCCTTACAGCCTGTCAGATCGGCCGGAGGGGTGCGCCAACCCGTTTGCGCCGCTGTCGAGCTGTGACAGCCTGGTTGGGTGATCGAAGTGCGTAACGCTGTGTGGATGTTGGACCTCGATGGCGTGGTGTGGCGGGGCAAGACCGCCATTGCGGGGTCTGTGAAGGCGGTTGGCCGGCTTCGCGATGCCGGCAACCGAGTGCTTTTCGTTTCGAACAACTCGTCACTTACTGCTGACGCCTACGTACAGAAGTTGGCCTCGGTCGGGATCCATGTTCCGGCTGCCGACATCTGCACCTCGGCCATGGCGGCTGCTGCATTGGTCACACCGGGGACCACGGCAATGGTGCTCGGCGGCGAGGGGATCGACGAGGCGCTGCTGGCC
>JAYSSK010000299.1:0-6039 GCA_043720595.1 Acidimicrobiia bacterium
GGTGACGAAGACCCTGGTGCCGTGCGCGCTGCTGCTCACGAAGATATCAACCTCATCACGGTGCTTCCTGGCTCACCTGAACCCGGGTTACAGGTCAAAGACCTCGACGGCAATTGGCACGACGTGGCCGCCGACCCCGGCACCTTGGCTGTCAACGCGGGCGACATGCTGCAACTCGCTACCGAGGGCCACTACCCGTCTACCACTCACAGGGTGGTGAACCCCATCGGCGATGGTCGGTTGCGGTCCCGCATGAGCACGCCGATCTTCTTGCACCCTGCCGACAACGTGCAGCTCTCGCCCGAGAAGACCGCGTTTCAGTACCTGTCCGAACGCATCCAAGAGCTGCGGTCACTCGACCTCAAGAAGTAGCTGCTCAAGCATTAGCTGCTCAAGCAGTAGCGCTTCAGCGCAGGTCGGGTAGCTGCAGAGGCAGCCGCTCGACCTTGTCCAAGAAGTAGGTCCGCCGCTCGGGCCGCACGATGCACTCGATACGTGCCCCGTCTAAGCCGATGCCGTCCTCGTCTGGAACCACCACGGCCGCCAGGGTGATCTCCACATCCACACGCGCCACGGCACCTTCTGGCCGGTGATCGGTTACCTCGATAGTGAGCACGGCCGTGCGAACGAACAGGCCAGGGTCGAGTTCACCGACTGCCACAATGAGCGGTGCATCAACGAACAGTGACACGTCGTTGTCGAGATGAATCTTGCCGTCGGTGTCGCGGTGCAACGAGGCGGCAGCGACCTCGATCCCTGCTGCGGAGCAGCCCTCGGGGAGGTCTGTCCAGCGAACCGTCACAATTCGGCGGACGTTGCTCTGGCTGAGCGCCACCCGGAGGTTGGCTGTCGCCTCGTCGCCAGGATGAAACACCAGCTGCGCGAACGCATCCGGAAACTCGGCCACCTCCCACGAGGACTCCGATGCACCCACCTGGGTGGCCGGGAGCATCTCGTCGAAGCGGTCCCGCAGCTGGAACACGTAGCTTCCTGCCGCGAGCCGCACAGACTCGGCTGTTGACCGTGCAAGCGAGAGCATCGCGTCGGACTGCGCCTTCGACGCAGAAGCCAAAGCCCGGACGGCGTTGGCCAGCGAACCCGTGTCGTCGCCGGCAGCTGGTTCAGCTTTGAGCGCGATGTCATCAACAGAGGTGTCCACACCGCCCTATCGGCGATCAAGCGGAACCTCTGAAGTACCCGGCCGACGAACCCTTGCTTCGGTTGGGTCAAAGCGCCGAGTTGGTCCGCTTCGCTCAACTGAGCCAAGCTCCGTGCATGATTACTGCAACGACTGTTTCAGCAGACGAGTGGGCTGACGGGACCAGTTGGCACCTTGAAGATTCAGGCTGGTGCAGCGGGGACCGATGCATTTCGCTTGCAGGCCTCACCCGCGACGCTGAAGGTCGGTTCGACACAGAGCAATTGGCTGCAGCTACCAGCCGTGGCACTTACCGCTCCGGCGGCCTGGTGAGTGTTGGTCCTGAGCACGGTGAATCGGCGGCGGGTCTTACCGGCGCACCGCTCCCTGAGGTCACACTGCTCGACCGAAGCGGCAAGCCAGTAACGCTTGCCTCGCTCGTGGGGCGTCGGCGGCGAATGGTGCTGCACGCATGGGCTCCATGGTGAGGCTGCCGCGAATACCTGCCCGTGTGGCAGGAACTGCATCAGGAATTTCAGGCGAACGACGTCGACGTTGTTGCAATCGGGATCGAAGTTGACGCTGCTGTATGCCACCCGTACATCGACAAGGCGCCAGAGCTTGCTGCCGCTGGACTGTCTCTGATTGACTGCGCGCATAGCACTGTGGGTGCGTTGAACTTCCGTAACGTGCCTATGGCTCTTTGGGTGAATGCGGACGGAACCGTGGCCTTGGCTGCACACCACTCGCCAGTGACGCCAGGCTGGGGAGACCGGCCAATTCCAGACGGGCTTCCGCCGCGGATTCTCGGCCGCTTCGAGCTACTGAAAGCAAACGCGGACCGCCACGAGGCGTACCTTGCAGCATTGAGGCACTGGGTGCAGACCGGTGAAGTGCCTTCTGGTCAACAGAATGGTCTGACTGAATTACAGGCCCAAGCGGCTGCGGCGTTCGAGTTGGGTGATCATTTCCGCCAGAACGGAAACACAGACGCCATGGTCGAATGCTGGAGAGCAGCGCACCAACTAGACCCAGACAACTGGGCTGCGAAACGCCAGGCATGGTCATTGGTGACCACCGTGGATGGTTCGCCACGGGACCTGATGCAAGAAGATACGGGCCCATACGATGGCAACTGGCTCGACGACGTTGTCGCCGTCGGCGGGATGTCCAAGTACTACCCCCCGGCTCCCTGGTAGGAGGGGTACTGGTTCCCGCCGCCGGCGGCTCGCCGAACCGTGGCACCTCAACGGGTCAGGGGCGGCATTCCCACGGGCCCCAGCCAGCAACTTTGTAGTACCGGTAAGCAGCGGCAGCATTCTCGTGACCGTTGTACGGATTGCCGCCCTTGCCGAACTTGGCCCACTCGTGACGTCCCATCTGGAAGTGACCCTTGTATTGGCCGTTGCGCGCATTGGCCTTGCCGCGAGATTCGCACCATGCCACGTTGAGCGCAGCGCGGTGAAGCCGCGCAGGAAACGCACTGCGAACGGCGGCTTCCATGCCAGGTGCGGTGCCAACCCGCGGATATGGCGCCCGGACGCGGCGCATCGCCTGTGCCGACGGCGTGGTTGAAGCCAGCGTTGAGGTGCCAGCGAGCAAGGCGACCACGAGCAGGCTTACCTGCCGGGTGCGGGTCAGACGGGTCACGCGGGTGAACCGACGCAAGGCGGCGAACCGCGAGGAACGTAGAGGTGCTGATGAAACAGTGGTGGTTGTGGCGCGGATCATGAATAGCTCCAGAAGAGAGACGTCGCCTTCGGCGGAGGAGTACCCAGGTGGGCTCACTCAAAGAGATGCCGACCGGCATGAAGCAGCGGTGCGGCGACAGACGAACGAGTCGTCAGGGATGCGGGCTCAAGAGGGGCCCGATTTGGTCGGAGTTCAAACTACAGCCATGTCAGCTGTTTGTGAACCCATATGTGTCGGAGTTCACTTGTCGGATGAGTGCACGCGAAACGCGCAGACACCGAACCGCGTTAGTACTCGATGCCTCGCATGGCGGTGATTCCTTGTTGATATGCGTGCTTCACAAGTTTGATTTCATCGGTAGTTCACCCCGAGGATGAGCGGACGTCGGCTTTCACCTGTGCCTCGAAAACCGATCCGGCTGACCGAACCTTTGTCGATCTCGAGTGAGAACGATTTGGACAACGGCATGTGCAGCAGCGAAGCCAACGCAACGCGAATGACTGCGCCGTGGCACACCACAAGGGTGCGCTTGCTCCCAGCGGTTATGGCGTCATCGAGCGCGGTTCCCACCCGGGCCCAGAGGTCGTTGAGATTCTCTCCCGGCAGATCACCGTGAGGCGGGCGGACCTTCACATAGTCCGCCATCCACGCATCAACGTCTGCTCGGTCCAAGTCGTTCCAGCGTTGCATTTCCCACGCACCGAAGCCGATCTCCAACAAGCGTTCGTCGAACTCGATGTCGCCACGCTGCTGCACATCTGCCGGGGCATTCCTGGTTCTATCGTCTATGTACTCGGCAAGAAGGCGTGCCCGAATTGCGGGTGACGCGATGATCGAAGTAGGCCCGTCCGGCCAGAACCGTGCGATGCGTTCAGCGACCGCTACCCGTTCGGTCGCGAACGTGTCGGCCAACGGCACGTCGGTGCGTCCGTAGACAATTCCTGGTGCGACACCGACTTCGGTATGGCGTACGAGCATCAGCTCCACGAAGCCACCTTTGCAGCAAGAACACCGAGAACAACAATCTCGGTTACTTGTTGGACCGCGCCGAGGCAGTCTCCGGTGTAACCGCCGATGCGGCGTTTGAACCACACGGCCATGCCAACCGTGGTGAGCGCTGTCAGGCCGACCAGCATCGGAATGCGACGCGGCGAAACAAATATGCCGACGATCACCGCGGCAGTGCCAAGGGCGAATGCAAACCGAGGCAACGAGATGAGCGTTGCCATCGGCTTGGACTTCGCGCCAACCGAATCGTTAGCGCGTACGTATGTAAGCATACGAAGAACGCTGACAGACGCAGCGCGCGACACCGTGTGGCCGACAACGAGCGCCATCACGGCTCCACCGGTTCGTTGCCATCCGGTGCCGGCGAAGATGCTGGCGAGGAGCAGGACCTTGGCGACGAGGGCCATGGTCAAACCGGCGGCGCCGAACGAGCCGACGCGCGAATCCTTCATGATCTCGAGAACCCGCGTCGGGCTGGAAGCACCGAAGAATGCGTCACACGTATCGGCCAGACCGTCTTCGTGGAACGCACCGGTAACCAACAACGTGGCGATTGTCGCTGCTACTGCGGCGACAGCGGGACCGAACACTCGTTGTGCCAGCCACGCGACGCAAGCCGCAATGAAACCGACGATGCAGCCAACCGCTGGATACCAGGCGGCTGCTTTCTGCATGAGCGGTTCGGACCAACGCAACCGTTTCGGCAGGCGAATACGGGTGAAGAACATCACAGCGTTGCCGAACGCGTGGAGTTCGTCGGCAGCACTTGTCATATTCTGTTTACCTTACTGGTCGATGGGTCCCATCCCACCTGGGTAGGTTGGTGGAGTGAATACCGAGTCCGACGTCGAGCTGGCCACCCGGCTCGCGGTCGAGGCGGGTGTTCTCCTCCTCGAAACCCGCGCCAAGCTCGGCAAGCGCTACGACGAATGGGACCTGGGCGACGAAGGCGATGCCGTTGCCAACCGCTTCCTGCTCCACGAGCTGCGCCTGGCCCGCCCAACCGACATCGTTCTCAGTGAAGAAGCTCCCGACGACCGAGACCGACTCGGCTCTGACCGTGTCTGGATCATCGATCCACTCGACGGCACTCGTGAGTACCGCACTCATCGCCACGACTGGGCCGTGCATGTTGCGTTGTGGCAACGCGGCGTCGGCCTCAGCGCCGCGGCTGTGTCGATGCCAGAGTTCGACGAGGTCCGCAATACAGCCGAACCGGGTTTCGACCGCGCTCTCGGAGCCCGGGCGGCCAGCCCTTCGGACAGGAACCCTGTGGTGTTGGTCAGCCGAAGTCGTCGTCCGTGGGTTGCCGACCTGGTTGCCGCTCGGATCGGCGGGGTCGTTGACCAGCTGGGTTCCGCCGGAGCGAAGACCTTGGCTGTGGTCACCGGTCAGGCGCATGTGTATCTCAACCCCGGCGGGTTGTGGGAGTGGGATGCGGCCGCACCGGCTGCCGTCGCCGAAGCCGCCGGGTGCGACGTTCGTGACGTGTACGGAAACCGCCTGACCTACAACAATCCGCATCCGTGGGTCGACGGGTTCATCGTTTCTCGACCCCAGCACACCGACGCCATCTTCGATGTCCTGCGCACCGCGTGACCTCGGTCCGGTAAGGTGACGGGGTGCGCATGATCGTTCTGACGTGGTGGTGGCGGCCTTAGGCCGCCGTGACCCGAACGTCGTTCGAACGACTTCTCACGAGCAGCCGACCCGATTCGAGGGGCTGTTCGTGTTGACGGCGAGCCCTTCCGGGTCCCGAACCCAGGAACTGCGATGAACCCGACAAGCACCACTGAATACACAACCCGCGGCGGTATCGGCGTTCGTTGTCGCACCACCTCGGTCACTGCTCGCGCCGCCATCGAAGGGTTGATCGACCGTCTGGATCGGTCGCGGGGCGTGTTGCTGTCTTCCAGCTACGAGTATCCCGGGCGCTATACCCGGTGGGACCTCGGCTTCGCTGACCCCATGCTTGTGGTCACGGCAACAGATCGTTTGGTGAGCATCGAGGCTCCGGCGAAGCGCGGCGAGCTGCTGCTGCCGGTCATCCGGCGTGTGCTGACCGAGCACCCACATGTTGAGCACGTCGACGCCGAACATAACCGGATAGATGTAGTTGTGCGGGTTGCGCAGGGCCGTGTGCCAGAAGAGCAGCGAAGCCGCCAACCGTCGGTGTTCTCGGTTGTGCGGTGCCTATCTGA
>JAYSSK010000300.1:0-6023 GCA_043720595.1 Acidimicrobiia bacterium
GCCCGAGCGATCAGCTCCGACCTCATCGTCGGCGTGGCACCCGCCATCGCCGACAAGCGAATCAAGTCACTCTTCGCTTCCGGCCACGCCGTCATCCGCGAAGGGAGCTGAGACTTCGATCAGGCCTCGTTGATCGCTTTCACGAACGCTTCGTCGGCCGCGGTCGCACGGCGATGCCTTCGCTTTCTTGGCATGAACGGTCGTGCTGCGGCCCGAAGGACTTCGGGTGTTTCTTCGAGCGACTTACCGATCTCCGGATCACGGCGTTGCGGCGGACTCATCACCCGGTGAAGCTCCTCAGCCGCCGCTGACTGGTCGTTTCGGTCACATGGCTGTAGGTATCGAGCGTCATCGCCACCGTTGTGTGACCAAGCCGTTCCTGGACGACCTTCGGATGTATCCCCGCCGTCAACGCCGTGGTCGCCATCGTGTGACGTAGATCGTGCAAACGAATCGCCGGGAGACCGACACGTTCCAGAAAAGCGACCGACTGCTCCGGCGTCCACACCGTCAAGGTCCGCCCCGCAGGTCGCGGAACCTTCGCGGCGGTGACCGGGTTCGCGTTGATCAGCCCCCAACGAACCGCGTCGTTAAACGCGCGGCGTAACGTCCGATGCACCTGGCCAACCGTCGTCGCCGACAACGCGCCACCATCCCGAGCACCGTTCTCGAGCAGGCCGGCATACAACTGTTCGACCTGCCTCGTCGATAGCCGCGACACACGAACGTCGCCGATGCGCGGCACGACATAGTTCGCAACGATCGTCGAGTAGTTCGACAACGCCGAATCAGCGATCTCACGCCGGATACCCCGCAGCCACCGATCCATCAGGAAACCGCCGACCGTGTCCGGAGCACGTCGAACCGGACGATCAGGCCCGTACTCGACCAGCGCGTCAGCCAACGCGACACGAGCATCAGCCTCCGAAACGAACCCACCCACCTGAACCTGACGACGCGCTTGACCCCTCACCGATGGCAGATCGATCCGGTAAGACCACGAACCACCCGAATTCCTCGGCGCACGCAGGGATCCCTTGACCATGACAAACAATACTGTCCACAGCTGTCCACAGAATCAAGTGGACGTCGGTGGACACCACTAACACTCGTAAGCACACATACAAACAACATGCACTCTGACCAGGTCTTTTGTCGGGCTGGCGCCGCCCGGGGTCTGGAACGTCTCAAGCCGAGGAGCGAGGCTGACGAGTGGGTCAGCCGGGAAGTGATCCGTCGACAGCACATCGAGCACCAGATCCCCGCGTGCCATTCGATGCCCGAGCCCCTGCCGAGCCGTGACGAACTCGAACCCGATCTCGCGGAGCTCATCGACGTGACGGCGGATCGCACCGCGAGCGGCACGACGAACGTCGAACAAGCTGTCGACGTCGTGGGTCTGGCGCCAGTCGTGCCCGTACTCGATGTCGAACGTCGCGACCATCAGACCGCCGATCAGCACCCAGTCGTTGGAACGCTCGGCCATCCACTTCAGCAGCGCCCAAACCTCGGGCTCATCGATCTCGTCGAGCTCGATGGTCACGACAGGTACCTCTCGACGATCGGCCGAGCAGCATCGATCGATCGATCGTCGATCGGATGACCGAGCATGTCCACCGCCGCAACCAGCGGACCGACCGTCGCGGCGAGATCTTCGAATGGCCACACGTCGTCGTCGACCACGCGCAGCAACACGTTGATCTCCTCGCCGACCGCCGGCGCGAGCGCGAACGGCTGGACAATGTCCTCGACCTTCGATCTACGGACGTACCCGTCGCAGAACGGCTTCGCCCCGTGTGGCGCGAACCCATGCCGACGAGCCGCGGACTCGCCCCCCGCTACGAGCCGGTCGAGAAGTTCACCGCACAGACGATCAAGCACATGAAGCCGCCGGACAGTCGCTCGGCCGCGAACGAGATGCACGACGCTAAAGGCATCGAGTGCGGTGCTGCCGCGCCGCACATGCACCCGACCCTCTCGCTCACCCGAGCGCAGGAGCTCCCACGCCCCTGCCGCAGTCAACGGTCGGCCCGGCCGGCGCTCGACCAGCGCAAAGCGCGTCACATCCGCGACGCTCACCCACCAATCCACGCCAATCCTTGTCGCAGGCAGACGGCCCTCGGCGATGAACGCCAACACCTTCTGCCGATTCACCCCCAGCTGCCCGGCCGCCTCAGGCACCGAGAGCACTGATCGAACATCCACGACACAACTATAGGCGAACGACTACAGTTGCGTGGGCTGCATTTCTCAAACGTTCCGAGCCTGGAGTGGAGGCCGTCCCGACTATCGATGACTCTGAGAGACTCGACGACGTGACGGATCGAACTGCGGAGGTGCAGGCACCCACGGGAACCGTCACGTTTCTGTTTACCGACGTGCAGGGCAGCACCCGGCTGTGGCAGCAGCATCCCGAAGCGATGGCCGTCGCGCTGGCTCGTCACGACGAGATCATGCGAGCGGCCATCAGTGCCCACCGGGGATACGTCTTCTCGACCGCGGGTGACGCGTTCGCCGCATCGTTTGCCCGGCCGGGCGACGCGATTGATGCGGCAGTCGAGGCGCAACAGGGGCTGGCTGCGGAGACGTGGTCGCCAGACGTGTCGATCCTCGTACGGATGGGGATCCACACGGGCGAGGCGGTCGAGCGTGGCGGCGACTACTTCGGCCCGACTCTGAACCTCGGCGCTCGGATCATGTCCGCTGGACATGGCGGACAGGTCCTTATCAGCGCCACCACGGCCAGCCTTCTTGTGCCGTCGACGCTTCCGGCTACCAGCGGACACTCACGGTCACTTCGTTCGCTCGGCGCTGGCCAGAATCAGGGCCGGATTCGCTGCCCACTGGAGCTTTGAGAACACGGGATGTTCTCAGTTTGTTCTCACCCGAGGCACTCGTAAGCACACCCATGAAAAACATGCCCTCTGAGCAGGTCTTTTGTCGGGCTGGCGGGATTCGAACCCACGACCTCTTGACCCCCAGCCAGCCGGTCATATGTGCGCGTACGGAACCGCTGGTGTCCAATGGTACCCGGAAGTGACCGCTGACCTGCACATTCGCGGCAGGCCGACGAACACCGAGAGACCGCGAGTGTCCGCTGGTGTCCCTTGAGAACTGCACGGATGTTCTCACTTTTGTTCTCACACGCGCGCTTACTATCTCAGGCGAGATCGCTCAGTGCTCAGCGACGAGGATGCGGAGCGCAGCCCGTGCGTGGTCCCCTTCTCGCTGTTCGAACTGCCGCCACACACGGTGGTCCTGTTCGACCATCGGCCGTCGAGGACGGAGCCGTTGACGATCTTTGGCAGTGAACTCGTCGCGCATGACGAAGGGATCCTCGACAAGCGACAACAACGCGAGATCGATCTCTTGGTTCGTCGGGACATCGTCAACGTCGACCGCACACGCCTTCCCGACTATCGATCCGAGCAACGACGAGATCGGCACCCACCACACTGGCGGCGCTCAGGCCAGAATCTACGAGCCGGGAGTCGCTGACGAGACGCGGGAGCGCGGACGGGTGGGCGCGAAACCACAACGGCTTCGCCAGAGCTGACAAGCGGTCAACATGGGCCGGCACGCCCTCAACCATCCGCATTCGAACGCGTTGGCGCTGCTTCACCGACAACCACGGTGCCGGGCGCCCAACAGCCATCCACAACAACCCCCACGCCGCTGCCTCACTCCACGGGCGCCCCTCTCGCCGCCTCAACGGCACTCCGTCCTCGATGACCCACCGGTCTCCGACCCGGACCGCCGGCAACGCTCCGGTAGCAATCACGCATCGCTGCTCTCGCGGAAATCGGGGACTGGTCCTGTACCCCCGAACCCGATGAGGAAGAAGTTCAACCGATTGAAGGCCGCCTTGTCTACCGACAGCATCGCAAACGTGATCGCGACAAGTCGATCGTGAAGCGCAAGAAGGAGTTGGTGCGCCGCTCAACGGGGCAGACCCAGACCACATCGGCTGAACCTCCAATTCCGTGCACCGGCCACCGTGGCGTCCGGCGGCGGTTACCGAAACTTGAACTCAGCTGATTGCGAGGTTCCGTTCGTGAATCGAAGACTGAGAGTTCGGCATTGTCCCTTCCACGACTTGTCGGTCTTCCAGTTGTACTGGTAGCGGCCCATACTGGGGTCGAACGTCAGCCCACTCGTGGACAACGTGCCCACTTCCTCGATCTCGTCCGATGGTGCGCTCCCACATGGGTGCGCGGCAGAACTTGGTGAACTCGCTGCGAAGATCGCCAGACTGCCCGACGAGCAAAACCCGAACTTGATCGGAACTGCGGCTCCCGCATTTGTCAGGTTCACGATGGGAGCGTTGTCCACCGGAGTGAAGAACCCGTCGAACACACAAGGCCCGACCGTAGTTGGCACGACAGTCGTCGAACTGGTGGTGGTCAGTAGTGTTGTCGTGGTCGAGGTAGACGGCGTTGTCGAAGTGGTGGGAGCATCCGTTGCAAGCGGGGCTGCTTGGATCTCTGCGCTCAGTGCTTCGATCTCCTGGTCAAGCTGGTCCATCTCAGCTTCGGTCAGCAAAGAATCAGGCACTTCATACGATTGAAGGCTATGCATAGGCATCGGAACCGCTCGTTCTAGGCACAAGCCGCCATCAGGGTATGTATCGGGCGCATAACAAGTTTCGCTTGTTCCTGCCGAGACTGGAGATTGGACCACAACGCTGGTCGTGTCAGCGCAAGCGGCGGTCATGGTCGCACACAACACGAAGATCCATGCAACGACCCGAGGACTCTGTTGAAGTTCTTGTTTCATGGGACGAGTAGCTCCTTGTTAACCGCTGTTTGGCGAGCCGTATCGAAGCGACTTCCCAGTGGTGAGTACGACGCGACATATCCACCACCTCCCACAGGCTCCGCCCCGTGCCGTACGGCAATGATTTCACCGTTGCGCAGGAGTGGCCCACCGCTCGCACCGCCTCCGAGGACCGAATACTTCAGGATGAACGGGTTGCTGAAAAAGAGCGAATTGGACTCCACCCTTCCATCTCCGATCCCATGCCTGCGGGAGCTTTGAGAACACGGGATGTTTCTCAAGTTTGTTCTCACTGAAGGCACTCGCAAGCGCACCTACGAAAAACATATGCCCTGACCAGGTCTTTTGTCGGGCTGGCGGGATTTGAACCCACGACCTCTTGACCCCAGTCAGCCGGTCGTATGTGAGCAGAAGAATCCGCTGATGTCCGTTGGTGTCCGGAAGTGACCGCTGAACTGCGGGTTCGCGAGATGCCCGACGAACATCTAGAGACCATCAATGTCCGGTGGTGTCCCTTGAGAACCGAGCGGATGTTCTCACTTTTGTTCTCACATGCGCCCATACGAATCACGATGTAGGCAACCCCACGCCGGTTGAAGACCTACACGATTCGGGCAGATCGAAGAGGTCGCTCTCGCAAACCGGTCGACGTGCCGACCGACCGGACACGTCAACGCAGGGATCATCAGCAGCGCGCGGAGGAACCGACGGACACAGCACCACAGGCCGTCGCCCCGCCGACGGTGGATCCATTTGACCCTGGCGCGCCAATGCGGCGGATTTACCGGCGACGTCCCAAACCCGGACGGTCCGGAACTGTGTCAACCGCGCATAAAACACCAAAACGTGGTACTTTAGTTACATGTCAGACACCGCTCGTGTGGCTGCTCCTCGTGAGCTACCGGACTGGTTGCTCTCCCACGGTCGGCCGTGGGTCACCAACGAAGAGATCGCGTCGCTCCTCTGTGTTTCACCCCAGGAAGCGAGCAGGGTCGCTGGCCGGTGGCATGCAAAGTTCCTGGCCTTCTCACCGGCGCGAGGCCTTCAGATGTTGATCCCACCCGAGTTCCGGTCCTGGGCAACGGTACCGGCGAACTATTTCGTGGACCCGATGATGAAGCATCTCGGCCACGACTATTACGTCGGTTACCTCAGCGCCGCCGAAGTTCACGGTGCAGCACACCAACGTCCCCAAGTGTTCCAAGTGGTGACCAGCCGGCGGACGCGCGATCGCGACTTCGGACGTG
>JAYSSK010000301.1:0-2430 GCA_043720595.1 Acidimicrobiia bacterium
GATCCGAAGATCACCGGTGCGCCCGGACGCACCAACTGAGTGAAGGCCATCCCAACGAGGGACTCTGCCAGGGTCTGTGTGGCAACGCCTGCGCTCGTGACGGGTGCCATTGCCCCAGCCAGGATGAACGGCGTGATGATGCACGCCTGGTTGGCGAGCGCGTAAGCCTCCGCCGCGCCAAGCATGGTGGCATCCCACACCATTGGGCTGGCCGCATTGATGAGGCTGGTCATGACGGTTCTGTCGCCGAGGTCGCCACCGAACGCTATGCGGGCAAGCTCGATGCTGTCAGCGGCGCGGGACGCCGCCGTGACCGAACCCATGAACGGCTTGTCGCTGTACTTGATATGCGAATAGACCATGTCAAGGTGGCGCTTAGACACCGGCACATCGACCGGCTCGCACACTGTGCCGCCCGAATGGTGCAGGTTGGGCGACATGTAAGTGAGCTTCACAAAGTTCTGAAAGTCTTCGAGCGTGGCGTAGCGGCGTCCACGGTCAAGATCTGTGACGAACGGCGACCCGTAGTTGGGAGCGAACACGGTATGGGGGCCGCCGATCACCACGTTGTTGGCCGGGTTGCGAGCGTGCTGCGTGTAGCGAGATGGCGCAGTTGCCTGAACCAGCTTGCGCGCCAGGCCATCGGGGAACCGAACCGTTTCGCCCTGCACATCAGCGCCGGCTTGGCGGAAACGTTCCAGCGCGGTGGGATACTCACGGATGACAACACCTACCTCGGCGAGCAGCGCGTCAGCGTTTGCCTCCATGATCTGGAGGCCCTCGTCTGACACCATCTCGACAGGCTTCAACGACCGGGTGAGGAACGGCTCGCGTGCGATCACATGCTGGGACCGCAATTCCTGGCGCCCGGCGCGACCACCGCTGCGGCGGCCTTGAGGTGGAGCATTCATGGTGTGTCCTCGGAAGAGATGGGTGAAGCAGAAGGGTTGGTTGAACGACCGCGACGACCGCGACGCACACCGTCGGCCGAAACCGACGTGCGTGGGGGCAACGTCACGAGGGTTTCGAGGTTCGGATGCGTGGCGGTTGCGTGCGGGAACGCCATGGCGGCTACGAACAGCTCTTGGAACCGCGGTTCGGTCGCCGTTTCTATTTTGGTGACGGCAACCGCTGTGGCTTCTAGCTCGGTTCGCAATGACGCGCTCAGCAACGCACGGACCGCTCCCCCGCCTGCCGCGTTACCTACGGACCGCACGCCGTCGAGCGGCGCGTCCGGGACAAGGCCCAGCACCATCGCGTGCAAGGGGTCGATATGCGCTCCGAAGGCGCCTGCAAGGCGAACGTCGGAGACCACCGGGTTGCCTGCATGCTCGATCAACAGGTCGATACCTGCTCGTAGGGCTGCCTTGGCCAGCTGGATCTGGCGAACGTCGTTCTGTGTGACCACAACGTTGCGATCGTCCTGCGACCACAACACGTAGGTGTACGTACGGCCTTCCTGAATCACATGCGGACTGCGTTCTGCAGCTTCGGCGCTGATGACGCCCTCGGAATCACACACCCCGGTGAGGTACATCTCGGCCACAACTTCGATGATTCCAGAGCCGCAGATTCCGGTGACGCCGGTCTTCTCCACCGATTCGGCAAACCCGGGGTCGGTTGACCACAGCTCGGAACCAATGACCCGGAAGCTGGGGGCAAGTGTGAGCGGGTCGATGCGGACGCGCTCGATCGCCCCTGCCGTGGCACGCTGCCCGCTGACAAGTTGCGCCCCTTCGAACGCCGGACCGGTAGGGCTGGACGCCGCAAAACTTTGCCCCGCTCGTCCGAGCACTATTTCGGCGTTTGTCCCAACATCGACGAGGAGCTGCCACTCCTCGCCACGGTGTGGCCCCTCGGCCAGCATCGCTGCGGTGGTGTCTGCACCCACATGCCCGGCGATGCACGGGCCAACGTAGAACGAAGCGAACGGCAGATCGACGTCGAGGTCGGTCGCCTTTCCTCGCAAAGCCGTCGCGGTCGCAAGCGTGAACGGCGACTGTCCGAGCGGCACTGGATCGAACCCGAGCAAGAGGTGATGCATCACCGGGTTGCCGACGAACACGCAATCCAGCACTGCGTCGCGTTCCGTACCAGCCTCGGCGCACAGTTCACCCGCCAGCTCGTCGAGGGCGGTTCGCACGGCGCGCGTCAGTTCGACTGCGCCGCCAGGGTTCATCATCACGTAACTGACCCGGCTCATGAGATCTTCGCCGAAGCGGATCTGCGGGTTCATCCGGCCGCCACTTGCAACGACTTCACCGGTGGACAGGTCGCACAGGTGACCGGCGATTGTGGTTGAACCGATGTCGACGGCCATGCCGTAGATGGCATCCACAAAGCCTGGCCACACACCGATGACCTGTAGTCCGGTTGGCGTGCGCTCGACAGCAGCGGTTGCTTCACCCTTTTCTTTGCTCAGCGCGCTGA
>JAYSSK010000302.1:0-2427 GCA_043720595.1 Acidimicrobiia bacterium
GCCATGGTTGTCGATCTCGACCTCGATCGGGGTGTCGATGTTTCCATCGCCGACTCGATGACCATCGCCATCGGGTCCTAACCCACCGTAGGAATAAGCCGTCGCTGTCCCGACCACTAATGTGACGACGAGCGAGACAACCGGCAACGCAAACCGTGGCCTGTACATGGGAATCCCTTTCGCAACGCTGACTGCACTGTCGGCGGTGGAGGGGTCGGCAGCCAGCCTTTACACGGGAGACCCCTGTGCTGTTCCTACTTGATCAGTAGCGTAACGTGCTGCGTTCCTCCAGCGCAAGAGCCGACAGGGCTACCATAGGGACCCGTCTTGCGCCGTCACCCGGTGGTTCGATCGCCGAAACGGGTTGGGCGCCGACGACGATCCGCCAGACCCGATCGGTGCTTGATCGCTATCTCCACCCGCACCTCGGTGCTCGCCTGGTCGCTGACTTGACCACGGCAGACATCGATGGCCTGCATGTACGCCTTCGCAGATCCGGTGGAATCGGTGGCAAGCAGTTGCAGCCAGGGACGCTCGCCCGGATCCACGTCGTGCTCCGATCGAGCTTGGGTCAGGCGATGCGCTGGGGATGGATCTGGGACAACCCGGCGGAACGCGCCCATCGGATCGTGGCAGCGCCGACAGAGATGTGCCCGCCGACCCTCCCGAGTTGCGCTCACTGCTCGACTTCGTTGCTGAACGCGACCCGCTCCTGCACGTGTTCCTGCTCACCGCCGCGGTCACCGGGCGCGACGCGCGCAGCTGCTCGGTCTGCGCTGGTGCAACATCGATATCGAACGAGCCCGGATCTCGTTTTGCAGAGTCTGGGTTGAAGGACCCGACGGTCCCGTCCTGACTTCGACCAAGACCAAGCGCGCTCACACCGCCGACATCGATCCCGCCACGTTTGCCGTGCTGGCCGAGCTTCACTGGTCCTTCGTCGCACCGCCATCACCGGATGCATATGTCTTCACCGACGACGATGGTGTTACCGCCTGGAAACCGAATCGTGTCAGCAAAGCCGTTCTCCGTCATCGCCGCGCAGCCGAACTTCGCAACTTTCGTCTCCATGATCTTCGCCATTTCATGGCCACCGAGATGCTGAAGCATCGGTGCCGATCGTCGTGGTGTCGCGACGTCTCGATCACCGCCGAGTCTCCACCACCCTCGACAAGTACGCCCACGCAGTAACCCGGCGCCGACGCGCACGCCAGCGCAACCCTCGCCAACCTCATCCACACCGCATGACCGCACGCCAGGACATCAACACGTTGCACGCCCGGACTGTCAGACAGCGTTTCGTGATGGCCTGTGGGCAAGCAGGACTCGTCGCCGCGAGACTCCTGCTTCGAGCGGAATTGTACGGTTCAACTTCTTGACGGCCCGACGCGCAACTTCCGAAGTTGTACGGTACGATTTTTTGACGCTCAACGTACAACTTGGGGAGAGCATGGCAGGACGCCCGCGTCGCGAAGACATCTACAACCGTCTCGATGAAGCGTTCGACGAGCTCCGCACCCGGATGGGCGGCCTCCCGAGCCCGGTCGAAGCCGAAGGCATCTGGACGACGATCTGGTTCGAAGAGGCGCACCACTCGACGGCGATCGAAGGCAACACGCTCGTTCTCAGACAGGTTGAACGGCTCCTCGCCGAAGGACTTGCGGTCGGTGACAAAGAACTGAAGGAATACATGGAGGTGCGCGGCTACGCGGACGCTGCGCAATGGGTCTACGGCCAAGCTCTCGAACCAGGTGCCTGGACGACCGGAGAACTGCTCACCATCACAGAAGTTCGCGAAGTGCACGCCATGGCGCTGACACCCGTCTGGGGTGTCGCGCCACATGCCAACGCCACTGACCGAGAACGGCCAGGCAGCTTCCGCGAGCACGACATCCAGCCGTTTCCAGGCGGTATGACACCACCGCCGTGGCCTGACGTACCCAACGCGGTACGAGATTGGGTCGACGCGTTGAACGACGTCGCACAGGCCGGTCGGCCGATCGAAACCCTCGCAGTAGCGCACAACCACTTCGAGCGCGTCCACCCGTTCCTTGACGGGAACGGTCGCACAGGCCGCTTACTTCTGAACCTGGTTCTTGTCCGCCTCGGGTACGCCCCGGCGATCATCTACAAACGCGACCGCACCAAATATCTCAAGGCGCTCCGGTCCGCCGACGCCGGTGACCCGGGGCCGTTGGGCGAGATGCTTGCCCGCGCCGTGATGGACAACCTGTACCGATTCATTGTTCCGGCGGTCGCTGGCCCGAACCGGCTCGTGCCGCTCGCCGCACTGGCTGGCAGCGACGTCAACGAAGGAGCGTTGCGGACCGCAGCGAGAGGTACGAGCCGGTTCGGTCCAGCGACCGCCGGAACAATGAATCGGTACAGGTTGTCCATCACGGCTCGGGCCAGCATCTCGCCCAACGG
>JAYSSK010000303.1:0-58793 GCA_043720595.1 Acidimicrobiia bacterium
GACAACGACACCGACGCGATTGACCGGATGCTGAATCTGAACGTCAACGTCGTGATGAAAAACGTGCACGACGTCTTGCCCCACATGATCGAGCGGGGCACTGGCGACATCATCGTCACCAGTTCCCTAGCGGCCCATTTCCCGACGCCCTGGGAGCCGGTTTATGCGTCGTCCAAGTGGGCGATCAATTGCTTTGTGCAGACCGTGCGCCGCCAGGTGTTCAAGCACGGCATTAGGGTCGGCTCGATTTCGCCCGGCCCCGTTATCAGCGCCTTGCTCGCAGACTGGCCACCGGAAAAGCTGCAGGAAGCCCGCGATGCTGGGAGCCTCCTCGAGGCCCGCGAAGTGGCCGACGTGGTGACGTTCATGCTGACCCGGCAGCGCGGCATGACGATTCGCGATGTGGTGATGATGCCAACGAATTTCGATCTGTAAACCGCCGCGTGACGCGCCGGCGGCGAGACGTCAGTCCCAGAAAACGACGAAGTCGACGATTCGGTTGCCAAGCCCACGCTTCGGGGCAGGCGACCCGTCAGCCGACGTTGCCGACACCGCACCCGTTCGGTCCCGATCTTCGTTGTCAGGCCGCAGTTCGGGGATGGCGTAAATCGTTGCATCGTTCGGCGCGAGGCCAAACTCTTCGCGAGCGATGCGTGCGACTTCTTCGTCGGTTTTCAGCAGGTCACGTTGCGTAGTGAGCGCAGCGTTTTCGCGTTCCAGCAGGGCCAAACGCTCGGCACTTTGGGCATACGTGTCGTCTTGCAGCGCGCGGGTGGCGAATGGCAACACGCCGACCAACCCGCCGATAATCACCACGACGAACGCAAGCAGCACGTGCCGTACCGGGCGCGTGAGGCCGCGCCGGATGGACATCCGCTGCGCACGGGGCCGACTGGACCCCACCCCCGGATGGGACCCAGCTTTGGGTCCGGGTTTGGCAGCAGCCTTCGCGTTGCGTTCGATCGTGGGTGCTGGCATCAGCGCGTTCCGCGAGGAGCCAAGCCGTTACCACCCCAGAATGCAGCCGCTTCGCCCAGTTCCTCTTCGATGCGAAGCAACTGGTTGTATTTCGCGACCCGGTCTGAGCGAGCAGGAGCTCCGGTCTTGATCTGACCACAGTTCGTGGCGACGGCAAGATCGGCGATGGTTGCATCTTCGGTTTCACCGGACCGGTGCGACATCACTGCGGTGTACCCGTTGCGGGTTGCCAGGCCGACGGCGTCGAGCGTCTCGGTGAGGCTGCCGATCTGGTTGACCTTCACCAGGATGGAGTTGGCGACTTTGCGGTCGATGCCCATCTGCAGCCGTTCGGAGTTGGTGACGAACAGGTCGTCGCCGACCAGCTGAATCTTCGAGCCGACCTTCTGGGTGAGCATCGACCAACCGTCCCAATCGTTCTCTGCCATGCCGTCTTCGATGGACACGATTGGGTAGCGCGCAGCGAGGTCGGTCCAGTAGTCCGCCAGCTCCAAAGAGGTGAGGGTACGGCCTTCGCCTTCGAGGAGGTACTTGCCGTCTTTCCATAGCTCGCTGACCGCCGGGTCTAGCGCTATTGCGATCTGCTCGCCCGGCTTGTATCCGGCACGCTCGATTGCTTCAACGAGCAGCTTCACAGCGTCTTCGTTCTTGGCAAGGTTCGGCGCAAAGCCGCCCTCGTCGCCGACAGCCGTAGAGAGCTTGCGGTCATGGAGGATCTTCTTGAGCGTGTGGTACGTCTCGACGCCCCAGCGCAAGGCTTCGGAGAACGAGGCAGCACCAACCGGCATGACCATGAACTCTTGGAAGTCGATGGTGTTGTCGGCGTGGGCGCCCCCGTTGAGCACGTTGAGCATTGGCACTGGCAGCACGTGGGCGTTGGGTCCGCCGATATAGCGGTACAACGGCAAGCCGCACTCTTCAGCGGCAGCCTTTGCGATGGCCATCGACGCACCGAGGATGGCGTTGGCGCCCAGCTTTGCCTTGTTCGGCGTGCCGTCCGCATCGTTCATTGCCCAGTCGACTTCGCGCTGGTCAAGGCCTTCCCGGCCGACAAGCAGGTCCCGTAGGACGCCGTTGACATTGCCGACGGCTTTCTGAACACCCTTGCCCATAAAGCGGGTGCCGCCGTCGCGCAGCTCGACAGCTTCGTGTTCGCCGGTGGATGCGCCGCTTGGCACCATGGCCCGGCCGGTAGCACCACTTTCCAGAAGAACTTCTACCTCGACCGTGGGGTTACCACGGGAGTCCAAGACTTCACGGCCAACAACTTCTTCGATTGCACTCACGTTGCAAATCCCCTTGCGGAACTGGGTTGAGCCGACAGCCTAGGCCGCGGCCAGGTGAGAGCGGTGCCAACTAGATCAGGAGTTCCCTAAGCGTACGTATGTTCGAAAAGTTGGTCGGGGCGAGTGAGAAAACGGATCTATCGGAGTAGCCCCCGGGGAAGCGACCCATCAAACCCTTGGCCCGAGGGCCAGGGGTTTCGGTACGCTTCGCCAATGAAGACCGTGAATGGAGCCTGCCACCACGACTGCCCCGACTCGTGCGGCTGGGTGGTGACCGTGGACGACGAGCAGCCGACCTCGGTTGCGGTGAAGATGCGAGGCAACCCGGATCACCCGTTCTCGCAGGGTGAATTATGCCCGAAGGTCAATCGGTTCCTTGACCGTGTGTACAGCCCGGACCGGATCCTCACCCCGCTCCGACGCACAGGGCCGAAAGGCAGCCGGTCGTTCGAACCCATCAGCTGGGAGCAGGCGCTGACCGAAATCGCCGAGCGCTGGCACGACACCATTTCCCGGTCCGGTGCGGAGTCCATCATGGGCTTATGGGATGCGGGCAACCAGAGCCTCATCTCTATGCACGCACACGAACGGTTCCTTGCCGCTCTGGGCGCAACACGCATGGTCGACAACGTATGCGGGCAAGCAGCCGGGGTTGGCTGGGCAGCCACATATGGCACCGGCGAGGGGGCAGACCCGATGTCCGTTCGGCACGCGAAGTGCATCGTGCTGTGGGGCACCAACCCGAAGATGACAAACCGGCACCTGTGGCCATTTGTCGAAGAAGCTCGGGCCAACGGCGCGACGGTCATCTGCATCGACCCGCTCCGCACGATCACTGCGAACGACGCCGATCTCTTCGTCCAACCACTGCCCGGGACCGACATCGCATTGATGCTTGGCCTGATCCACCTGTGGGTACGAGACGGCAGGGTCGACCACGACTACGTGGCCCAGCATGCCAACGGTTTCGACGAACTCGCCGCCGAGGCTGCGCAATGGCACCCAGCTCGCGTTGCCGAAACGTGCGGTGTCACACAGGACCAGGTCGAACATCTTGCGACCGTCATCGCAGACGCTCCGCCCGCGCACTTCCGCAGCCTCATCGGCGCCGAACACCGCGAACAGGGAGCACAATTCTTCCGGTTGCTCACTGCCTTGCCGGTACTGCTTGGATCGTGGCGGTTCCCTGGCGGAGGGGCTTCACGCAGCGTCGGCGTATTCACCCGTGCAATCGCCGACACGGTGGGCCTCGACCAGCCGCCAACCGGCGAGACACGGTCGTTGTCCATGGTGCACATGGGCCGCTGGCTCACCGATACTGCTCTTGCGCCGCGCGTCGAAGCCCTACTGGTGTGGAACTTCAATCCACTCGTGTCGCTGCCCAACGCCGAACTCATCCGCGCCGGACTGTCACGTGACGATTTGTTCACGGTCGTGCACGAACAGTTCCTCACTGACACCGCATCGTATGCAGACATAGTGCTACCGGCCACCACGCAGATCGAGGCCACCGACGTCGTCAGGTCATGGGGCAGCTTCCATGTCAACTGGAACCAGGCAGCTATCGCCCCGCTCGGGGAGTCGGTGTCCAACGGCGAGCTGTTCCGTCGGCTGGCCGGCGCCATGAGATTCGCCGACCCCGCTCTTTTCCTTTCCGACGAGGAATTCCTGCAGCGCTCGCTCACCGGGTTGCACCCTCGTGCCCGCGGAATTACTTCCGATGCGTTACGCCAGGCAGGCACGCTGCGATTGACCGTCGACGACGTGTTCCTCCCTCACGTAGACGGTGGGTTCGGAACGAAAGACGGCAAGGCAATGCTCTCGTCGGCGTCCATGGCATCGCAAGGTTTGGGTGCTGTTGTCGCCTATCACGCATCCGCCGAGGGGCCACACGGACACACCGCAACCCGATTCCCGTTGTCGCTCATGACCCCCAAGATTCATACACGGTTCCTCAACGGATCGTATGCACACCTACCATCTCACGGGGGTCGTGAAACCGGCCCGTGGGTAGAGCTCAGCCCGGCCGACGCCGCCGACCGAGGGATCCAGGCCGGCGAAACCGTCGAAGTCTTCAACGACCGTGCGGTGCTGCGTCTCACCGCCCGAATCGGCGACGTAGTCCGAGACGGATTGGTCGCCGTACCATGGGGCTGGCACGCCGCAGCGCACCCCGACGGCCGCACCGCCAACGCGCTCACCAACGACGCACTCACGTCGTTCGGCGGCGGCGTGGCCTACAGCGACACCATGGTCGAGGTGCGCCGCGTCAGCTCTTGACGGCGCGCAACGACATCGATCCGAACAATCGTCAAACATATGCTTGACCCTCACACGATGTGAGGTCATACAACGGTTGCATGCGACCGCTCTCCCACCTCAGCCGACCAGTTGTCGCGTCATGATGAACGCAATGTTCAGCATTGGTGATCTGGCTCGGCTCGGTGGGGTGTCGGTGCGCATGTTGCGCCACTACGACGAGATCGGCTTGCTGCGACCGCAGCAAGTGGATCCGAGGACCTCGTACCGGTCATATGGACCCGAGGAACTCAATCGCCTACGACGCATCGTGACGTTCCGTGAACTTGGATTCCCACTACCCCAAATCAGCGCGCTGCTTGAAGAGTCCATCGGCACGGCGGGAATGCGGGGGATGCTCCGCATGAGGCGGGCCCAAATAGCGGAAGAAATCGAAGCGCATGAGCAACGACTGCGGCACATCGAACAACTCATCGCAAGCATCGAACAGGAGTCAATTATGCCAACCATCCTTGCCGACTCGGCCGTTCAGCGCCGAGTCATCCCGTCAGTCACGGTCGCACTGTGTTCGGACGTTGCCGCCGGATTCGGCGCCGCAATCGGGCCGGTCCTCTCGCCGCTCTTTCCTCAAGTTTTCGCAGCGCTCGGAGCGGCAGGCGTTGAGTGCATTGCTCCTCCACTGTCGCTCTACGACGAGCGGTCCGACGGAGCGATTGGGGTGTCTGCTGCAGCCCCGATTGCACCGGACGACGCCGCGGTATTGGCCGAGTCACACTCAGTCGAAGTTCGGGTGCTTCCTGAAATCGATGCGATCACGACCGTGCATGTCGGTGCGGTTGCAGCCATCGAGGAGTCCTATCGGGCCTTGATGAACTGGATCGGCGAGCGCGGACTGCAGACCGTCGGGTACAGCCGCGAGGTCAACCTTGCATGCCCCGATGACCCCAACGAGTGGGTGACCGAGATCCAGTTCGAAGTTCGAGCCGCCGATGCGTGACCGCTCAGCGGTCTGAGGCTGAACGTCGAACGTGGTCCCGAAGCCGAGCAGCCGCAAGGCGCAACTCGGTCTCTGGGTCGCTGCCAGCCGCTCGAACCGCCGCCACGACGCTGACCAAATAGTCGCCGATATCGTCGGCCGACAGCCCATCGGGTAGGAGCACCGGTGTCACTGCTACGCCGGCCGCTGCAGCACGCTTGGCCACCTTTGCGGCGTATGTCAGCGCAGGCAGCGCTCCGGTGAGACCGGCCATCGGGTCGTGATCGCCGGACGCCGCGTCTGCATCGCCACGTTCCTCACCCTTGATGCGCTCCCAGTTGCGCTTCACTTCGTCGGCATCGGCAACGGCCAAACCTGCAAACACGTGCGGATGACGACGAATCAACTTGTCGCTCAGCACACGGGCAACATCGGCCATTGAAAACCGGCCTTCCTCTTCGCCCAGACACGCATGGAAGACGGTCTGAAACAGCACGTCGCCCAGCTCTTCCACGAGGTGGTCAGTATCGGCATCGGTGGCATCTGGCGATGAGTCGGCTTCGATCGCTTCGACGAGTTCGTATGCCTCTTCCACCACATAGGGCGCAAGCGAGCGGTGGGTCTGCTCACTGTCCCATGGACACCGGTCTCGGAGATCGGCCATCACCTGCACCAGCCGCGCCATCTCCGTTCGCAGTGGCGACGGCATACGGCTGATCCACAACGACGTGAGGTGATCGGGTTCGACCACCCGGTCGAGGTCATCCCACGCAATGGTGGTGATGGACTCGTCTGGCAGACCAAGCCGCTGGAGTACAACCACCGTTTCGGGTGGATCGGCGGGCGTGCATTTGATGTCTGACAGCACCGCCAAGGAATGGCACTGCGAAACCAGCAGCGACCCCACCTCGCCATCGGCGTCTTGCGCGAACCGCAGCCCGTCCACAACACGCACCCCGGCAGCTAACGGGTCGGTCCGCAACCGAGCCCAGGTCAGATCGAGAAACGACAACGCCGGCACGATGGTCACGTCGACCGCCGGGTTTGCCAACAGCAACTCGACCGTGTGCTCGGCCACCAACGGCGAGCCCGGCACGGCGTAGAGCACTTGCTGCGGCACGGCCGCTCGAGCCTGTGCCTCAGCGGCAGCGACCAGCTCTGCCACGATCTGCGAGTACACCGCGTCGAACGACGGAAGGCTGTCGTAGAGGTGATCGAAACTGGGCGCGCCGCTCAGAACGATGGCTGAAGGGTGACGACTGGTTCGGAGAAACCGAACCGGGCACGCTGCAATCGCGTCGAGTGTGCCGGTGGTGAGGAGGTCGGTGCCGCCAGGACCAAGCCCGACGACGATGATCGAAGCGCGCTGGCCCACGAGAGCCCGCTAATTCTGCGGGACGAGACCCGCGACCGTCGTAGTTGTGGAAGCGCCCGGAGCGGGACGAACATCGATTTGCGGCAGGCCACCGGTGGATGCGTTGAACACGGCGTACTTCGGATTGACGACGGTGCCAGCTGCCTCTGCCCGCTTGACCAGCGCCCCGCGTACCTCTTCGACACCAGCTTGCTGAACGGCCTGCTTTGCCAGTTCTTCGGCTTCAGGACCCCACTTGGTGACGTCTCGCTTGGACACCAGCACAAGGTGATACCCGAAGTCCGATTTCACGGGTTGGGTGATTTCGTCGATTTTGGCCTTCGACGCAGCGTCAGAGAACTCGGCGACATACGTGGACAGCGGCTGGCAGCCAAGGTCTCCGCCAGAGTCTTTGCTGCCAGGGTCTGTACTCACTTCTGCCGCAACCTTGTCGAAGGTTTCGCCACCGGTGATGCGAGTACGAGCAGTGGTTGCCTCGGCTTCGGTTGCCACCAAGATGTGCTTCACACACGCCGTGGTGAACTTGGCCGGGTTCTTGTCGAAGTATTCCTTGGGGTCACCGCCTGCATCAAGCAGCATCGCTTCGATGTAGCGCTGTGTGAGCATCTGGTTATCCCGGTACGCCGCCGGGTAGGCGTTCAGCGTTGGCTCGCCACCAGGGGTGGCCTGCGCCAGGTTTTGCGAGAACGCAGCAGTCACTTCAGCAGGCTTGACCTTGCGGGCCTTGCCTTCTTCCTGAATGAGCGCGTTGAAATAGCGGTTCTGCAACAGGTAGGCGACCAGTTCCGGCGAAAACTTCTTGCCGACGTTGGCGTCTTTCTGTGTGGCTTGTTTCCACCCCTCTTTGAAAGAAGGGATGTCCGTCACCATCCTCAGCTCAGCTTCCAGGTCGGATGCCGACGTGGCAGCGAGCTTGCCGGAGATCACCGCCTCGCTGGAGCCAGCCGAAGATCCGCAACCGGCGAGCAGCAGAGTCACCGATGCCGCCACCGGCGCAACCAGCCTTGCGGCCCGGTTGCGGTGGGAGATTCCGCGGGAGTTTTGGTGGGAGATTCGGAGCGAGACTCCGGTGATTGATGCAGGACATCCAAGGCGCACGGGAGCCGAGCCTACCGCCTACACCCTGGGAAAGAGTTCGCCCAGGAACGTGATGAGGAACTCACAAACGTCGGTCTTGGGTTTCATCGGCACAATCAACAGGTTGTCGGCCGGCTTCCAGATGGCACTTTTCACCAACCGTTGCACCCGGATTTCCTGGCTGGTCTTCAGCGTGACCGGGGAAATTCGGGCAGCAAGCGCGCCGGGCATCATCCCTGCCGACATACCAACCGGCTTGGTCACCGTGACGTCGCGAATGCCGATTCGGACACATTCGGCGCGCAGCGTGGCCACGTCGAGCAACGCCAACGCCAACGCTGGGATGGGGCCGTAACGGTCGATCCATTCCTTGCGGATGTCTTCGACGTCCCCGATGGACGTAACCTCGGACAGGCGTCGATACGCCTCGAGCCGCAGTGGCTCTTTCGCGATGTAGTCGTGCGGGATGTTGGCATCGACCGGCAGTTCGAGTTTGATCTCGGCCGGCACACGCGGGGTCTCGCCCTTCAGCTCTCCAACCGCCTCGATGACCATCTGGCTGTACAGGTCGTAACCGACAGCGGAAATGTGGCCGCTCTGATCACCGCCCAACAGGTTGCCGGCACCGCGGATTTCCAGGTCTCGCATTGCGATCTTGAAGCCGGACCCCAGCTCGGTATGTTCGCCGATGGTCTTCAAACGCTCGTACGCGTCTTCGGACAGCTGCATGCCCTCGGGGTAGAACAAGTATGCGTACGCACGATGTCCGCTGCGCCCTACCCGGCCACGCAGCTGATGCAGCTGACCCAGGCCCATTCGGTCGGCGCGGTCGACCACGAGCGTATTCACTGTCGGCATATCGATGCCGGTCTCGATGATGGTGGTGCACACAAGCACGTCGAACTGGTTGTCCCAGAAGTCGTATACGACCTGTTCCAACGTGCCTTCGTCCATTTGGCCGTGTGCAATTGCTATGCGCGCTTCCGGAATGAGCGCTCTGAGCTGTTCGGCCTTCTGGTCAATGTCGGAGACACGGTTGTGTACGTAGAACACCTGACCCTCGCGCAGCAGTTCTCGGCGTATCGCCTCGACAACGGCCCGTTCGTCGTACTCACCGACGTAGGTGAGGATGGGTTGGCGTTCGGCAGGAGCGGTGTTGAGCAGGGTGAGGTCGCGGATTCCAGTGAGTGCCATCTCGAGGGTACGTGGGATGGGTGTCGCGGTGAGCGTAAGCACGTCGACCATGTTGGCCAGCTGCTTGATCGCTTCTTTGTGGGTGACTCCGAAGCGTTGTTCTTCGTCGACCACCAAGAGGCCGAGCCGCTTGAACACCACGTCGGAGCCGAGCAGCCGGTGTGTCCCAACCAACACGTCGACCTCGCCGGCGTGCAGTGCCGCGATGACCTTGCGCTGCTGTGCAGGGGTGAGGAATCGGGAGAGCACCTCCACCCGGATGGGGTAGTTGGCAAACCGCTCGGAGAACGTGGTGAAGTGCTGCTGTGCCAGGAGGGTGGTTGGCACCAGGACTGCTGCCTGTTTGCCGTCTTGCACAGCCTTGAATACGGCGCGGATGGCAACCTCGGTCTTGCCGTAACCCACGTCGCCGCATACCAGCCGGTCCATTGGTTGCGGGGCCTCCATGTCGGCCTTGACCTCTTCAATGGCTTTCAGCTGATCTGGCGTTTCGGCGTATGGGAACGCATCTTCCATCTCGCGCTGCCACGGCGTGTCTTGCCCGAAGGCGTGACCGGGCGTAGAGATGCGTCGCTGGTAGAGCACCACCAGTTCCTGTGCGATTTCGCGCACTGCGGCACGTACACGCGCCTTCTGGGTTGCGAAATCCTTGCCGCCCAATTTGTGCAGAGACGGAGGCTCACCAACATATGGCCGCACCGCGTCGATCTGATCGGACGGGACATACAACTTGTCGTCGCCGCGGTAACTGAGCAGCAGATAGTCACGCTCGACGCCGCCGATCTTGCGGGTGACCATGCCATCGAACCGACCGACACCGTGCACGTGGTGAACGATGTAGCTGCCGGGGGTCAACCCGTCGAAGAATGCTTGCGCCTCGCGCTTGCGTGTCTTGGCACGGCGGTGCGCGCGTCGACGCCCCGTGAGGTCGGTCTCGGCAAGGACTGCGAGTTTGATGCCGGGCATGATGAACCCGCGCTCGATGGGTTGCACCACCACCTGCACACCGCGTCCAGCTCCGGATGCCGTTGGGCCAACGTTGGGTTCGTATCCGGCTGGCACAACCTGCGCTCCGACACCCACTTCTCGTAGGAGCGACTGCAATCGATCGGCGGAGGTTTCTCCGTCTGCCGCCACGATCACCTGGTAACCGTCCATCAGCAAGCCACGCAGCTGAGTGATGAGCACCGACGAGTCACCGTGGACAGGTGTCCAACCCATTGCGGGAATGACACTCGTTTCCGGCCCCTCTGGCGCAGAGGTGAGCGACCAGACAGGGGCAGATGTTCTGCTGAGCAACCGGTCGAACGGAAGGTGCAGTTGCGGGAAGGTTCCCTCGCCAGTTGCGACGCCCTCGGGAGTGACGGCACCCCAAGTGAGCGACAACGCGCCCGCCAGCGCCGCCTCTTCGTCGATCAATTCTGCGGCACGATCACGCATGCGGCGCGGTTCGAGGAGCACAACGAGCGCATCGCGCCCGATGATGTCGGAGATGAGGTGCTCGTCGTCGGTGAGCCACGGCAGCCACGACTCCATGCCGTCCCACGTGGTGCCCTGGACAAGGCGCTCCCACTGCGTGCGGCCCCACTGCTCTGAGGTCATCAACTGTTCGGCACGCTCTTTGACCTCGTCGTTGGGGCGCAGTTCACGGCACCCGAACAGCTCGACCGAGGTGATGTCGTCCAAGGAACGTTGGTCCTGGATACTGAATGTGGACAGACGATCGACCTCGTCGCCCCAGAGGTCGATACGCACAGGCATGTCGGCGGTGCTGGGAAACACGTCGACGATGGAACCGCGCACGGCCAGTTCACCTCGGTGCTCGACCTGATACTCACGCCGGTATCCGAGGTTGACCAGCTCTTGCACCAGTTGACCCTGGTCGAGGGTGTCTCCCTGGCGCACGACAACAGGAGCCGTTTCTTCGACGTGCGGGCCGAGGCGTTGCAGCGCAGATTTGACCGACGCAACCAGCACCATGGGGCATTGATCGTCGTCGGTGCCGACGGACCGGAGGTGCCACATGGTGCGCAACCGGCGTCCCATTGTTTCGACGCTCGGGCTGACGCGCTCGAAGGGCAGCGTTTCCCACGCCGGGAACACGTCGACGTTGTTCTCCCCAAGATATGCGCGCAGATCAAGAGCCAGACGTTCCGCGTCGTTAGACGTGGCGGTGAGGACGATGAGGGGGCGTCGTCCGCTGACGCGGGCCAGGCCAGCCAGCACGAACGCGCGTGCCGGGTCGGCAACAGCCAGCAGCGCGGTCCGGAGCCCGGCGATGTCCGCCAGGGTCGGGTCGTTCTCGAGCAGTTCGAGCAGCGGGGCGAGCGTCATCGGGTGGGCGAGTGCAGGGCCAGGTCTGCCGCGTTGGGCCGATGGGTGGAGGGCGTGAACCCGCCGAGGTGAGCGGTGTCGTTGAAACAACGCACCCGCCACTTGCCGTTCATGCGGACAAGATGCGACAACGAACAATTGTCGGCGCCGCCGAACGAATCGGCCGCACCGGTCACTGCCTTCATGATTGCCGCGATGACACCGCCGTGCACGACACAGAGCACCCGTTCGCCGCGGTGGGCCTGCTCGATTCTGTCGAGTGCTGCCATGCACCGGGTGGTGAGCTGCGCTGTGGTCTCGGCACCCGGGATGTGGCCCCACTCGCCCTCTTCAACCGAGCGCAAGTACCGAGGGTCTCCGAGCGCAGCATGAACTCGGGTCAGGCCGCCTTCCCATTCGCCCAGGAACACTTCGCGAAGCTCGGGTTCAAGCCGAGGTTTGAGGCCGAGCCGCTCGCCAATGGGCGCCGCGGTCTGGTGGGTGCGGACGAGTGTGGTGACGTAGATGGCGTGAATGTGTTCGTTGACAAGACGTTCCGCAGTGAGCCGGGCTTGTAGTTCACCGTCGTCTGAGAGGTTGGGGTCACCGTGCCCGTCAGCAAGCGGGAACCGATCAGCCTCGCCCCGCAAACCCTCGGTGGCACCATGGCGCAACAGCAGCAACTCGGTGGAACCAGCAGGTGCAACCCAGCGAGTCTGTCGGTGGGCCTCAGAGGTTACCGGCGCGGGCGTCACGGGCACAGGCGCGGACGTACTCACAGAAAGGGTCTGACGATCCATGCCCACGATGTTCTCACCCTCCAGCACCCCTCCCAACCGCGGGTACTCGGGCAGAAGGCCGACTGTGGCGATACGCTGCGCCCCATGCCCAATAGCAACTTTCTCAAGCGACTGATGGACGCAGGTGTGACGTTCGGCGAGGTGACCCAAACCAAGGCCGACGAGATCGCCAAAATGCTGAAAGACAGCGGCGTGAAACGCAAGGATGCCGAGGCCACGGTTGCTGCGCTGGCTGACCAAGCTCGCACCCATACCGATCGATTCGTCAGCAAGATCAAATCTGAAATGGCAGACCAGATCGTGGTGCTGGCCGACCGCATCGACGCGCTGGAAGATCGGTTGGAACACCTCGCCGACAGAGCTTCCGCCCGACTGCGCAGCGATGCAGCGGCCGACGCACCAGTGGCAAAATCCGCATCGGCGACACCGGCCACAACGGCGGGTGCTGTGGCGAAGGCCGCTCCGACAAAGAAGGCTGCTGCGGCTAAAAGAACCGCTGCGACTAAGAAACCCGCTGCAACCCGCACAGCAGCCCCCGCCACCAAGCCAGCGGCCGTAACCAAGAAGTCTCCTGCGCCAACAAAGGCCGCAGCGAAGAAAGCCGTGGCAAAGGAGGCCGCGGCAAAGAACACCACTGCCGCGAAGAAACCGGCCGCAGCGAAGCGGGCACCGGCCAAGCGAACAACGGCCAAATAGCCGGCCCCGGCCCCGAGCTGCTTGGTACGGCCCAGATGATGCCCAACCTTCACGCAGATGTCGTGGTGGTCGGCGGTGGTTCCAGCGGTGCGGTGATCGCAGCCCGTCTTGCGGAAGCGGGCGCCGGGGTCGTACTGGTTGAGGCAGGACCCGACTACGGGCCGTTCGCCAGCAACAATTGGCCTTCCGATCTCCTGAATGCCCATGCCATCGCCACCTCGCACGATTGGGGGTACGCGTCCGGGCCGGTCGCCGGACGAAACCCGTGGACGTTCGAACGTGCGCGGGTGATAGGTGGCTGCTCCGCTCACAATGGTGCGATCGCAGCGGTCGGGCATGCCACTGATTACGACGCGTGGAACCTTCCGCTGTGGCGAACCGCCGAGCTGCGGCCACTTTTCGCCGTTGCGCTGGAAAAGATGCGGGTACGGACCTACGAGCCTGAAGAGGTCGGTCCGTTTCACGCCCGTTGCTTGGCCGCTGCCGAAGCGTGCGGTTGGCCGATGGCGCAAGACCTGTGCAACCTCGACGCCAATACGTCTTTTGGCCGCGAGTCGGTCAACATCGTCAATCGGGTTCGCTGGAACTCGGCGTTTGCTTACCTCGATCCAGTACGCGCGCTGAACAGTTTGACGATTCTCGGCCAGACGCTCACTGATCGTGTCGTTGAAACGTCGACCGGCGTCGCGGTGATTGCCCGCAACCAGTCAGGTGAAATCCGGATCGACGCTGATCGAGTCGTGCTCTGCGCTGGCGTGTACGGCTCGCCGGCAATTCTCCAGCGTTCGGGAATCGGCGACCCCGCAGCTCTGCAGCGGGCCGGCATTCGTCCGGTACACGAGGTTCGCGGAGTCGGCGCCAATTTGCATGATCATCCGATGGCAAACGTCGACCGGATCATCGGTCCTGAGCTACAAGCCTGGCTCGACGAAGCGGAGGCGAAAAGCGCCCTCCCCGAGGAACAGACCCTCGGCAAGGCCCGCTCCTCACTGGCAGCGGATGGAATCTTTGACCTTCACTTGTTCCCGGTATGTGCATCGACCCAAACGGTTCTCACCCAGGGTCGAGCGTTGATCGAAGTTGCCTGTGTCACCCCGCTCAGTAGAGGTCGCGTGGACGTTGTTTCAGATGACCCCGAGGCACAACCACACATCGATCACCGCTACCTCACCGATCCCGACGACCACGACCTCACCGTGTTGCGCGACGGACTCGCGATGGCACAAGAGTTGTTCAATCACCCCGAGCTTGCGTCGGTACTTGGTCCGCAGGAAAACAATGTGTCGTCCGACGATGCAATTCGCCGCGAAGTCCTTCACTATTACCATCCGGTCGGAACGTGCGCGATGGGCGTCGACAACGATGCGGTGTGCACGCAAACCGGTCTGGTCCACGGTCTTGAGCGCGTCTACGTCGGCGATGTGTCGCTGATGCCGCAGATTCCTCGCGCCAATACCAACATCCCGGCTGTCATGATCGGGGAACGAATCGCGCAGCTACTCATCAGCAATGACAGCGGGTCCCGATAACGGACCTCCCGCAGATCAAACCCACCGCAGGACAAAGTTGTCAGGGTTTGGCGTTAACCCTCGTCATCACGTCGGCCAGTGGCTCTGTGACCAGCGCTTCGACGGTGTCGGCGGCTTCTTGCACGCACACGTCGAGTAACGCTCGCTCGGCTGCGGGCGGACGCCGAAGAACATAGTCAGCCGGGTCCTGACGCCCTGGCGGGCGGCCGATGCCCAGACGAACCCGCACATAGTCCTGCCCGCACAGCGCAGAGACGGACTTCAAACCGTTGTGGCCACCCGCTCCCCCGCCCAACTTCAGTTTCAACCGCGCTGAAGGAAGATCCAACTCGTCGTACACGACAACCATCCGGTCGAGTGCGACCCCGCTGCGCTTCAGCAACGACTTTGCCGACTCGCCCGACAGATTCATGAACGTCTGTGGAAACGCAACGGTGACACGCCTGCCTGCGATGCGCAGATCGGCCATCAGCGCTCGTTCTTTGCCAGCTTTCAACCGGCCACCATGACGGTCAGCCAGTATCGCAACAACATCGGCCCCAAGGTTGTGGCGCGATCCTGCGTATTCAGCGCCCGGATTTCCGAGGCCAATCACGAGCAGATCGTCGGGTTCGCGTTGCTGGCGGCCCAGCATGAGATCAGCCGGGGATCAGCCGACGAAAGGTCGGAGGATCAGACGAGCTTGAGATCGAGGTGACGGGCGTTACGACGCACAGGGTCGCGCTGGATCTCTTGGAGCTTCACGTTGTGGCTCTTGCCTTCGAGCACGATGGTGAACGGCTCGGCGCGGCTTTCCATGGTCTTGAACGCCAGCGACACTTCGTGGTGATCGAGGGAGATCCAGATCGGAGCGGTTCCGTTGCCGTACACGACGCCAGGCAGTTTGCCAGCAGCGCGCAGACGGCCAGACGCGGCAGAACCGGTCAGCGTGCGAAGTTCAGCGTTGAGCGTGATGTCGGCCATGGCGTTGAGGGTCCTTCGGTACAGATCTCAAGAACGGTACAGATCTCAAGAAAAGCGATCAGTTGGTTGCACAGGTGTGCAGAGCCCTGCGATGTTAGCCGTTCCACGCCGGGCGGCTGACCGGGCGCGGCCGAGCGAGACGGTCAGGACTGGTTCTCGCCGCCGAAGATGTCGGAAACGGACGAATCGCTGAAGACCGCCGTAATGGCCGACGCCAGTAGAGGCGCCACCGAGAGCACCTCGATCTTGTCGCATTGTCGTTCACTGCTCATTGGGATGGTGTCGGTGATGATCACCTTGTCGAACACGGAGTTCTTGATCCGGTCGATGGCCGGGCCTGACAGCAGACCGTGCGTGACCGCGGCCCAAACCTCGGTAGCACCGTGGCGCTTCAGCAGCTCAGCAGCGGCGCAAACGGTGCCGCCGGTATCGATCATGTCGTCGACAATCACGCAGTGGCGCCCCTCGACATGGCCCATGATGTCGAGCGCTTCGACAGTGTTGACCTTGGAAAGTGACCGACGCTTGTAGACCGAAGCTACGTCTGCGTCGAGGTGCTTCGCCATGCGTTCGGCCACCTTCACCCGGCCCGTGTCAGGCGAGACGATGACGGAATCTTTGGGCAAGGTGGTGCGCAGGTGGTCGACCAGCACGGGCATTGCGGTGAGGTGATCCACAGGGATGTCGAAGAAGCCCTGGATCTGACCCGAATGCAGGTCGACGGTGACCACTCGGTCGGCTCCTGCGGTGGTGAGCATGTCTGCAACCAGTTTGGCCGTAATCGGCTCTCGGCCCGCTGCCTTGCGATCTTGGCGTGCGTAGCCATAGAACGGGATGACCGCCGTGATTCGTTTCGCGGACGCCCGCTTGGCAGCGTCGATCATGATGAGCTGCTCGAAGATGGAATCGTTGACCGACCCCGAGTGGGTCTGCATCACGAAGAAGTCTGTGCCGCGAACCGAGTCGCCGAACGTGCACCGAATCTCGCCGTTTGCGAAGTCCACCAGGTTGGCGTTGCCCAGTTGGATTCCGAGGTGATGCGCCACGTCGGCAGCAAGGACAGGGTTCGTGCGTCCGCTGTACAGCGCAAGGCGCTTGGTGGGCGTGGTTTCCATCAGCGGGTTTCCATCAGCGGGTTTCCATCATGCGTGTTTCCATCATGCGGGTATCCATCAGTCGCGCGAGCTCCGGGGCCAAGTGGGTGACTCTCTACACTACCGATCGTTTGACCCGCGTCCCATCAGGCCACGCATCAGGCACCCGTCAGGCACGCATCAGACTGAAACGTGGCCGAGGAGTGCGGCGTCAGGCAGTGAACGACGGCCCGGTTCGTACACCAGGCGCAACTTTTGAGCCCGGTTCGAGCACGGCGAACGGCCCGACGACAGCACCGGCGCCGATATGGGCCGAACGCGCAACAGTGTTCTCGACACACGCGCCCTCGCCGACGACCGTATCGACGAGGCGGCAGTCCGGGCCGATTTCGGCCCCGGCACCAATGTCGGTTGAGCCCTGCAGCATGGTGCCGGGAAAGAGCGTGACATCGGGAGCAATGCGTACCGTCGCATCGATGTACGTGCGCAACGGGTCGATCATGGTGACCCCGCTTGCCATCAGCGAGGCGTTGGTCCGACGACGCAGTTCGGATTCGACGTCGGCCAGATGAACCCGGTCATCGACACCCATCGCCTCGGATGCGTTGTCAACGAGAACGGTTCCGACGGAGTAACCGGCATCGACCAGCACGCTGATCACCTCGGACAGCGCTCCGCCTGAACCGTCTCTGGTGATGCGGCGAAGCGCGGGAGCGAGGAGATCGAGGTGAATCACCATCACACCGGTGTCGCATTCGTGAAGTGTCTTTGCGTCCCAGTCATGGTGCATGGCCGCAACCTCTGGATCGACCACTGCCTCGACACGTCCGCCCCTGCCGCGCACGACGACGCCGTGACCATCGGGGTCGACCAGCGATGCGGTGAGGACGGTTGCGATGTGGCTGCTGCCGCGGTGGGCGTTGATCAGGGCGGCAATGGTGGTGTCGGAGATGAGCGGACGATCGCTTGGCAGCACGACCAGGTCGGTGACCTCGCCGGGGGAACCATCGACGTCGGACCCGAACGCCTGACGCGCACGTGCACTGGGCAGCACGTCGAAGTCGTCATCGAGAGCGGTGACTGCCACGGCCACGGCGTCGGCCGAGCCCAACGGTTGCGACTGCGTCACCACGGAGACACTCATGTCTGTAGCTGACTCTTGCTGAAGTACTTTGGCCACGCGATCGATGCCGCTGGACACCACGACAACAGCGCGGTCGATTCCTGCACGGCGCAGGGTCTCTAGCGAATGGCCAGCGAGGGTACGGCCGCATATGCGGTGCAACGGTTTCGGCCGGGCTGAACGCATGGCATGTGCGTCGCCGGCCGCCATCACGATGCCGACGAACGAATACCCCTCGCCGGGGCGAGGGGTGGGAGTGCCACGATCAGAGGAGAAGTGCTGAACCGATTCTCCTGAGAGATCGGACAACCGCGGATCGGGTGTTGGCTGTGATGCTGGCGACATGTTGTGATCCCGTCTAACACAGGGCGCTGTCCAAGCGGTGAGCGCAAACTTCTCATCGGCAACCAAGGTGGCCGACATGATCGACATGATCGGTGGAGAACCTCCCCGTCGGAGGAGTTCCGGGAGAAGGATTCGAACCCTCATTCTCTGGACCAAAACCAGATGTCCTGCCCTTGGACGATCCCGGAGCGACTACGAACGCGCTCGGATAGACCCTCGCACGCGCCGAGCCAGCCTACAGGTGCGCGTCGAACCCGGTGGAAGACTTACCTCAGCCGGCAGGTGCTGGGCTGTGGGACTGGGTAAAAGCCTGGACTCGCGTGACCGTTTGTTCCACTCGCCCATCAGCGATTGCCGCCATTGCCTGCTCGACACCCTCGGGGAGCGAGGTCGCAACACCGGCAACAACCAGCGCTGCTCCGGCGTTGAGCGCAACGATGTCCCGACGTGGGCCGTCGTCTGAACCGTCGAGAATCTGACGGAAATGGCGAACGTTGGCCGTTGCGTCTCCGCCGGAAAGCTGCTCGGGGGTTGACCCGGATTGGATTCCCATTTCGCGGACGTCGACCTCGGTGCGCCTGACGCCTTGCTTCGTAGCGATGTAGATCACCGACGGACCGGTCGTCGAAATCTCGTCGAGGCCGCCGGCACCCGACACCACCCAGGCGTTTTCCGAACCGAGGCGTTGAAACACCTCGGCCAACTTGGCCGCCACGGATTCGCTTGCGGTTCCAACGAGTTGTCGGGTCGGTTGCGCCGGGTGGGCCAATGGGCCGAGGATGTTGAAGACCGTGGGAATACCCAGTTCGGCCCGCACAGGCGCCGCGTGACGAAGCGCAGGGTGAAACATTCGCGCTGGCGCAAAACCAACGCCAACCTCGTTGACGCAGCGCTCGATATCGGCCGGCGAAAGGTCGACCGAAACACCAAGAGCGGACAAGAAGTCGAACGAGCCTGAGGTGGACGAAGCCCGATAGTTACCGTGCTTACAAACCCGGGCGCCAGCAGACGCTGCTACGAACGACGCCATCGTGGAAACGTTGAGGGCGTGTTCCCTGCGTGAGATCGACCCACCGGTGCCGACAATGTCGACCACATCGGCCGGAACGTGGAGCGGAAGGCAGGAAGCGATCATGGCGCGGGCCAGACCGACTAGTTCGTTGACCGTCTCGCCTTTGACTCGTAGTCCGACCGCGAACCCTGCGATCTGAGCCGGAGTGGCGCCGCCTTGCAGGATCTGGTTCATTGCATGACGGGCGGCCTCCTCACCGAGGTCTCCGCCACTGGCGACGCGCTCCAGGATCTGGGTCCAACTGGGGGCTGCGATTTGTTCGCTCATTCGACAAACCTAGATTCTCGGGCTGACAGCCGCCACGGTTATCGGGCCGCCCGTTTCAACCTCGGTGTCTTCAGAAATGGTGCTATCAGCAGTGACGTCTTCGACGCGCACCTCGGGAAGAAGCACACCGGGCAGCTCGCAGGATCGATCCTCAACCAAGCAGGGAAAGTCGCCCACGTGGTACTCGGGGCCGATGCTGCCGGACTGGCTAATCAGTCTCACAAACTGGTCATCCAACACGAATCGCACGCCTCCGATACCCGGCGTGGCGAGTAACGAGGTCAGCGCCAGCTGCGCGATCACAGAACGGAGTTGTGTCTCAGGCAAGCCGCGCAGGACACCCGCTATCGAGGAGAGGTTGATCTCCACGACCCCATCGACAACGGCGACGGCAAGGCTGAGGTCGGTGTCGGCAACGATGTCTTCCAGCGGAGACGTGAATCCGCTGGTTCGTTCGCGCGGAAGCAGGCCAGCTTTCAACGATTCGATGGTGTTGCGAATCGCGATCTCAGGATGCGTGGTCGAGCTGGCAGTGTCGCGCCGTTCAACCCAATCGAACCTGCCATCGCGCAAGAAGAAGATCCGCACCGGCAACGAACCGTCGGTCTTGATTCGGTTGATCGTGCTGGAGGTTCCGCTCGTCCCACCAGCATCGGTCGGCGTGTCGTTGAGTGGCACACCGCATGCTCCGAGCATCACGGCAACCGTCACCGCAGCACCCACTGCCCGACAAGCGGGCGCGCTGTTACAGCCCGGTTTGGACCCGCGATGACGAGCCCGCAACCGTAGCTGCAGTCGAATCATGCCAACGCTCCTTCGACCATGTCGAGACCGTCTGCTGCCCCTTCAGGCGCGTGAGCCTCGAGCAACTCGACCACGAACCGGGCTCCTCCGTTTGGGGCCGCTTCGGCCCACACTCGACCCCCGTGCAACCGAGCGTGTTCACTGACAAGCGAGAGCCCGAGGCCGGTGCCTTTGGTGTTTGCGCTCCGCTGCGCAGTGCCTCGCCGAAACCGTTCGAAAATCACCGCTCGTTCTTCTTCGCCGATGCCGTTGCCGCAGTCGTCCACGATGATCCGCACGCAGTTCTCGCCTGCGTCAGTTCGCGATGATGACAACGAAATCGCCGTCGCCCCGCCCGCGTAGTTCTGTGCGTTTTGCAGCAGGTTGGCGAGGATGCGCTCGACCCGTCGACGGTCGATGGTGACAACCCTCGGCGACAGGTGCGTCGCGTCGATGGGGATCTCGCCGAAACCCAAAACAATCTGCGCAACGAACTCTGGCAGATCGACATCTGTCACGTTCATCTCCGCCGCTCCTGCGTCGAACCGGCTGATTTCCAGCAGGTCGAGCACGAGCTGTCGGAAATGCTCGGTTTGTGTGACAAGGACATCGATGACGGGGTGTGTCCGCTCGGCGACGTCGTCTCGTCGAGATGCCAACAGCTGAGCAGCGGCAGAAAGCGAGGTGAGTGGGGTACGGAGTTCGTGGCTGACGTCGGACGCGAATCGTGCCTCGCGCTCGATACGTTGCTGGAGCGAATCGGCCATCCCGTTGAACGAACCGACAAGTGGGTCAAGGTCGCTGTCTGGCGCGACTTCGATTCGAGCACCCAGCTCGCCGGAGGTGATCTCTTGCGCCGCGCGCGCAACCTGGCGAAGTGGACGCATGATACGTACGCTGACTAGTCGGCCGAACCCAGCACCTAGGAGCGACGCGATAACCGCAGCAAGCGCCAGCGCCTGGGCAAGGTCGTTGAGGTATTGCGCCTCGCTCGGCAACGGGACTCGCTCGAAGTATTCAGCCACCATGTCGCCGCTGGTTCCGAACAACGGCACTCCGACGATGACCGTTGGGACACCTTCGATTCGCTGGACCACATACGAAGTGCGACCTTCGACAACAGAAAGGCGCAGCTTCTGTTCCGCTTCGCTCACCGGCTCGTCGATGGTGGTGACCACGCTGCATGTTGAGGTTTGCTGCAATGCGTCGTTCTTGCATGTGATGCCGATGTCGTTGACTGCAACGGTGTACGCGCGGTTTGGCAGGCCGAGCTGATCAATTGCGTACGCCGCAAGCCCGGCCCCTGTGACCGAAGACTCGACCTCGGTCGCGTTTGTCTGCGCGCGTACGACAGCTTGGCTGATGCGCTGTTCGATGAAACGAGATCTGACGAGTTGATACGTCACGACGGCAAGCAACGTTGACACCAACATCGCCCCGAGTGCGAAGGCAGCGGTTGCGCGCGCTCGCAGGCCGACTCTGGCACGCCAGCGCGAGTACACGTTGCCGAGGGCCGTCACGGTGCGAACCTGTAGCCGATCCCCCGTGCCGTCAGGATGTGGCGCGGCTCGGCCGGATCAGCTTCGACCTTGATGCGCAGGCGACGAACATGCACGTCGACGACGCGCCCATCTGCCATCTGGTCATATCCCCACACATGTTCCAGCAGCTCGTCACGGGAATAGACGCGGTTGGGGCTGGCCGCCAACATCACTAGCAAGCGATGCTCCGTCTTGGTGAGGTGCACGGTCTGACCGGCAACCTGCACGTCGAGGTCGTCGCGGTCGATGACCAGATCACCGAAGGTCAAAATGCGGCCCAACTGCACAGGCGCCAGGGGAACGTTGGGCGTTGGCGTGCCGACATTCTCGGCAGGAGGCTGGCTACCACTGCGGCGCAACAGCGCCCGGATTCGGGCCGTGAGCTCCACGGGGTTGAACGGCTTCGTGACGTAATCATCGGCACCTGCGTCGAGCCCGTTGACGACATCGGACGACGATTCGTTGGCGGTCACGATGATGATGGGAACGCCACTGGTTTGCCGCAAGGCTCGGCACACGTCGAATCCGCTGCGGTCAGGGAGTTTGAGGTCAACCAACACCAGGTCTGGTCGATCTGCGGCGAACCGGGCCAGGCCATCGAAGGCTGTTGGGGCTTCGGACACCTCGAAGCCCGCATCTTCCAGGGACATGCGCAACATGAGCCGAACATCGTCGTCATCTTCGATGGTCAGCACGCGTGCTGATCCGGTGCCTCCGCCAGGAGAACGCTCAGAGCCCGCTGCGATCGACATATCCCCCATGCTCGCGCAGCTTTTCAGAAGGGGGGTGCCAGAGCAGCTATCGTGACCGTCCCATGGGATCGCTGATCAAGAAGCGCCGCAAGCGCATGCGCAAGAAGAAGCACAAGAAGATGCTGAAGAAGACGCGGTGGCAGCGTCGCGCCAACAAGAAGTAGGCGCACGCTCCTCAGTGTTCGAGAAACCACCCGCTTGCACATGCGACTCGGGTTGTTCTCGAGCACTCTTCACCAACCGGCTTCACAACGCTTCGCAGGCAGCGGCCACCCGCAGGGTCGGCCGCTTTTGGCGTTTTAATGCCTGCCTCGGATGATCCCTCCGCTCACCACTCAGCCGCGCCCGTGGTACGCGCGACGATGTGCCCCGCGCCAGGAAACTCGCCCTCCACAAACCATGTCGAGCCGCTGCCGGCCAATTGCGGTCGCATGCCGGTGGCGTCACCCAGCCGGTCTCGCCATTCGGCCAGCCGTGGCTGGACGATCAATGCGGCAGGCTCAAGGTCATTCAACCCCTCGCCGCGAGGGCCGCCTAGCTGATCCCAGGCTCGGTACACAGCAGGAGTGGAAACCCCGAAGGGCGGGCACACCAACGTGAACACCCGGTGAATGACCGGAAGCGGTTCGATGACTTCGCCAATTCCCGACACCCTGGCACGACCCCCGACAAGACAGAACGGAACGTCGGCCCCCAACCGGGCACTGGCGACGACGTCGTCCGACGACGTTCGTTCGGCCCAGCGCAACACTGCGGCCGCGTTACCCGAGCCACCGCCCAACCCAGCACCCGCAGGAATTCGTTTGTGAATCGTCACGAGCGCACGTCGGTTGACCATGGCGAGTGCCCTGGTCACAAGATTGTCTGGCCCAAGGGTGACTTCAAGCCCCGCCGCGGCTGCGCCCTCGACAACGATGTTCAGGCCGTCGCCAGGCTCGAAGGTGAGCGTATCGGCGAGGTCAAGCGACACCATCTCTGCGTCGATGGTGTGGTAGCCATTGGCCAGCACACCGGTGACCCGCAACGACACCGTGAGCTTGGCCGGCGACACCACAACCTGGCCAAATGGGTTGCTCACACCCACCAATGTATCGGCCCAAATCGGAGTCAACGGTTGGTTGGTAGCCGGAGTCAGCGGACGAGAGTCAGTTGAGCTCAGCCGTTCGCCGATGCGGCCAATCGGGCCATACGGGCTGCGCCAAGGCGACCCCACGCGTGCACGTCGAGTTCCTCTGGGCGGGCTTCAGGCGCAACCCCGGCCATCGCAAAGTCTTCTCCGATGACGAGGTCGGCTAAGGACCCGCGCAACATCTTGCGACGTTTGCCGAAACCGGTTTGCACCAATTCGAACAGGTCAGCGTGCGATACCACAGATGGGTCGACCGCAGGCTGTTGGTGGCGAACGATGGAGACCAGTGCCGAGTCGACCTTGGGCTGGGGCAGGAACACCGTTGGTGGAACCGTCCCAACGACGCGAGCGGTTCCCCAGTAGGCCACTTTCACGGAGACACCGCCATAAGCCTTGGTGCGCGGATGCCCGGCCAGGCGCTCGCCAACTTCCTTTTGCACCATCACCAGCATCCGGCTGATGAGCGGCTGCTGATCCAAAAGGTCGCAGATCAGCGGCACGCTGATGTTGTACGGCAGGTTGGCAACGAGAACGTGCGACTCGCCCTGCAGCAACGAAGGCCAGTCGACGGTCATCGCGTCGCCCTCGACAACCCGCACCCCGAGCGGCACCACTTCTTGTTCGAGGATGGGCAGCACGAACCTGTCTAGTTCCAGCGCAACGACCGACGCGCCAGTCTCGACCAGTGCACGGGTGAGCGACCCCAGCCCCGGGCCGATCTCCACCACACGGTCACCCGCTCCGACCTGTGCCAGCCGAGCGATACGCCGCACGGTGTTGGGGTCGACGACGAAATTTTGGCCGAGTGCACGCGAGGGCGCTGCGCCGTAGGCCTCGAGCAGTTCGGTGGCCTGGCGACGGGTGAGCGTCATGGCAACCCGAACAGATGCGCTGCGTTGTCCCAACTCGCAGCAGCAACCTCGTCGACCTCGACACCTTTGGCCTGAGCGACGGCGGCACCCACCAGCGACACGTATGCCGGCGTGTTCTTCTTCCCTCGGTGCGGAACCGGGGCAAGATAGGGCGAATCGGTCTCAACCGTGAACCGACTCATCGGGCAAAGCACAGCTGCTTCGCGGACTTCTGGGGCTGACTTGTACGACACGATGCCGCTGAAAGAGAGCATGACGCCCGGCGCAAGATCAAGGCATGTTTCGGCCTCGGACGGGCCACCCGTGAAGCAATGGAACACGGTATGGGCAGGTACGCCTTCGTTTCGAAGGATGGCCCACGTGTCCGGCCAGGCCTCGCGTGTGTGGATCACGAGCGCAAGCCCGGTTTGGTGCGCGATGCGTATCTGGGCCGCGAAGGATTCGCGTTGCAGCTCGCGCGGCGAATGGTCGTAGTGATAGTCCAACCCGCATTCGCCGATACCGACGATGCGGGCACCCGACACACCGGGTTGCTCGGCGAGCGGTTGCACCCAGTCCCATCCCTGCACGGCATCGTGTGGGTGCAGGCCAACCGTGGCCCACACGTTGGCGTGGCGCGCGCTGTGGTGGCACGCCAGCCTGGACCGCTGCTCATCGGTGCCGACATCGACCAGCCGGAGGACACCAGCACTTGTCGAATCGTCGACTTCTCGAACAAACGCCTCATCGTCATGCGCAGCATCGGACGACAAACCATCGGCGGACGCTGCATCGGGCCCGTTTGGTTGGATCGAGCGGTATTCGAGATGACAGTGCGCGTCGGTCCAGCGCAAGGTGGCCGACGAGTCTGCGCTCATGCAAGCAGCTTGTAGCCAATGCCGCGGACGGTCTGAATGAGTACCGGTTCCGCCGGGTTGGCCTCGATCTTGTTGCGCAAGCGATGTAGGTGCGCGTCGACCAGCCGGCCGTCGCCGAGGTGCGAATAGCCCCACACCCGTTCGAGCAGCTGATCGCGGCTGAGCACGATGTTTGGATGGTCGGCCAGCTCGCAGAGCAGCCGGAACTCGGTCTTGGTGAGCTCGACCGGTTCGCCGTCACGCGTCACCAACGCTTCGGCTTCGCGGATCTCGACACCGTGGGGCAGGCTGATCACGCGGCCCTCGGGGGTGTCGGCCGACGCGTCGGCCGTTTCCGCGTCGGCTGCCTGGTCTTCTGCGGATCGTTCCAACGCCACGCGTCGAAGCATGGCTCGGATACGTGCCGCCAGCGCCTTCGGGATGACGGGCTTGGTGACGTAGTCGTCGGCACCTGCTTCCAGTCCGGCAACGAAGTCGTGCGTGTCTGTGTTGGCCGTGACGATGATGATCGGCACGATGCTGATGGCCCGCAGGTCTCGGCAGACGTCGAACCCACGGCGGTCTGGAAGACGCAGATCGAGCAGCACCAGGTCTGGCTGTTCGCGTTCGAACGCTTCCATGCCAGCGGCCGCGTTGCCCGCTTCGATGACTCGGAAATCTTCATCTTCGAGCACCATGCGCAATGCAAGACGCATATCTGGGTCGTCCTCGATCAGGAGCAGCGTCTCATTCATGGCACGCCAAGGATAGTTGCGGAAGTGATTCAGCCGGTCTGTGTGACGTTTCGAGTCGTTTGCGACGCACCTGGCACCTTTGTGACTTGAGTTGTGAGCAGGTTTGAAAGAGGGGTCGAGGTTGCCCCAGCGGTGAGTTCGGTCGACACGACCGGGTCGGCTGCGGGGGACGACAAGTCGCCCGACGCATCGACGAGAGACAGGAAGCTGTCACGGGACAACGCGTCGGTGCCGAATGTGCCGTCGCCCTGCGGTACGTCGAGCGGATTACCCGACACGGTGAAGCGCACCTGACCAACACCTCGCTGGCTTGCCAGGGTGAGCACCAATTGGCCGATCAGCCGACGTTGTTCGCCAGCGGGCAACGATGTGAAGCCTTCGCCCAGTTCAACCGTGGCCAGACCGGCTTCCAACCTGACATCGAGCACATCGCCGAAGTTGACCACGCTCGTCAGGAACGTCGTTCCGACAATTGGGTTGACCGGCCCACGAACAAGTTCGAAAACGATGTCGAACAGAGGAGCGTCGACCGCCACCGAGCGCCGTTCCTCGACGAACCGGTCACCGTTCAAGAAATAGAGGGGCACCGGTTCGATAGTCGGGTCCGCAACGGTCGACGACACAACCGTTGTCTCGACGACTGTCGATGCCACAGGGATGGTGGTCGAGGTGGTGGTTGTGCTTGACGTCGACGTACTGGTTCTCATCAGGCCGAACGGAACCGAGTCGATGCCGCGGACCGAAGGGTCTACTGGCACTCCGCATGCGACGAGCAGGCTCACCGACACGGCACCGGCTACCAGGACTGCGGGTCGCACTCGCGAAACTGCGCGTTCGGCAAATGCCATGTGTGTACCTATGAGTGAACGCATCTATGCCTTGGGGATCTTCAGGACGAACCGAGCACCGCCGCCGGCGGAATCTTCGACGGACAACTCGGCGTTCAGCAGGTCAGCTTGGTCAGCCGCTAGCGCCAGGCCAAGCCCCGTGCCGGGAACATCGTGAGTAGAACGACCCCGGGCGAAACGTTCAAAGACGCGTGCCCGGTCGGACTCGTGAACACCTGGTCCGTTGTCCTCGACCGAGACATAGACGCACTTACGATCCGTGTCGACACGCACAGAGGTGACGCCGCCTCCATACTTGCGGGCATTGTCCAGCAGGTTGCGCACGATCTGTTCGAATCGACGCGGGTCAAGCATTGCGTTGGCCGTCGATCCGCCGTCGGTGACAGCCATTACGTCGACCGACACACCTTGACCTTCAACGATGCGCCGGGTGAGTGCCGCGATGGAACACGACTCGAAATGCACGTCGGCCACGCCCGCATCGATGCGCGCGATCTCCAGGAGGTCAAGCACCATCGTGGAGAGGCGAGTGAGCTGACCGGTGATCACGTCGACTGCTTGCGCCGCCCGCTCGGGCATTTCTCCCTTGCGCCGCTCGAGGACTTGGGCTGCCGCGCTCATGACACCGAGCGGCGTCCGAAGCTCGTGGCTGACGTCGGAAGCGAACCGTTCCTCGCGTTCGATCCGACGCTGCACCGCGTCGACCATCGTGTTGAATGACGCTGCCACCCGGTTGAGGTCTGGATCGCCTTCGGCTTGCAGCCGGGTGTCAAGTGCACCGGCCGCCAACGCCTCGGCCGCCAACGCGACCTGAGCCACGGGTCGCAGCACGCGTCGTGCCGTCCAAGCTCCGAGCGCGGCACCGACCGCCAACGCTCCGAGCATGCCGCCAATCACATATGTGGCCAATTTCGACAGGGTGTCGGAGAGTTGTTGCAGCGGGAACACTTCGACGTAGGTGGCATTGACGCTGGGCAGCGGCACGCCAACGGCCAGCGCCACCGTGCCATCGTTGGGAAGCACGAACCGTTGCTTGGCGGCTCGGCCGTCGAGTAGCCGCTCGGTGAACGATTCGGGGAGCACCGCATCGCTGCGACCCACGTTGCCGCGCCACCGGTCTTGGTATCGCACAAAGGCGAACGACCCGGATTCGGTGCGCAGGCTTTCAAGCGTGGACCGCACGTTGGGCTCCCTGGTGCGCAACGCCTGCAGCACCACCCGAGCGTTGCCGTACGCCTGATCGCGTGCCGAGGTGTCTCGCTGTTGGATAAGGAAGTTGCGGACGAGATAGAACGACGAACCGCCTACCAGCCCCGTCACGATTCCGGCACCTAGCGCCCACACCAAGGCGAGGCGGGCTGCCAGTGAGAACCGTGCGATTCGGCGACGCCCGGCGGGGGCACGGGCCACGCCGGGGTCCAATACCGCAAACCCAGTGGCAGAGGAGGGCGAGCCGGACGACAACGCCGCAGCGGACCGGGTATGGCTGCGAGCCTGGGTCGACGGGGTCGTCACCCGGTCAGTGTTGCCGATCATTGGTGGCAACGCTGACGATCGCATAAGAACTCCCCGTAAAGGAGGAAGTCCCGCAGTCCATCTGCCCACTCCAGCCAGGGGAGCCACTCGGCGGACAGAGGAACTGCGGGACACAACCCACCACCGGAGACACTTTGCAACGTCAATATTGCGGAGATGCGCGCTGATCATCACGGTTCTGTGATGTTTTGTCCTGACATGGGCACAATCCGTGCGACCAGACGGGGGGCAAGGCTCGGGTCAGGCTCGGGTCAGGCACGGGTCAGGCTCGGGTCAGGCTCGGTTGCGGCGCTCAGTCTCGACGACCAGGTCGTATACCTGCTTACGACTGGCGCCGATCTGCTCGGCCACCATGGCGGAGGCGTCTTTCAACGACAGGCCGGTGGACCGGAGGCGAGCCACCTCGTCGGCGATCTCCTGCGGGCGGTCCTCGAGTGGGTCGTCGGCATCAACGGCGGGGCGGCCCTCGATCACGACGACGTATTCGCCCTGCGGTTCGGCCAAGTCGGCTGCGACCTGCCCCACAGGACCGCGGACCACCTGCTCGAACCGCTTCGTGAGTTCGCGTGCCACTGCCACCCTGCGATCGGGTCCGCAGACCTCGACGAGCCCGGCCAGCAGGTCACCGATGCGGTGCGGGGCCTCGTACAGCACCACGGTGCGCTGCTCGGCAGCAAGGGCTAGCAGCGCCCCCCGGCGTGCACCGCCCTTGGGTGGAAGAAATCCCTCGAAGACGAAACGGGTGGTTGGCAGGCCGCTGATGGCAAGGGCCATCACAAACGCAGCCGGGCCTGGGACCGCTGACACCGTGAGGCCGGCTTCGATGACCGCGGCCACCACCTTCTCGCCCGGGTCGCTGATGGCAGGCGTACCGGCGTCGGTGACCAGCGCAATCCGTTCGCCACGTTCGACCAACGCGACGATGCCAGGGGCAGCCACACCCTCGTTGTGGTCGTGCACCGCAAGCAATCGTTTGCCGGTAATGCCTTTGGCGCTGAGCAATTTCATGGTGTGGCGCGTGTCTTCACACGCGATGGCGTCGACGCTACGGAGCACTTCTTCGGCCCGTGCTGACAGGTCGCCGAGATTGCCGATCGGCGTTGCGACGAGGATCAATTCGCCGGCCATGAACCCACCGAGATCTTGCTGCCGGGCCGCAAACCCCACGTATCGAACGCTCCGGCGGCGGCTTCGAGCACGCCTGCGGCACCGGGGTTCCAGCGTCCGAGATGGTTTGGTTTCATGGTCCGCATCCCCAGCACTCGCCCGTCGGGCCCGACGTGGGCCACGTCGATGGTGAAACGCATGCGCATGGTGTGCACGGCGCGAATTCCGGGGAACCACATTGCTCCGTCGATGGAGTCGCGTTGCAGCAGACCCTTTCGGCGTGCCGCAGGGGTTGCGGCAATCTCGGCGTGGGCCACGTCAATGCCATCGACAACCAGCCGCTCAGTATTTGGCGCGGCGCTCACCCTTATTTGGTGACGTTGAACTTGAAGTCGACGACGTCACCGTCTTGCATCTCGTACTCCTTACCCTCGAGGCGGAGCTTGCCGACCTCGCGGGCCTTGGCCCAAGAACCCAGTTCAAGCAAGAGATCCCACTGGATGGTTTCGACCTTGATGAAGCCGCGTTGAATGTCGGAGTGAATTTCCGATGCGCACTCTGGGGCTTTGGCACCAGCACGGAATGTCCACGCACGGGTTTCCTTCTCGCCGGTCGTGAGGAACGTGCGGCGGCCAAGCATTCGGTACGCGGCCTGCATCAAGCGTGGCAAAGCGCCTTCGCCGAGACCGAACCCGTCTAGCAACTCTTTGCGGCCGTCGTCGTCGAGCATCGCTGCCTCGGCTTCAAGCTGCACACACATGCCGAGCACCTCGCCATGGCCGTCCATGAGTGCCTCGACCGGCTTGGTGATGGCTTCAATGTTGTCGATGTCGGAGTCGCTGACGTTGACAACGACAAGCACAGGTTTGTTGGTGAGCAGAAAGAACTCTTTGAGGTTGGCCCGCTCATCGGCGGTGAGGGCCACCCGGTACAGCGGCGTGCCCTCGGCGAGGATGGGCTGCACCTTCTCCAGGGCTTCGAGGCCAGGCAGCAGGGACTTGTCTTGCTTGGCTGCACGCTGACGCTTGTTGATCTGCGTCTCGACCGACGCAAGGTCTGCGAGGGCCAGTTCGATCTCGACGATTGCGAGATGTTCAAGCGGATCCTGGGGGCCGGGCACATCGTCGCCGGTTGCGCCTTTGCCGAAGGCACGCAGCACGAACACGATTGCATCGACTTCGCGAATGTTGGCCAGGAACTTGTTGCCGAGGCCTTCGCCCTTGCTTGCACCTTCGACCAGACCACCGATGTCGACGAACTCGCTGGTGGCATGCACGATGGATTTCGTCTTCGACATTGCAGCCAAGAGCAGAAGCCGCTCGTCGGGAACTTTGGCCCTTCCGATATTTGGCTCTTTCGTGGCAAATGGGTATGGCGCTGCAAGCGCACCGCCGCCTGCGAGCGCGTTGAACAGCGAGGACTTGCCTGCGTTAGGGAGACCGACGAACCCGAAGCGTTCCATGAGACCTGACAGGCTACCGGCGGCTGAGGAAGCGGTGAGCGCAGCGAACCCGACGAAGCGCCGCGACAGAACCGGCGGCTGAGGAAGCGGTGAGCGCAGCGAACCCGGGCCACACAACTCGCACCCCGAATACGCGCAACTCGCCGAAAACGGGCAACTTGTCGGCCCGTTTTGGCCGAGTTGTGTCAGAAAAGTGGCCAAGTTGCGCGTATCTGTGGTTGTTCTGGCGGGTTGGTGCGTGCAGTAAGGTTTCACCCCTATGTCGAAGCGCACCTCCAAGAAGCGGACCCGGGCCCGGAAGAAAAAGGCCAACCACGGCACCAAGCCGAACTGTGGTCGCGGCTGATCCAGCCCACTTCTTCCAAGTCGTTGCAGCTTCAGCAGTAACCCTGCAAGCACCGCTGCGCTTCTCGGTCCCGTAGTCCCGCACCACCACATCAGTTGTTCGGCCAAGTTGCTGATCAGCTCCACACCACGATGAACGAGACCGGTCACCCGGTCTCGTTGCGCGTCAGCACACCCATTTGGCCTGGCCACTCCAACGTTCGGGAACCCGGGTTCGCTAGGTTCGACCTGGTGAGCACGATTTTGTTCCTGACCGTGGCCGATGACCCAGAGACTTGGGTCCGGCTTGGCTTCATCCTCGACGGCGCAACTGTGCGGCTGGGGTCTACCGCCATCACGCTGACCGGCGCAAGCGCCGATGAAAAGGGAGTCACCGGGTGGAATCTTGGCGAAGACAGCCCACTTCCCGAATTCGTCGAAGGGCTGCGAACGACTGCCACTCCCACGTCGAACCCGGTCCCAGATGCGGGCTCAACCTCCACCCCCTCCCCACCTCAACATCCAAACGGCATCACCACCATCGACCACCTCGTGGTCAAGACACCGAACCTGCCGCGCACCATTGCCGCCTTCGAAGACCTCGGATGGGAGTGCCGACGCACCCGAGATGCCGGCGCGTACGGCGAAGAGAATGTGCGTCAGGCCTTTTTCTGGTTCGGAGACGTCATCGTCGAGGTCGTCGGTCCGCAAACTGCTGACCCCGAAAAGGCTGACCGGCCCGCAACGTTCTTCGGCCTGGCACTCACGGCCCCAGACCTCGACGCAACCGCCGCGTTCCTCGGCGAGTTCATGAAGCCACCCGTCGACGCAGTTCAAAAGGGCAGACGCATCAGCACCATTTCGTCTCGCGCCGGGTCGTCTGTGGCCATCGCTGTGATGACACCCCACCTCAAGGAAACAAAGTGACCCCGAGCGCCTCCGACCCGACCGCGCCCGAACCCGACGTGGTCCTGCTGGACGTCTCCGACGGCATCGGGACCTTGACCCTCAATCGTCCGAAAGCTCGCAACGCACTCAGCCGAGCGCTGAGTAGCCGGGTCCGCACCGCGATGGCGGAACTCGACACGAACGAAGACGTTCGCGTGATCGTGCTCACCGGCACTGATCCTGCGTTCTGCGCCGGGGTGGACCTCAAGGAACTAGGTCAGGACGGCGGCACGCTGAAGAACTTCCACCCCGATGGCGAGATTGCGGTTCGAGGTCCGTGGGAAATCACGAACAAACCAGTCATCGGTGCCATCAACGGTGTTGCCATCACCGGCGGCTTCGAACTCGCGCTGCAATGCGACTTTCTCGTGGCGTCGGATCACGCAGCCTTCGGTGACACGCACGTGCGCGTCGGCGTGCTGCCTGGCTGGGGGTTGTCGGTGCTGCTACCTCAGGCTATCGGGGTGCGTCGAGCGCTGGAGATGAGCCTCACCGGAAACTTCATCGATGCCACTGAAGCCCACCGTCTCGGACTGGTCAACCACGTTGTTTCGCACGAATCGCTGATGCCAACCGTACGCGCGCTTGCAGACGACATCGCGTCGATCAACCCGAGCGCCGTACGCACCTACCTGGCCAGCTACCGCGCAATTCATCACATGAACGTCGGCGATGGTCTGCTGCACGAAGCGGTCGTGAACCGGGAGTACCTGGCCACGTTCACGCCGGCAGAGTTCGAGACTCGACGGACATCAATTGTTGAGCGCGGACGCGTCCAAAAGGCAGCGGACTGATTGACGCTGACCAACCCCCAACGTCCGTCAACCGACGCCGTCCGTCAGGCGCCCAACCGATCAGCGGTACTGGCCCACCAGGTCAGCCAACGCATGTGACGGCCGAGCACCGAGACGGCTGATGACCTCACCGGCTGCGATGCTGCCCAGCTGCGCGCACGTGCGCAACGGCATCCCAGAGCAATAGCCGTGCAAAAATCCACCTGCGTAAGCGTCACCTGCGCCCGTAGTATCGACAACGGACGGAAACATCGTGAGCGGGGCGTACTCGATGATGCCGTCGTGCACCACGACCGAGCCACGTTCGCCAAGCGTGATGGCAGCAATTTCGCAGCGCTCACCGATGGCCAGCAGTGCTTCGTCGAGATCATCGATGCCCAACAGCGATTCGAGTTCCGCCTCGTTGCCGAACACGATGTCGACGTCGTCGGTCAGCAGGTCTAGCCACTCGTCTCGGAACCGGTCGACGCAGAACGGGTCGGCCAGCGACAGCGAGAAGCGCTGCCCCGCCTGGTGCACAATTTCGATCGCGTGATGCAGGCCGTCTCGGGCGAGTAGCTCGTCCCACAGATAGCCCTCGACATAGGTCACCTGTGCGCCGGATAGCAGATGAAGGTCCATGTCTGGTACCCGCAGGCCACGCGCTGCGCCCAGGTACGTGGCCATGGTGCGCTGGGCATCGGGGGTGACGTTGATCATCGAGCGCCCAGTGGGCGGGCCATCGGGCCGTGACCGCGGCGTGGTGAATGTCACCCCGACCGAGTGGATATCTGCCACGAACGCGTCGCCTAGCGGGTCGACGTTGACCTTGCCGATGAACGCCGACGAGGTGCCCAACATGGCCGAGACCACTGCTGTATTGGCAGCAGACCCACCGGAGATCTGGGTGAGCGGGTCGCCTCGTTCGAACGCACGCTCGGCCATGCCCCCGTAGATGGAGACGCCCTGCTCGGCTTCGACAAGTTGCATCACACCCTTGATGAGCCCGTGGGCTGAGATGAACGCGTCGTCGGAGTGGCCGAGCACATCGACGATTGCGTGGCCGATGGTCACAAGCTGTGGCTGACTCACAGTTTGGAAACTGTAGTGGTGCCAGACTTCCTTGATGCATACCGGGAACCAGCCACACGCAGCCGATCAGCACGCCCCGAACCCGCATCGCCTCCCGCGGACGGTGACACCAGCTCGATACGACCTCACGATCTCACCAGATCTGCCGTCGCGTTCGTTCGTCGGCCGGGCCACGGTCACGCTCAACGTGCACGAACACCTGGCCACGCTGGTGTGCAACGGCTCGGAAATCACCGTTCACCAGGCATGGATGGTGGATTCCACGGGTACGCGCACCAATGCGATCTCCATTCAGCACGATGAAGGCACCGAACGGGTGTCGCTCGATTTCGAGCGCACCGTTGCTCCTGGTGTGGTGAAGCTCACCATGGAATACGAAGGCACCCTGAACGACAAGCTCGCGGGCTTCTACGCGTCGACGTACGCCGACGACGACGGTGTGGTGCACACCATCGCCACCACACAACTGCAATCGACCGACGCGCGCAAAGCGTTTCCGTGTTGGGACGAGCCCGATTTCAAAGCGGTGTTTTCAGTCACCTTGGTTGTGGCCGCCGGTCTGACCGCAATCTCCAACGAACCGATGAAGCACGAGACGGTGATGGCGTCCGGCAAACGAGCCGTCACGTTCGAAGACACCATGGTGATGAGTACCTACCTGCTGTGTTTCGTGGTCGGCGAACTCGAGATGACCGACGCCGTCGACGTTGACGGTGTGCCGCTGCGCGTGGTGCACCGCCCCGGCATGGCTCACCTCACGTCGTTCGCGCTGGAAATCGGTGCCTTTTCGCTGCGCTACTTCCGCGACTACTACGGCATCGCGTATCCGGGTCGCAAGATGGACCTGATCGCGTTGCCGGACTTCGCAGCAGGCGCCATGGAAAACCTCGGCGCGGTGACGTTTCGAGAAATGTTGCTTCTGGTCGACCCCGCACAGGCATCACATGTCGAACTGGAACGCATTGCCGACGTGGTTGCGCACGAGATCGCCCACATGTGGTTCGGCGACCTCGTCACCATGTCGTGGTGGAACGGCATCTGGCTGAATGAAGCGTTCGCGACCTACGCCGAGATTGCCTGCGTCGATGCGTTCAGGCCCGAGTGGGACCGCTGGACGTCGTTCGGGGTATACCGCTCGGCGGCCATGCAGGTCGACGCACTGCACAACACCCGCCCGATCGAGTTCCCAGTCAATTCACCCACCGATGCCGAGGGCATGTTTGATCTGCTCACCTACGAAAAGGGTGCGTCCATCCTTCGTCAGCTGGAGCAGTACCTCGGCGAAGACGTGTTCCGTGCGGGGGTCCGCCGATACTTGGGCGAGCACGCATACGGAAACTCCGAGACCATCGACCTGTTCGACGCGCTGGAAGCGGTCAGCAACGAACCAGTGGCCGAGATGATGAACGGGTGGATTTTCACCGGCGGGTTCCCACTGGTCTCCGCAGCAGTTACTCCGAGCGGTGCCACGGTCACCCAACAGCCGTTCACATACCTGCCTGATGGCCCGGCCACCAGCTGGCTGGTGCCAGTGCTGTGGCGCACCGCCGACCCTTCATCGACGAACGGCACTTCCGCGCCGAGCGGCGTCACCAACAGCCTCGCCACAGGCAAGGCCTTGCTCGGGGGCACGAACGCAACGGCCTCAATCGAAAGCGGCGACGCTGCGGTCGTCGTCAACGCTGGCGGGCACGGGTTCTACCGGGTGAGGTATGACGACACGCTTGCGGCCCGCATCCTGTCGGTGTTTCCGTCTCTGCCGCCGATCGAACGCTTTGCCATCATCAACGATGCGTGGGCAGCGGTGCTCTCGGGTGCAAGCGGTGCCGAAACGTTCCTGGCCTTGGTGCGCACTCTCGGTGCAGAACGCGATCCCAACGTGTGGACGGCCGCTCTCGGGGGTCTTGGTACGTTGGCCCAGATCGCAGACGACGCTGCATTGCCGAAACTTCAGGCGCTTGTTCGCCAGCTCTGTGGCCCAGCGCTTGTCGGCCTCGGATGGGAGCCCGTCGCAGGAGAAAGCGCCCAACAAGGTCAGCTGCGCGGCATGCTCATCGGTGCGCTGGGTGGCGTTGGGGCAGACCCCGTCACCCGCCAACAGTGCCGAGGTCTGGTCGATCAGGCGATCGCCGGACAGCTTGCGCCAGACGTGGCAGCGTCACTGGTCAACGTGGCCGCACGCGAAGGTGATGCTGCGTTGTGGGACCGTTACAACCGAGCCAGGCAGGACGGCAGCCCGATCGAGGCAATCCGGTACCTCCGGGCGCTCGTCGGCTTCGAAGATCCTGCGCTTCGTCAGCGCACCGTCGAGCTGGCGTTCAGCGGCGATGTGCGGTCCCAGGACTCGCCGTACATGCTCATCCCCATGTTGGCCGACCGGGTAAACGGACCGTTTGCGTGGGCTGCACTTCGCGACCGCTGGGACAGCTACACGGCGTCGATCCCCACCAACGCCGTGGGTCGCATTCTCGATGGTTTAGTGCAACGCACCGAGCCCGGCCTCACCGACGAGATCGGGGCATTCTTCGCCGCCCATCCCATCCCCCAGGCAGCCAAGCAGGTGCAACAGAAACTTGAGCTGTTGCGGGTGCACCAAGGACTCCGTGACCGCGAATCGGCACGACTGGCGACCTTGCTGTAGTCGGTTCTCGGGGTGTTGCTGAACCGGGCGTTACGCGCTGACGGCGTCGGGCGGGGTTGACAGCGCTGCAACCGATACTGCCGACGTGACACCGCGCACGTCGAGGTCGCCCATCCAACGGGTTGCCACCCAGTCCGGTGCTGCCTGAGCAACCACGTCGGTAACCAGCACTTCGCCCGGCGATGCTTCGTTGCACAGGCGGCTGGCCAAGTTCACTGGCATGCCGATGTAATCGTCGCCCTCGAACAAGATGACCAGGCCGCTGGCGATGCCACCGCGCAGCGGAAGGGGGAAGTCGATCGCCTGCAGCTCGGTCTCGATGGCAAGCACTGCACGCACCAACGGGCCTGACTCGACCGAGATGATCATGGCGCCGTCGCCCAACCACTTATCGATGCGGACGCCCATACGGCTGGCGACGCGTCGGACCACGGTGCGGAAGTCTGCGAGGGCGTTGACCGCAGCTGCGTCGCCGCGTTGGTCGGTGTAGGCCGTGAACCGGCTGATGTCGATGAATGCGAAGGTGCGTTCAACCCTCGTGACGTGTTTCGCCGACATCATGTGACAAATGTAACACTGAGCGATGTCGGCGGGGGCTGGGGTGCGTCCAACATCATCCGAATACCGTACAGACAGCCAGCCCCCAAACCCGACTTGATTCGCCTTTCTTGGCAAGAATTGCGCCAAAATACAAGTTTGCTCGACGGGATTTCTGGTTGGCTCACCGGGAGCTCAGGTTTGCTCACCGGACAGCCCACATCGACGCGTAGTGCCCCTCTTGTGCCAGCAGTTCGGCGTGACTCCCTGTCTCGACCACTCGGCCGGCTTCCATCACCACAATCCTGTCGGCGCGGCGGGCCGAGTCCAGTCGGTGGCCGATCAGGACGGTCGTGCGCGACCCGCCAGAACCGGCAAGCACCTCGAACGCCTGCTGGACGCGTGCCTCTGTAGACAGGTCCAGCTGAGCTGTGGCCTCGTCGAGCAGCAGGATTTGGGGGTCGACCAGGTGCGCCCTGGCCAGCGCTACCAGCTGACGTTCGCCGGCCGACAGGCTCCGTCCTCGAGCCGTGACGACCGTGTCGTAGCCATCAGGCAGCTGGTTGATCAGAGCATCGGCACCCACGCTGACCGCCGATGCAATCACCTGCTCTCGCGATGCGGTGGGACGGCCGTACGCAATGTTGTGGGCGATCGTTCCGCTGAACAGCACGGGTTCCTGCGGCACCACTCCCAGGCGGCTGCGGTACTCCGCCTGATCGAGCGACCGCAGATCGGCACCACCAGCTCGTACAGTTCCATGTGTGGGGTCGTAGAGGCGGGCGATCAGTTTGACCACCGTGGACTTGCCCGCGCCGGTGGTTCCAACGAGCGCGACCGATTCGCCCGGTTCGATCGTCAGCGAGACGTCGCTCAACGCGTCGTGGGCCGCCCCGGTGTATCGGAACGTGACGTGGTCCAACTCGATTCGCCGAACCGACGCGGGGACGGTCTCTTGAACAGCCGCAGCGGGAGTTGCCGTCTCCACATCGAACAAGCTCGAGAGCTTTCGATTCGCAGCGCCAGCCTGCTGCCACGTATCGAAGATGGTCGACAGCTGTTGAATGGGCGTGAAGAACTGGCTCAGGCACAGCACATAAGCAGCCATCGCCCCTTGGCCGAGCAAGCCGTTGTCGACGCGCCTCAACCCGAAGCCGAGCACCAAAGCCGTGCTAGCCGCGCCGACAAACTCCACCACCGGGAAGTACAGGCTGTTGGCTCGTTGGCCTGCCAACCGAGCGCGACGGTGGGAGTCGACGAGCTGGGCGAAATCGGCGGTGTTGCGTTGTTCACGACCAGACGACTGCACCACACGAACGCCGCTGAACGACTCGGCCAGGCGCGCGTTGACAGTCGCCAGACGTTCTCGCGAACGATCGTAAGCCTGCGAAGAAACGCGCCTGAACCAGATCGTTGCGATCACCAGGATCGGTATTCCGCTCATGGCCAACGCGCCGAGGGCAAGGTCGGAGTGCAACAGGACCGCGGTGACCACCACCAACGTCAGCGCGTTGACAATGAGGTTCACCATGCCTTGTTGAAAAAAAGTGGAGAGCGCATCAACATCGCTCGTTACGCGGGTGAGAAGGCGGCCAGACAATTCCCGTTCGTAGAAGTCGAGCGAGAGCCGTTGCAGTTGACCGAACACCTTGACGCGCAGCAGATACAGAATTCGTTCGGAAACACGGGCAGTGATGCGCGTTTGCCACCGTGAGACGACCATGGCCGCCACGGCCACACCGAGGAACAGCAACGCGGCGCGTTGCAACGCGGAGGTCGAGCCTTGTCGAACACCGTCGTCGATTCCCATCCGCACAAACAGCGGCCCGGACAGCCCCAGAACGGTCTCTGCGACAACCAGCGTCAGGGTCAGTCCCGCCCCAACCCATTGACCTTCGACCATCGACCGCACGGTGTGACGAGCAGGTCTTTCGAGCGCGGCACTCACCACCTCCGCCGGGTTCATTCCCGGGTCATCGAGGGCTGGCTTCAAGTCTGCGATACGGGCAAGCGACCCTTCGTCGGGAATCGCGAAACCTGGACCCATACCTCCACCCCCGCCACCACCACCGCCAACCCCAATCCCCATCCCTGTGGAGGTGGGTCCTGCGGCCACGTTCGAGGGCTCCCGCGGCGTCGCAACGACGGCCGGTTCGGCGACCGGGCCGGTCTCCGCCAGCAGTACCCGGTAGGTACGAGAACGCCGCATCAGCTCGTCATGGGTTCCTGTCTCGACGACCCTGCCGCGCTCCATCACGACTATGCGATCAGCCAGCAAAAGCGTCGAGCGTCGATGCGCCACAAGCAGCACCGTGCGATTCAGCATGATGGTGCGCAACGCCTCGTGAACAGAATGCTCAGTGCGCGTATCAAGTGCAGAAGTCGCATCGTCGAGAATGAGCACCCTCGGGTCCGTCATCAGTGCACGCGCCAGTGCCAGCCGCTGCCGCTGTCCGCCGGACAGCGTGAGGCCCTGCTCGCCAACCACGGTGTCGTAACCGTGCGGCAGCGCCATCACGAACTCGTGTGCCTGCGCAGCTTTTGCTGCTGCGACCACTTCGTGGAACGACGCATCGGGGCGAGCGAAGCTGAGATTGTCCTTGACCGAAACCGAAAACAGGAACGCGTCTTCAAAGACTACCGAGACCGCTGCTCGCAGCGACGCGAGGGTGACGTCTCTGACGTCTTGACCGTCGACCTGCACACTGCCCTCGCTCGCCTCCACAAACCTGGCCACTGCCAGTGCGACAGTCGATTTTCCAGACCCGCTCGCTCCGACCAGCGCCACGCACTCCCCCGGTGCAATCTCCAGGGACGCACCGTCGAGCGCCCTGTGGCCACCCGGATAGACGACAACTGCGTTGGCGAGCGTCACCCACCCAGGACGCTGACCGGCCGGAGTTTGGCGCATCGGCTGTGCGCCTTCAGCGTCGGTGATCGATGGGCGGTAGTCGAGTAGTTCGAAAATCCGTTCCGAACCGGCGCGTGCCTGCTGGGTGAGCGTGAGTATCAGGCTCGACATTCGCACGGGAGCTGCCAACTGGCTGAGGTAGGTAAAGAATGCCACCAGCGTGCCAACGCTCAGCGAACCGTCAATTGCCGCATGGCCGCCGACGAGGAGCACCGCGACCAACCCGAAAGACGGGATCGCGGCGAGAGGCGGTGACCACTGAGACGTGATGCGCGCCGCGCGCATCCGGCTAGCGAAGAGGTCTCTCGCCGACTCGTCGAATGCCGTCAGTTCTCGACGCTCCTGCCCGAAACTCTTGACCACCCGCACACCGGAGATGGCCTCTTCGGCCCGCGTCGTGAGATCGCCCACCTTGGCCAGCGCATCGAGGTTCGCAGGGAACGTCCACTTTCGCAATTGTCGTCCCAGCAAGAACATCGGCGGGAACAGAGCAACCGTGACGAGTGTGAGCATCGGAGACAGCGTCGCCATCACCACGACGGACAGGACTAGTTGGACGAGCGTCGAAGACAGCAAGGGCCCGAACGACAACAACCCGCCGATCAAGCCGATGTCGGCGTTGGCACGGCTCACCACTTGACCCTGGGCGAGGGCATCGTGGGTGACGGGGTCCAAAGTCTGCAGGTGATCGTGAATCAACTTGCGCAACGTGGCCTCGGTCCCGGCGGCCAACCGACCAGCATGCCAGCGTCTGATGTAGATCATCAGCGCGCGTATGACACCCAGCAAAACCAGGACGGTAAGCCAGAGCGACCGTGATCCGTCGCCGTCGAGCAGCTTGCGAATCACCAGCGGGGATCCAAGCCCTGCAAGCACAACCAATGCGGCGGCAATCAGGGCGCTCACACCGAAGCGGCGGTCTGGCCCCATCAGGGTTACAACACGAAGAAACCAACCCTGTGGCCGCGCCCGGCGCGGTCTTTGTCTGTTGAGGGTCGAAGGGAGAATCGTCACGCCAGGCCAAGCAGCGAACGGAAGCGCATGCCACGTTCTCGGTAGTCGGCGAACCGGCCGAAAGACGGCGCTGCTGGCGACAGCAGCAACACTCCACCGCTTGGAACCAAGCTCAGGAGAACCGGGACGGCTTCGTCAAAGTCTTCGACTTGCACAACCGACGCCAGGGTGTTACCCGACGCCTCGCACGCAGCACTGATGAGCGCCCCGATGCGTGGTCCGGACTGTGGGACACCGACCACCCATACGGGTGAACGACGCTCCGCGATTGCGTCGGCCAGCGGCTGATAGTCCAACCCACGGTCATGGCCGCCGATGATGATCCCGACCGGCCGGTCATCGAACGCGGCCAGCGCTGCAATTGCGGCCTGGGGAGCGGTGGACAGGCTGTCGTCGATCACATCTCGTCCACCCACCCTGCCGACGGGCTGCAGGCGGTGGTCGAGCGGACGAAACGTCGACAACGCTGCGAGCAACGCGTTGCGGTGATCCCACGGCTCCCAACCAGCACAACGCAACGCTGTCAGTGCGCCGCACAGATTCGCAGCGTTGTGGCGACCCACGAGCGGAATTCCGGAACGTCGCACGAACGCGCGGTCGTGTTCAACGATGGAACCATCGGTCGCGACCATGAACCCTTGCGCGTCGCCGTAGGGCAGCAGTTCGACTTGCGGCAGGTCCGCGATTGCCCGACGGAGCCGGGTTTCGACATCGGGAACAGAGACGTTGGCCGCAACCCGGCACACCACCGCACTGTCGACAACGTCGAAACCCTCGGCACCATCGGTTCGACCTGGGGGATGGCAGAAAAGGTTGACCTTGTCGTCGAAGTATCGGTCGACTGTCTCGTGCCAGTCGAGGTGCTCCGGGAACAACGAAGTCAATACACCAACCGCCGGGCTGTGGCGCACTTCGCTGGTCTGGAAACTGGACAGCTCGAGCACATGCCACCTCGTGACGGGAAACGCATCTCCGGACGCAAGGCCAGCAGCCAGAACGTCGAGTGGTGCGCGTCCGACATTGCCGGCAAGCACCACATCATCTGTAAGCGCGCTGAGCAAATGAGCGATTAACGACGACGTTGTGCTCTTTCCCTTGCTGCCGGTGACCGCGATCGTGCGGTCCAGCGGATTGGCGGGCGCTGCGCACGCCTCGGCGAACCACAATGCGGTGCCGCCGAAGACGCTGAGAGCAGGGTTCGCCTTGGCGACGGCGCGCAGACCACCGTGGTAGGGCGAGATCCCTGGTGATTTCAGAACCACGTCGACGGTAGGAGGAAACGGATGCTTTTCCAGGTCGATCACGTCGACGCCGTGGACCGTGCGCGGGTCAGAAGGTCTGGCGGAATCCACGACCACAACCACTGATGCCGCACGGCCGTGCTCGAGGAGCAGGGCTACTGCTGCAGTTCCTTCGACGCCTGCACCCCACACCGCAACATGTCGACCGCGAAGGTCGTCCAACCTCACGACGCAGTGTCCGATCGGACGTCTTCCTGGTGAATCCGTCGCCCAACAGTCCCGTGCCCAACAATCCCGTGCCCAACAGTCCCGTGCCCAACAATGCCCTGGCCAACGATCCCCTGGTAGTCCTGCGCGATGCGCGGCGCAAGGTGCAACGTGTACACCGACCGGACGTCAGCTTCGGTCGGCCAGCCGTCTACGGCGCGGACCTCATCAGCAAGTTGCCGAAGCACCCGATGATCTGCCCATTCCGCACGGTCGATGATGGCCGCGAGCGCAACCCGACACTCGAGGTGTTCGCCAACGCACTCGAAGGGCTTCCATTCGGACAGGCCCAGCAGCGCGCGAAACCCTTCAACCGGCGACGATTCGAACAGCTCGGCTCCCCATATCTGCTCAACAGCGGAGCGGGGCAGTGCCGTGCTGAGGGCGAGATACACGAACTGGCATTTGGGGCATTCACCACACCATCGTGCGACGCGTCTGGCCGGGTCGATTCGTTGCGTGCGGTTGCAGCTGGAGAACGTGTCGAAGTACCGCTCGCAGGTTGCTGCGAAGCGTTGCGAAATATCAAGCTCGGACAAGGGGCGCAACAAAGAGAACCAGCGAAGCTCCGAAGAGATGCGAGCGACGGCAGCTGCAATCGCGGCCTCGGCCTCGTCGCTCTTGGCCCACTGATGGTTGATGGAGACGCCGCAATACTCAACGTTGCCCTCGGAGGCCGAACGTTCGTTGGACATCACCAACGCATCATGGCCGCCAAGCACCGCAGCGATGAGGGCTGCGAACGACACGATGGCGGTCGCCGGAACGTGACCATTCAGCGCACCGCGCTTGTTGAGCTCGACAATGGCCGGGTCGATGATGCGATCGACCGCAATGTCAGCCAGGCCCGACGCATCGATCACGTCTTGGATGATCGGGAAGCGGCGCACCGTGACAAGTGTCGGGACGCGCCCAGCAGCCCGCAACGCCTCGATGGTGGCGCACGAGTCCTTGCCCCCACCAACCGGAACCAGCGGACCGTTCGTCAACGCGCCGCCGATCGGTTCGACGGTTGTGGGCGCGATGTCCATGTGCCATGTAGGGCGGAGTTCAGGGTCGAGCTGGTTGACGAAGCAGTACTCCCCCAGCCCGCGTGTCAGCAGCAGCTGATGAAGTTCCAAGTCCTCGGCGCTGAACTTGGCGGCCTTCGCCTGCGCTGAATTGCTATGTACGCGTATGTCGGCCGCTGCCGAGGCTTTGTAATAGCTGAGCCCCGCGACCAGCCACAGGTGGGACAACAGCCGCTCTGCGGTGTTCCAGCGAATGGCCCACTCTGGCGATGCCGCAGCAGGTTCGGTTTCGAGATGGAACACGTACCGCTCGGTGAATCGGATGTACTGCTGCTTGGAATCGCTTCTGATTGAGTCGAGCGGCGCATCTGAACCGGCAAGGCAGTACTCCAGCTCGGCGTGCACCGCTGCAGCTGACCGGGTGAACTGGCAGCCGAGGTAATGGAACCAAGGCCAGTCGGCGGGATGGAACCCTTCGGACCGGGGCGCGGTCATGCGTGGGTGATCAGGCCGGCTCGGCGTCGGAGCCAATCGACCAGGACGTCGGCCGGAAGCGGACGCGACAACAAGTAACCCTGCGCAGTGGTGCAGCCAAGGGCACGTAGCTGTTCAAGCGCACGCTCGTCCTCGACACCTTCAGCGACGGTCTCCAAACCAAAACTGCTAGCAACTTCAATCACTGCGCGGACGATTGCGAAGTTGGCTGGATTGTCTGCCAGGTCGATCACGAAGGATTTGTCGATCTTGAGTTCGTCCACGTCGAGGCGGGCGAGATAGGCCAACGCGGAGTACCCGGTTCCGAAGTCGTCGATGGACAAGCGCACCCCGAGGGCCTTGATGCGCTCGACAACGCTGCGCGACACTTCGGAGTCCGTCGTGAATTCGCTCTCGGTGATTTCGAGGGTGAGCCACTCGCCGCCCAAACCAGCGGTTTTCAACGCGTTGGCGATGTCGTCTGGCAGATCGATATCCCGCAAGGAACGAGCAGGAAGGTTGACCGCAACGCTCATGGCGAGGCCGTCACGGTGCCACTGCGCGCACTGCGGCAGAGCGGTGTGGAGTACGAACCAGGTGAGGTCGTGAATGAGCCCGGTGTGTTCAGCCAACGGCACCAGCTCATCGGGCGAAACGGCGCCCCGCACCGGGTGGCGCCAACGCACGAGGGCTTCGGCGCCGGTCACCGTTCCGCTCGCAATATCTGTCTTGGGTTGGTAGTGCACGTCGAGCTCGCCCATCTCGATGGCCTGGCGAAGGTCGACCACAAGTTCCAACTGATCGGTGGTGACACGTTCGTGGGTTGGGTCCCACATCTCAAGCGTGGACTCTGGTGCTTCTTTCGCCACGTACATTGCGACGTCGGCATGGCGCACCAGCACGCTTCGAGTGACACCGTGGAACGGTGCAACGGCCATGCCCATGGCTGCATCGACATGGATGGTGGCGTCGCCGGCGTCAATCGGACCGGCGACGGCTCGCAGGAGTCTGGCTGCCTGTGCCCGCGCGTCGTCGACGTCGACCACGTCGGAGAACAGCACAGCAAACGAGTCGCCACCGATGCGGGCCGCGGCGCAATCGGCTCGGAGGGAACGAACAAGACGCTGTGCGACTTCCGCGACGACCGTGTCGCCAACCGAGTGTCCGAAGCTCGCGTTGATTTCCTTGAACCTGTTGAGGTCGAATACCACCAGCGCTGCCGCGTGTGGACTGGCCGTGGCCATGGAAGCCGAGACGCTGGTGAGGGCGGTATCGATTGCCTGCTCGAACGCGATGCGATTGGCGAGGCCGGTGAGTGGGTCGTGGGTGGCGTCGTGCTCGTGATCGTCGAGCTCTGCGGCCAGTTCTGTGCTGAGCCGCGAGGTGCCCATGGCCAGAGCTACGAAGTGCCCTGCCGCTCCGGCCGAGGCCATGTCGACCGAGGAGTCAGCGTGGGGGGCGAGGAAGAGCTCGCCTATGAGTTCGCCGTTGCTAAACAGCGGCAACTGCACAACCCCGGGCCGAAGATCAGCGTTGCGGCTGATGCTGGCAAGAGGATCGGTTGACCACCGAGTTGAGCGCCCGTCGTACATCACAATCTCGGCGACTGCAGCACGAGTTGCCTTCAGCGTTGAGCGCAGCAGTTCGAGTGGGTCTGGATGATGCGCTGTCGCAAGCTCGCCCAAAGCCCCGAGTCGGTCGAGATGCTCTGAGCGATACGAGTCCAGTACCGCGACCGAACCAGTGCGCCGATCGACCCGGCGGGGCATCCTGCGGTCGGGCCGGGGCGGAGGATTGGTCACGAGTAGGGTCAGTTCTCAGGCGACGTGAGTGATATTGGCCGCACGAGCGGCGCGGAAACACGCCACGCGGCGATACAGTTGAGTCTACCAGCGGTCGCCCTCACAGGACCGCACAAGAACCCACCAGAACGCTTCAAGATTCTCCGCATATCGGGCTTCAGCGGTTACCTCACGGTCACGATTCAACCCCACGATTCCACCAACCACCTCACCTCGATCGGAAGCCTGCACATGAACACCGCTACTGACTGGCGGCTAGAGTCGGCTGCGCCCAGCCGCATCAGCTCATCTGCACCGGTTTCGACACCGGACCCGTCGCCCCGGCCAGAGGTTTCCTCCATGTACTCGCCAGCCTCCATCGCTTTCTTCGGCGTCACCGGTTCTGCCGTCGGCGCAGCCGGTCTCACGGGCAGTTTTGGTGGTCTCACCAGCCTCTTCGTGACCGCCGTTGTGCTGGTCACGCTGTTCGTTTCGCTGCTCGCCGCTCGTGCAGTCGTTCGTCGCCGACACGGCGTCAGCCGCTAACCAACGGCCTTTCAAGGACTTTCCAGGTCGGCTTTCACTGTGCTTCAAGGGATCACCAACGCTGCCAATATCGTGGTGGTCTTGTCGCTGGTGTACCTCATAGGCGTCATGATCTCTGGGCGTCACCAGCCCGAAGTGCCCCGGGGCTCAACAGATCACCTCACGCCGGTATTTATTGTCCCGTGCCTCAACGAAGAGCGCGTCATCGGTCAAACCCTTGATCGGTTGTTGGCTATTCACCGTTCACTCGTTGTCGTCATCGATGACGGTTCCGACGATGCCACCGCTGCGATGGTGCGCAACCGTCAAAACGATCGAGTCCTTCTCGCTCAGCGAACGCTCCCTCAGGCACGCCATGGCAAGGGTGCTGCACTCAACTACGGGTTCGGGCGTTTGGTGGACTGGGCGAGCGGTCGCGGCGTGGATCCGGCCCACACCATCGTGTGTGTGATGGACGCCGACGGCATCATCGACGAGCAGGCCGTAGATCGGGTTCTGCCCTATTTCTTGGACCGCAACGTTGCTGGTTGCCAGATTCTGGTGCGCATCCGCAACCGCGACAAACTCATTGGGCGCATGCAGGACGTCGAGTTCACCACGTTCACTGAACTCGTTCAGAGCGGACGGCAAAACATTGGCTCGTCCGGCTTGGGCGGCAACGGCCAGTTCACACGTCTCGCTGCGCTGGAAGGATTGGGTAGCCATCCCTGGTCGGACTGCCTGGTGGAAGATCTCGATCTTGGCCTCCAGCTACTCGCGAAGGGCTGGGACCTGCGGGTCTGCACCGATACGTTCGTGGCGCAGCAAGGTCTCGAAAGCGTCGGCCGCCTTGTACGTCAGCGCACCCGCTGGGTACAGGGTCTGTTCCAGACCTGGCGTCGCATTCCGTCCATCCTTGCGTCGCCAATGAAACTTCGAGCCCAGATCGACGTGCTGTACGCGCTGGTGTTTCCGGGGATCGTCGCGGTGATCTGGCCCATCGTCATCCTCGTGGCGCATGCGTACATGCTGTCGTTGGTCCTCTCTAGCAGAGCGGGCGCGTCGTTCGGGAGCGGGCGCTGGTGGGCCGCAATTGCCGTCTGGTACTCGTTCACGTTCGGTCCGGCGCTGTATCTGCTCTTCCATTACCGGCGTCGCACCCGCGAGATGACGCGAATCGGTGCGTTCCTCACCGCGCACGTCTATGCCCTGTTTCAGCTCATTTGGTACGTCGCCGGATGGAAGGCAATCGCCCGCATCATCACTCGTCGCCACGGCTGGGTGAAGACCGAGCGTTACGAAGAAGCACCTGCTCACCCTCAGCTGCAAATCGAAGCAAATCCCAGTGGGTACGTCGCCGCGAACCCGTCCAAGGGCAACACCGGCGCAGCCGCTTCGGCAGGGCAATCGGCCCCCGATCCCGGCGTTTCACAGCCCGGCATCTGAGTCTTTTCACCCCGGGCCTGAACGGGAGGGGCCGGAGTAAAGCCGTGGCGAGCTTGTACTCCTGGGCGTCGAGGGCGGGAGGAGCTTGAGGAGTTGACGAGCTTGAGGAGTTGAGGAAGCGGAGGGGAGCGCGAGCGAGAAAGCGGTCCAACATGCCGACGTAAACATTGTTTCAATGTTTTTGCGTATGTTCCATGTTCTGGCATGCTGCATTCCCTATCCGATTGATGACTGGAGTCTCCGATGCCAACCTGGCAACCCGATTGGTCCGACGTTCCCTTCGACCACGCTGCAGCCCGCGAATATGCGTCTGCATGTCGCCAAACCAGCGCCACCTTGCGCCACACCGCCGATCAGAGGACACACCTCGCGTCCGAAGCCGCGGTCGACTGGGAGGGCCCAAAGCGCGATCGATTCGATCGGGATATCACCACGTGGAACTCCGAGGCCGCTGCGCTGGCCGACCAGTTGGCGTCCGTCGCCAAACGAGTCGAAGACGCTTCAGACACGGCGCGCCGGCTCCAGGCACAACGCGAGGGCGACAGGGCGAGGTGGTGGGCGGAAATCCAAGCCGAAAAGGTCGCAGCCGATGAGTTGCGCGCAAACGAAGCCGCCGCCGCTCAACGCGCTGCGCTCGAGTCAAGACTCCTCACTGGTGAATCTGACTGATGAACGTGTGGCCGCCAGACGCGAGGCAAACCCCATTGGTCAGTGCTGTACCCTTCCGGCTCCGGCGCTTCGTAGCCATCGATTCCGACCTGTTGATTGACGTGCTTACCTCCATCGCAACGTTGCAACTGCTGGCCGATCGCAGGACGTTGACCGCGCCGCCCGGAACCGGGATCGGGTTCGACGCCGCGCCGGTTGAGCATCTCGTTCGGCTGTACCGCTCGGGCAATGCCACCGACACGAGAGTGCTGCGCGCAGCCGCAAGTTTCGAACGCGCAGATCGTCGGACCTGACACAGGGACAACGCGACACCGCAAGACCGCAACATCGCACTTGGACGACGCACTTGGACCACGCACTTGGACCACACGCACGTCTCAAGCCAGAATGACGCCGTGACCACTCCGACCGCCCAGACCGCACAGCCCGCGCCTACGACGGCTATTCCTCATGTGAACTACCTCGTGCTGGGCGACGACCCGCACCTCGTGGCCAACGAGTGTGTCGGCTGCGGAGCACGCTTTTTCGATCGACGCAACGCGTGCGCCGGCTGTTCGGCAACGCAATTCCGTCGGGTTGACATCGACACCAACGGTGAGGTTCGCTCCTTCACCATCGTCACGTTCGCTGCACCCGGTGTTCCGGTTCCGTTTGTTGCAGCGGTGGTCGACTGCGGCGGCACCAGCGTGCGCGCCAACTTGGTGAACGTGGATCCATCGCCAGACCATGTGCGCCTCGGGATGAAGGTTCGACTTGTCCTCACGTCGCTCGGAACCGACACGAATGGCGTCGAAGCAGTCAGCTTCGCGTTCGAACCAAATTCATAAGCACACAGACCGACGTTCACGCACGACCGCAGCCAGCAAACAAGCAACAGCCTCGCTACAACCGACAACATCGCCACACCCCGAGCCACAAACATCAAGGAGCACCATCATGGCCAGCAGCTCAGACATTTGGATTCTCGGCATCAACATGACCAAATTCGGCAAGCACGCCGACAAGGACATAGTTGATCTCGGTGCCGAAGCAGCAATGGCCGCCGTTGCCGATGCTGGTGTCACGATGAAAGACATCGGCATCCTTGCCGCTGGCAACCTGATGGGACGCGGTGCCATTGCGCAGAATCTGCAGAAGCAGATCGGCCAGACGGGTATCCCCGCCTACAACGTCGCCAATGCCTGTGCGACGGGCGCAACGGCACTGCGGGTCGCGATCATGGCCATCAAGGCTGGCGAGACCGACATGGGCATGGCAGTCGGGGTCGAAAAGCTTGCAGGTGCCGGCCTGCTCGGTGCTGCGCCAGCCAAAAGCTCTGACGGCTCTTGGCAGCCCGAGGGCAGATTCGGCGCAGTCGCAGGTATCGATGGGCGCATCGGCACGGACAACATGCCTGGCACGTTCGCCCAGGTCGGCATGGAGTACGGCCACAAGTACGGCGGCGTGGACTTTGAACTGTTCGCAAAGATCTCCGAGAAGAACCACTCGCACTCCACGCTCAACCCTTTGGCCGCCTACACCAAGGCCATGTCGCTCGAACAGATCATGAACGAGCCAATGATTGCCTACCCCAACACCCGGGCCATGTGCTCCGCCAATTGTGATGGCGCGGCCGCAGCAATCGTTGTCAGCGGCGAAAAACTACGCACACTTAGCTTGCAACAGCAGCGGCGCGCCGTGAAAGTGAGCGCCTCCATCCTCACCAGCGACCCGTATCAGGAAGCATGCCAGGTCCTGCCCGACGTCAACACGCTCACCAAAATCGCCGCGAAGCAGGCTTACGAGCAGGCTGGAATCGGACCCGAAGACCTCAACCTGGTAGAGCTGCACGACTGCTTCGCCACGGCAGAGCTGGTCCATTACGACAACCTGGGTCTGTGTGAAGAAGGCGGTGCCGTCGACTTCTTCAACTCCGGTGCACCATGGCGCCACGGACGCATGCCAGTCAACGTGTCCGGCGGCCTCCAGTCCAAAGGCCACCCCATTGCTGCAACCGGCATCGCCAACATCTGGGAGGTCTGCCAACACCTGCGCGGCGAAGCAGGCCCACGCCAGATCGAAGGCGCCAAGGTTGGATTGGCTCACGTCATCGGCCTCGCCTCCGCCTGCGGTATCCACGTCCTCGAGAAATCCGCCGCCTAGCGATCCAACCACGTGGGTCGGCCGCATCACCGGCGTCAAAACCTTCAGCTGACGAATGAAATTGCACTCAAAATTGAATCCGTTAGCCGTCTGTCTCCGAACTCCTTGATGCGAGTACCCCTCGCCGTCACGCATCAAGGAGATTCAGATGATTCTGACCAAAACACGCCTGTCGATTGTCGGTGCCGCTGCGCTGTGCTTAACCGGCTTAGCCGGAATAGGTATCGCCCAAGCCGGCCATGTCAACCGAGTGACCGAAGGAGACCTGACTGGACGCCAGGAAGTCGGACCGGCTGGCAATAACAAGAACGTCGGCGACCCCAACGGACGGGGCGAGGTGTACGTCTTTGGTATCGACAACGATGTTGTCGGAACAACGACGACCGTCAACTCCGGCACCCTCTGCTACGTACTGATTGTCGACAAGGTCGCCGAACTGGATCAGGCCCCCGGCAACGGCCGCGCCGCACACATCCATCGAGGCGCTGCGGGGACCAACGGGCCTGTGGTGGCCAACCTTGCTTGGCCGCAAGATGGTCAGGCCGCCGATTGCCTCAGTGAGGCCGAAAACGGCAAGTTCACCGCTCCGGTGCCACCCGGCATCGTGCAGGAAATCCTGCAGTACCCAGAGAATTTCTACGTCAACGTCCATAACACCGAATACCCGGGTGGTGCGATCCGTGGCCAGCTCAGCGTGCAGGATTCGCACAGCGGTGGTGGCTCGCAGAAGTCCGGAAAGCACGACGACTCAGAACATGACCGCGACTGATCGGCGGTAAACCCGTTGCTCGACTGTCTGTTGCGTGCTTGGTGGTTTGTTACTATGCGCGCAGACGGTCGAGCAGTCGGGAGGACCTTCGGCTGAGCCCGATTCCTATTCGACGGTGACGGACTTAGCGAGGTTACGGGGCTGGTCCACGTCTCGGCCCAACTTGGTGGCGGCGTGGTAGGCAAGCAACTGCAAGGGAATGTTCAGCACAATGGGGTCGAGTTCATCGCACACGCTTGGCACGGTGATCACGTCGTCGGCCAGGCTCGGGTCAATTGGGCGTTGCGTGATGGCAATCACCGGCCCCTTGCGGGCACGAACCTGCTGGATGGATGACAGGTTCTTTTCGAACAGGTCGTCGTTCGGCAGCACGACAACGGTTGGGAACGATTCGGAGATCAGTGCGATGGGACCGTGCTTCAGTTCGGCTGCGGCGTATGCCTCTGCGTGGATGTAGCTGACTTCTTTGAGCTTCAAGGCACCCTCGAGGGCAATCGGGTAACCCGTGTTCCGGCCGATGAAGAACATCGAGGTGAAGTCCTTGTATTTATCGGCCACAGCAGCAATCTGGTCTTCGAGTTCCAGCACGGCGCGCACGGTCGCGGGGAGTGCCTTCAAGCCTTCGATGATGCGACGCCCGTCGCTCGGGCCGAGGTCACGCACACGACCGAGGTGCAGGCCGAGCAGCGCGAACGACACCAGCATCGAGGTGAACACCTTGGTAGAAGCAACCGATACCTCTGGGCCGGCGTGCATGTAAATACCGTCGCATTCACGCGCGATGGTGGAACCGACCACGTTGACAACAGCCATCACCTGGCCGCCCTTCCGCTTGATCTCCATCACTGCGGCCAGCGTGTCGGCTGTCTCGCCGGATTGTGAAACCGCCACGTACAACACGTCTGGTTCGATGACTGGGTTGCGATAGCGGAACTCGCTGGCGCTCTCGGCATCGGACGGAATACGAGCCATGTTCTCGATCATCTGCGCGCCTGCAATGCCAGCGTTGAGCGCGGTTCCGCAACCAAGGAACTTCACCCGGCGGATGCCCATCAATTCGCGTGCAGACAAGTTGACTCCACCGAGGTGCGCGGTGTTGAACCGTTCGTCGAGGCGGCCGCGCAGTGCACGTTCGATGGCCTCGGGCTGCTCGTGAATCTCTTTGCGGAGGAAGTGCTCGTAGCCACCCTTGTCGAGCTGCTCGATGTTCCACGTCACGTCCAGCACTCGCTTCTGCGTTGGCGTGGAGTCAAGCTGGAACGTGCGGTAGCCATCGGCCTTGAGGACCGCCATCTCACCGTCGTCCAGTGGCACGACCTGCTTTGTGTGGCGCACCATCGCAGTGACGTCGGAGCCGACGAGCATTTCTTTCTCACCGATGCCGATAATGACCGGCGAGCCGTTGCGGGCGACAACGATGCGATCGGGCTGCGATGCGTCGATCACGCAGATGCCATAGGTACCTTCCACCATGGCAAGCGTGAGACGCAGCGAGTCCTCGAGGTTGTGGCCTTCGTTGCGGTGCTTCGCGACAAGGTGGACCAGCGTCTCGGTGTCGGTTTCGGAGAGAAACACCACACCGTCTGCTTCCAGCTTCATGCGCAACTCGCCGGCGTTCTCGATGATGCCGTTGTGGACCAAGGCAACGGTGCCCGATACGTGCGGGTGAGCATTCACGTCGTTCGGCTCGCCGTGGGTGGCCCAGCGGGTGTGGCCAATGGCAGGGTGCCCACTGAGCTTCTTCGGCAGTGCCGCTTCGAGTTCTCGCAGCTTGCCCTTCTTCTTGATGACCTTCAATTCGCCCTTGGGTCCAACGAGCGCAATACCTGCGGAGTCGTAGCCGCGGTACTCAACGCGCTGAAGTCCTTCGAGAAGGATCGGGAGACCATCTTTTGGGCCGATGTAACCAACGATGCCGCACATGGGATGTCTCGCTTTCGACGCTGGCAGGCAGCGTCACGCTCGGAGGGTGAGAGGAGGTGATGAAGAGGAGGAAGCAGTAAAGCCGGTGAAGAAGAACAACGACGAGAAAGCGGAAGAACTTGAGACGCGAAACGAAAGCTCAGCCGTAGACGATGCGCCGCAATTGGCGTTCGCTCAGCACGGGTGGAGCAACCACCCGAGACGTGAGTTCACGATGGACCTGCGACCAGATGGCCGTGTTCTGTTGGCCGTTGGCCTGCAGCTCACGATGACGCCGTCTGACGTACTGCTCGACGGTCTCGCCGTGGTGGGCAACCACCTCGGCAACAACACGGGCAAGGACAGTCCGTGAGAGCTGAGTGGTCCGCTCGAGTTGGTCGAGCAGGTCATCCAGATCGGGCTGGCCAAACTGGCTGTCGTCCGTCATGCGAAGGCAAGTAAACCAGAAAAGGTGTCACAACAGGACTCATTTGCCCGTTATCGGGTCAAAATCGACTCTTTTACACAAATTGGTCTCATTCAGGATGATGAGAGAGGATCAAAAGGCCCTCACACCAGGATCACCGATCGTTCGCAGGCAGCAGTGAAGATGGGTTCATGACCAAGCCTGTCCGCTCCCGGATCACACCTCGGATCACACCCCGGATCAGAACCCGAATGACAGCCCGGATTATCACTGTTGTGCTCATCAGCGCGCTTGCCATTGCGGCAACTGTCAAAGCGGCCGAGCCGGCGTCGGCTCAGACCGTTGCGCCGAGCATCGCTCCCGGCGTTCCCGCAGGGTTCCAAACCAGCCCGGTGCAATTCCTCACTGCGGTGCGTCAAAGCGACAACGACGTGAAGGTGAGCTGGGTTCCGCCACAGACCGCGCTCTCGCCTATTCAGCGTTACCGGGTGGGCGTCGTCTCCGACAGTGCAAGCGCATTGCCCAACCCGTCGCTCATCATCGTCAACTCCGGCGTTACCTCGGTGACATTCAAGGGGTTGAAGGTGGGTCACACCTACTTCTTCCAGGTTCAGCCTGAAACGGCTGTGGGTGCAGGGGCACCAAGCGAGCTCACCGCCCCGATTGCCATCACCGACGGCTCAGAGCGCAAGCCCTTCCCAGTCACCGGCGTGGCTGTCACGGTGCTTTCGCCCACGCAGGTAGCGGTCGTCTGGACTCCACCTCCGGCACGTCCGAACGTCACCATCACCAAGTACCGCGTCACCACCTTCCCATCCAGCCGCACCACCGATGTGCCGGTGCAGATCAACAGCACGGTACTCACCACCCTGAAGGCTGGCGTCGCCTACTACGTGCAGGTGCAGGCCATTTCCAGCGAGGGCAAGATCTCCGATCCCACCCTTTCGAACCCGACACTGATCCCGTTCCCGGTCCCGGTCACCCCGGCACCTACTGTGCCTCCGACTCCAGCTCCAACCACGTCGACCACCACGACCACCACTACCACGCTTCCGCTGGCATTGCCCTCCCCAGTCGCGGTTCCTGCGCTCAAGGCAGCATCGCGCTGCACTTCACGGGTGTGGAACCCAGCGCTGCTTGGCGTGCCATCCAAGTTGCAGGCCGGAGCTCCTAGCGGCGTCTATATATGGACAGACGGACGCACCATTCATCTGCGCACATACAACAACTCCATGACACCACTGCGGTTCAGTGGCAGTGTGAGCGCGAACACGTCGATGCCCACCGGACGGTTCTACCTTGAACCAGACTCCGACTCTGTGTCGGTGGGACGGTCTGCGGTGTCGTTCTCATTCGCTTCGGCATACGACATCGACGCGCTGCGCTTCGACGGACGGTGCGTGCGCTCGTTGACTTTCCGCCTGTTCGTAAACGGCGCCCCGATCAACCCGGCGCAGGTCTTCATGGGCGCTAACAACGTCAACCCCACTACATCAGCTTTCGTCATCACGCGCTGATCAGGTCGCACAGCACCACGCGGCAGCATTTCTCTAGCTTCCCCTGCTCGAAGGGCGCCGTTTCCGGCGCCCTTCGGCGCGTGGAGGGAACGCAGTTCTGACCGTGCCCATCAACTGATCGGCCTGCGCGACACCTGCCCCGTCGGCTGTCGAATCGAACCGTTCACGTTCCAACAGCGCGACCACGGATCTGGTGTTGGGTCCAAGCTCGGCACCCAAACGTTCGTCGAGAGCTTCGGCAAACTCTGACAGGGTTTGACCAGGTGCACGACGGCACTCGTGGGCCTCGCCGAAGCGTTCCACGTTCCTGATCGACACCTCTAACGGCGACACCGGACGGCGAATGCGCTTTGCCCGTTGCAGAAGCACACTGAACAGACCCAGAAGCGCACCAGCGATACCGACGGACACCAGCAAGCGCCGCCAGCTTCCATTTCCAGCAGAATCCGCCGCTGGGGTGGGCGGCAGCTTCCCGATCGGGACAACCCTGGTGGGGTCACGTTCGGCCCACCCGTAGCCGGGCACGTAATACTCCACCCACGCATGGGCGTCGCGGCCGAGCACGCTGAAGGTACCGTCGGGCAATGTGGTGCTTGGCAGGTAGCCGGTGGCCAGTCGGGCTGGGATGCCGTTAGCTCGCAGCAGCATCACCGTCGCAGTGGCGATCTGTTCGCACCATCCTGCTTTCGAGTCGAACAAGAAATCGTCGACCACGTCGGTGCCCTGCCGTGGGTCTTGGCGGGCGGTGTAGTCGTAGACGGTATTGGAGCCCAACCATGTTTCGACGCCGGCCACCACGCCTTGGATGGTGCTCTGATCTGCACCGATGGTTAGTGCAAGGCTGCGAGACCGTTCGCTCAGTGTGGACGCGTCGAAATGCTCGGATCGAACACCGTATGCGCGCAATTCATCTCGGGCATCGTCGGGCGAACTGAGGAGCACGTCGGGGCCGTCATCGCGTCGCGGGTGACGCGCCGAAATCACTGAATACTTGCTGCCTTCACCCATAGGGCGGTTGGTGACCACAGACTCGTCGTCTTTGAGTAGCAAGCGCTGAGTCGCCAGGTCTACCTGGGCGATGCGGCTGGGTCCGAACACAAGGTTGGTGGACCCCTTACGCAGTTCTACCCGGGTCAGAAACAGTTCGCCCGACCGGGCGGGATCCGCGGCCGCCGAAAAGGTGGACTGAAACGGGTCGAGCGACTGAACAACCTCGGCAGAGCTGAACCACCGACGCCCGTCCCACGTATCGAAGGACTGGCCTTTCAGCAACGGCGTGCGGTTGAACGTCGCGCCGTTGGCGAACCGGTCACGCCCGACTGTCATTGAGACTCGCAGCACCTCCTCGTCGCTGGTGGCACCGAAGTCGTCGATGGCGAACGAGTCTGCCGCGCCGAGTATTTGCGACCCTCCGCTGCGGCCGGCACCGCGGAACACCGACGAACCCATGCCGAGCCCGGTCTCGCCAAGCGCCCCACCGGTTGCCTTCGTCAAACGGTCCGCAGTGGCGTTGCTGAGCCGCTGCGTGGTCGGCGACACGAGGGGTTCCAGCAGCGCGGCCAACCCGACGCACAGGGCGGTGATGGTGAGGCTGGATGTAAGGCCTCGCCGGCTGGGGGTTCGGAACAATCCTTCACCGCGCCGATCCGTCACAGGCGCGGAAAACGGAGCCGGGATGTTGGGCGCAGTGGCCAGTTCGGCGAGGCCGAGTCGTGACACCATCGCGCAGGCAACCAACACCGCTAAGACCGTGGCCGCCGGCAACCAAACTGGCATGCCGGTGAACCCACGATAGAACCACCACCGTGCCGGCCCCGGTTGCGACGCGAGGGCGAGCGCCAGAGTTCCGGCCGAACACGCAATGGAAATGGTCAACCCCGAACGAGTGCCGAAGAGCAGTCCAACCGCTGCAGCGGTGACGCCCACTAAGGACATCCCATCGGACCCGGCCGCGCTGCTGAGCGCAAGCCACATGAACGGGGCTGCCCCGGCGCCGACCATCACCACATGCAGCATCAGCCACCAGCCAGTGCCGTGGGACCCCTGGGGTTGCGCCCGCCGTTCTATGGCAGGCCGTTCGTCACCCGGCCGTGCACGGCGACTGAGCGCGACAGCGAACGATACGCAGCAGACCACGACCTGCCACACGAGCGCGCCGAAGGAGACCCGGCCGGCCAACGCTGCACAGGCCGTGGCACCGATGGCTGCTGTGGAAGTGGGGACGTTGGCCCACCACGTGATGTCTCCTAAATCACCGACCCGGGTGCGCGGCCACTTGCTCGGCGACCCTGCCTCCGGCATTCCGCTCGGAGGGGACGTGCTCATCGCGAAGCCTCGGTGGCGGAATGCGATTGCCCAGTTGGAACGGTTCGAACGACGCCGACCGGAGGGTTGCCCTCAGCGCGCCCCGGAGCCGGAGTTGCGCCGGCCGGGTGTACCGCCACACCGTTCACGAGCCAATATCCGTGGAGTGCTCGAACGGTGCCGAGGTGCGGCTGATCTGAGGTGCCGGTCATGCCGGGTTCAATGGGTCGCTCAACCTCGGGTTCAACTCCGATCCCTCCGCTCACCACTCGGCCGCTCCCGTACCTGATGGGTCGCTCAACCTCGGGTTCAACTCCGATCCCTCCGTTCACCACTCGGCCGCTCCCGTGGAACTCGCCGGGCTCGACGGCCGCAAGAACCTCGTCTGCTTGTGTGGACGAGGTCACGTGAATTCGCGAACGAGCGGTTGCCAGGTCGATTCGGAAACCTCCAGCTAGCAGCGCATGCACCAGCCAGGTTGCTTCGGCGAGGATCGCTTCGCCGCGAGCGCTGCCGTCAATATGGTCGACGATGACGGTGATGGTCTGCGAGCCGCCGAGACGTTCCAACTGCTTCACGTGGATGGTGCCGGTGCGCGCCGTGGCGGGCCAATGCACCGAGCTGATGCGATCGCCTCGTTCGAACGGCCTGACGGACTCTGGGCCGCCGGGGATGTCCCCGCCGCGGCTGACTTCGCCATCGCCGGCGACCCTGGCGGTAGTCAGTGCGGCAAGCACCGGATCAATTGGGGACAGGCGCGGGGCGACCACCAACGGCGCTGCAAGGTTGCGAAGGACCTGTCTGGTTGCGTGCAGCGGGAGGAACATCGGCCCGGTGCTGATGAGGTGAAGTTGTGCCACGGTGAACACGCCACGTTGATCCAACACGACCGGTAGGGAGGTCGGCCGCGACGCAACGAGCGGGACCCGGTTGCGTCGTGACGCTCCGACCAACAGCCATCCGCCCCGGTCGGCGGTGTCCTCTGGCGTGGTGACCGTCCACACCATTACGTGGCCCACCCTGCCGAGGGGAGGAGCAGCCAACGACAGTTCGGCGCGCGAGACGTGTCGGTAAGCGAACACATAATTCACGACAAGCGAAATGAACAGTG
>JAYSSK010000304.1:0-2409 GCA_043720595.1 Acidimicrobiia bacterium
ATGTGATCGTGACTCGAAGGTTCGCCCCGGTGAGCATCGGAGGAAGCGGCTCGTCGGGGGTGATCTCGGCGGGGTATCCAGTCTGTCCGTCGGCACCGGTGATGGGAGTGTCGGCGACGGCTGTGATCGACGCCGGGTACGTCGTGTTTGTTTGTTCGTCCAGCAACTCTGCGGGTAGCCCGACGCGCACGAGGCCATGCTCGCTGACTTGTAGGTTCATGGACACAACAAGCGTGCCGGCCGAGAGTTCGACGAGCTGAGCAGTCGTTGTGTTCGTACCCGTGCCGGCGGTGCTTGTGGCATTTACGGGGCCGAGCGAGCCGGCTGCCGTCTGTACGCGGCCAGGCAGTGTTGGCACGAACACCACCTCGCCCTGCGGAACAGTTGGGCCGGTGATCGTGCGAAGCGCGTCGCGGGCTGCGACGGCCTTGTCGCGAGCTTCGAGTGCTTGGCCGAGTGCGATGTACTCGGTCGTGACGTCGGGGTTGATTGCTTCGTTCAACCGCGCCCTGGCGAGCGCAACGCCGTCCGCTGTTGCGGCTACAGCGGAGTTCCCCGAGCGCGTTGCCTCGTCGACTGCCGCGACCTTGCGGCCGACCTCGGCCTCGGATGCGGCGATGTCCCCTGCGGTCGCTGTTGGATCGGCCCGGAGACGGTCAAGCTCGGCTTGTGCGAGGGCGAGATCGGCCTGCGCTATGGCTATCGAACTTGCGGCCGCTGCGACCGCGTCGTTGTGGGACCGTTGGGCGGCTGTGAGGTCCTGTTGGGCGGTGAGGAGTTGTGATCCGGTCTCTCCCGTTCCGGCGGACTGCAACGCCGCCTCCGCTGTGGCCACGGCCGCATCGGCGTCGCTCACCGCCTGTTCGGTGGCAGCAACCTCGACTGCTTCGGTTGCTGACGAGGGCACTGGGTCGTAGCCGGCATCTGTGTAAAGCTTGGCGACGCAACCTTTGGTCGACTCCCCGTACACGCCCGGCGCGTCCGTGTTGGCGCAGCCCAACCGTGTCAACGCTTCCTGCAACTGTGCAACGTCTGCCCCACTCATCCCAGGTTTCAATGAGCGATAGACCGGGACGCTGCCCGTGAGCGCGAAGATCGGTCGACCCGAAACCTCGATCACCCGCTGACCCTCGGCGACCTCGTCGCCGACGGCGACGCTGATTCCCGTGACGACCGGCTCTCCCTCGACCGACACTGGAACGCCGGCGCTCGCGGAGACCTGGGGGCGGACGTCGCCGCGGGAGATCACGGTCTGTGACAGCACTCGACGTTCAACGGTTGCGGTCACCCACGAGGGGGAAGGTGGCGCAGCCTCCGACGCTGCCTGCTGCGGTGACTGCACCCGCCGTCCGATCTCCCAACCCGCGAATGTGGCCGCCGTGAGCGTGAGAACGGCACTTATCCAAATCTTCCGTGTGCGCCGTCGGCCGTGGCTGTCGTGATCGTCAGCAGACGCGGCGGCGATGATAGGTGTCGGCGTAGTCATTTCGGTGGCCGATTCGGGGGGCGGATCGGCCACCAATGGACCTGACGTCACCACCGCTGCGAGGCGCCCGAACGGCTGATGGTGTTCAGGTGATGTAGACACTGCTCACCCGGTTGTCCCACCCGGCGAGCATCGAGGTTGCCGACGAGTTCGCCGTTGTGGTGCCGGTGTAGAGCGGGGTGCCGCCGCTCGCACCGTCATAGAAGTACGAGCTACACGCGCCCACCTTGTAACTACTGGTGTCGTTGTCGAAGCCGTAAGACGACAGGTTGATGTAGACGTTCTGTGTGCTGAGCTGTAGCACGGCGCCGCCGAAGGATGTGGACCGGTACAACCGCAGCGAGCTCGCGCAGGATGCCTGCGGCACTATCTGCGTCGACAGAACCTGGGCGGACGTGGTTGCGTCCATTGCTTGCTCTGTTCGAAAGCACTGCGTGGTGAATCCATCGCTGGTGCACGCGGTGGCGTCGCCCCATCCCTTGGCCAGGTTGATCCACGCACCCTCGAACGATGCGATCACGCCAGCTTTCACGGGCGCGGCCGCAACGGCGCCAACGGGCCACACACAGCTCGTTGTGATGACGGCGACCAAGAGCGCTCGAATCGTACGAATTGGGGACATCGGTGTACCTCCAGTTAAGGGAACTTCACTATTGAGATTGTTCGGGTAGGAACATCGACCGCGGCTTTCGCGCATGACGCGTCCTCGGAGTCGGGTCGAACGGACACTGTCCAGCCCTCCAGATTTGACTCGTCGACAATCAGGTGTGCGATGGCGGCAACTTTGATCGCTGCAAAGCACGGTTGATCGTTGACCTCATCGACAATGCGCCCCTGGAGGGCGAGCATCGCTTGGTTCTCCGGGGTCAGCACTGCGTCTGCCACGATCAGGCCGAGTTGAGCGCACACTGACGAGTCGCCCG
>JAYSSK010000305.1:0-5925 GCA_043720595.1 Acidimicrobiia bacterium
ACAAGTTGATTGCAGCCGGCCTTTGCCGCAAGCTTTCCGTTCTCCAGCCGCAGCATGTGGGTGTCGGCGGTTCCGGCGACGTCACGGCCGTTCAGCTGAACGAGCTGCCACGTGGTGCCCTCGATCGACGCTTGTCCGGTGACGGCCGGGGGTACGAAGCCGGCCGGCTGCTTGGCGAGGACGTACTGATCTGACAGCGTGCCGGTGATCTCGACTCCGGCCAGGTCGAGTTGTCGGAGGCGGCCTTCCTCGACCCGGTAACGCGTCGGTTCGGCCGAGCCGTCGAGCCCTCCCAGTTGGATCACGGACCCGTCGAACCAGGTGAAGGCTCCGTTGCTCACTTGCGTAGCGTCGTCAGCGCGGTCGACGTAGAGGCGGGTAAGCGAATAGGACAGGTCCTTGTTGAGCACAAGCACGGTGTCGATACCCGGACAGTCAGCACAGGGAACACGACCGACGTAGGCGCCGACCCAATCGAGAGAGTTCTGCGAGTTGTGCCCATCGCCCTCGGCGGCGGTCGTTGTATCGGGCGCAATTGTATCGGGCGTGTCTGGCGCTGTCGCTGCCGGAACTGTCGTTGCCGGAACGGGAAGGGAAGTTGTCACGAGGATCCCAGGGGCTGTGGCGTCGGAGGCCGTGTTGTCCACGTTCGATGTGCTACCGCAAGCGAACAGGAGCACGGTCACGGGTGCCATGAACAAAAGGCGGGTTGGCGAAGGGAACGAGCGTTTCACACTGCTGGCGGTTTTGGGCGCGGCGGAATTGGTATACATGATCTTTTCGACGGTACGCCGGTTGCCGATGGTTCCCCGTAGGCGTATGACTTCGGCCACCCGAGCGACACTGACCGGGTTCCATCCGCCGTTCTCCTTGCCCAACTATTCACACCTCAGAGATCGGGTGCCGAGCGTTGTCGAGGTTGATCGTCAGGCCGATGAGCAAGGCGGGGACTCCCCATCCGGCAATCGCGAACGAGTTCGGCTCGCCGGTAACGGCGAGGAACGGCAACATGGCGACGAAGAAGTAAAGGCCCAGGGCGATATTCGCTGAGCGGAGTCTGCGGGGGGCGTTTCGTGCAAATGTGCCGTAGCCGATGCTGGACAGTGCCGTGAGGAGCGCAGCGACCGGGAGGAGCAACTCGTTCTCGGTTCCATTGACGAGTGCGCTTGCCTCAGCTGCCGCGAACAGCATGCGGGCGACGAGGACGACGACGAGCGCCAAAGCTGCTGACCGGCTCGGCCCGTGCGGCCGCAACACCCGCAGGCCCATGAGACCGGCGGCGAGCATGACGTCGGCGGCCAGCCAGATTGCCGAGCTGGTCCGAAACCTCCAGCCACTTTCTGCGTAGAGCAGTCCGGCACTCATCCAGAGCGCCCCGCCGACGATCCAGGCGGCTCCCGTTATCCGGCGAGTACCGGTGTTGGCTCCATCGGCGCTCGTTCGGCCCTGGCCGGCGACCTCGGTGGCGAGCTCGGTGGCGAGGTGCGGTGCTTGTGACGTTGGGTTCGATGTCATGCATCGCATCGTTGTGTGCCACCGTTCCCGAGGTCACGGGCATAGGTTCCCGCGTGATCGGGAAAGTCGCTGGTAGCGATCGGGAAACGGCTGGCGCGAGGATGCATGTCATGCGCTTACCCGATCGGCCTGCCATCGTCGCCGGGATCGTTGGCACGACGATCGTCGCTGCAGTTGTCGTGGCTTTCGCGCGTGCTGGCGTCGTGGCAATTGTCGACGTGCGCTCGCCACACTTACCGCTGTTGCAGGCGGTGCTCGCGATGGTGTGGTGGCTGCCCGGCACCGCGCTCGCCTGGTGGCGTCCGACGCTGCCGTTCGCATGGTTGGCGTTGGGTGCGTCGGCTGCGCATGCCGTGGCCAGTCTCGTGAGTGGGCTTGCGCCTGCCAATGACTGGGCGCAATGGGTCGTGTCGTGGTTAATCCTCGCGGAGCTCCCGCTGCTCGGCGCCTTCGTGCAGCTGTTCCCGTCGGGCCGGCTCACCGGTCGTTGGCGTCGATACCTCGTGATTTCGATGGTGGCCGGTGCACTGGGTCTGGTCGCTGCTGCGATCGAGGCGCTCCCGACGGCCTCTTCGTCGCTGTCAGCTGGTGCGGGCGCAATCATGATCCCGCTACTTGCGTTCACTGCGATCGGGTGTGTGGTTCCTCTCGTCGCACGGTTCCGTCGAAGCGTCGAGGGTGAGCGTCGCGCCGTCGGGTTCGTCGTCGCTGTTGTGGCGACCAGCCTGGTGGTGCCGGGCGCGGTCGCCGGGGGCGGCGAGAGCGGTGAGGTCTTTGCTCAGGTGTTCACCGCAGTCATGGTCGCCGTCGTCACAATCGTGATCTTGAGAAATCGGATTTGGGGATCGGCGCCGATGCTGCGCCGGTCGCTGCACCACGCAGTCAACGCCACCGATGCAGAACGTCGGCGGATTCGTGCCGAACTGCACGACGGCGTCGGCGCCGGGCTCACCTCGGTGCGGATGAAGATTGACGCGGCCAAGCACCTGATCGACAGCCGGCCTGAGCGCGCCGCTGAGATGCTGGTACTCGCCAGCGCAGAGGTCGGCACCCTGGTCCAAGACGTGAGGCGGATGGTCGAGGGGATCCGGCCAGCCGTGCTCGATTACCTCTCGGTGCTCGATGCGCTCGACGCCCGGGCCGAGGAACTGTCTGCCAGCGGATCGATCATCATAAAGGTAGATCGGCTCGACGAAGTTCGGTTGACGCCGGCGGCCGAGACGGCGCTGTACCGAATTGTCAACGAGGCGCTCACCAACGTGGTGCGTCACGCTCGCGCCAGCCGTTGCGACGTCCGGTTCGCAACCACTGCTGACAACCTGATCGCTGAAGTCATCGACAACGGCGTTGGCGTCGGACCGAGCGAACCCGGTCGGCACGGCGTCGGGCTGTCATCGATGGCCGCTCGGGCGAACGAAGTTGGTGGGTTCGTGACGGCAGGCCCACTAGCGGGCCGCGGGTTTCGCGTCACTGCAACCCTGCCGTGCACTCGGCCCAGCCAATCTGCGCCACCGGCGCCGGCGACGCCACAGACGTTCGGCTGGCGTAACGCATCACCGCAGGTGTCGGCAACGGTCACTGCAAACGAGGCAGAACAGTGCCTGTCAGGGTGATGATCGTCGACGATCACCCCCTCGTACGGTCAGGGTTCCGCTTCCTTGCCGAAGCACGGCCCGAAATCGACCTCGTCGCCGAAGCGGCAACGGCAGACGAAGCCATCGCCATCGCACGCACTGCGCGACCCGATGTCGTCGTCATGGACATTGGCCTGGGATCGCAAAGCGGCATAGACGCGGCCCGCTCGATCCGTGCCGCGCAACCAGAAACCCGAGTTCTGTTCGTGACTATGCACGATGACGAGACGACCGTGCTGCGTGCGCTCCGGGCAGGAGGCAACGGCTACGTGCTGAAAGGAGCCGACGACGAAGAACTGATCCGCGCCATCAAAGCCGTCCACGCGGGCGAGGTCATCCTCGGTCGCAGCGTCGGCGACATCGTGCTGCAAGGCATCGACCGCATCGAACCGGCACGGGCACGGTTCCCGCACCTGACCGAACGCGAGCACGAAGTGCTCGATCTGCTCGCCACCGGCAAGCCGAACGGGACTATCGCGCTACAACTCGGTGTCTCCCGCAAGACCATCGCGAACCACATCGCCAACATCCTCAACAAGATCCACGCCATCGATCGCAGCCAGGCACTCTTGCTCGCCCGAGAAGCAGGCTACGGACGTTGACGGGCGCACGGTGGAAGCTGCGCCGACAGCCCCGATGATGAAGCTCGACATTCCTCGCTTCGATCTCCGGCGCGGGGATTCATCGCCCACGCCCGCAAGATCCCCAACGGACTCGACATCTGAACAACGCCGCACTCGGGGTTCACCGATCGACCGTGGACCCCGAGTCGTCAAATCCCCTGCGAGAATGAGAAGGAGACCGCTCATGTTCACCGCGACCACCACCGCCGATCCCGACGAACACGAGCGTCGCCGACGGCCGTGGTGGCTCAGCTCGGGGTGCGGGTCGAGGCTTGTGGGGTTGACCAACGAAATACAACGCCGCACCAAACGACACCGTGCCTTTGCCTGACACCCGCCGCGTCGCCCCGACTGGCGTCGAAGCAGTCGGATCGACATCGGCAACTGTCGGTCTCGGCCGAGGGTTCTGCGCCGTGATGGCACGCAGCTCGAACCGGCGGAGAGCGTGGCGCCGTGAGCCTGTGTTTGATGCCGTTCTCCCTACAAATACGGTCAAACAGGACTTCACCAGTGCCTGGTCAGAACCGGCCAGTAAACACTTTCCCGTTATCCGTCAAGATCAGGCACACCATAGGTGCACATAGCTTTCACAAGACCATCGCATGTCGGCCTCGCCGTGGCCCCGCTCAACAACATGTGCACGTACGATAAATCTTGAGTGGTCGTCGATCCCTGACACAATCTTCGCTTCCGAGCGGTCGGCGAGTTTCACGCCACCAACGATGTCCATCTGCCACAGTTCCATCGCACGTGAACGTTCCCAACGGATGTCATCCTCACGCTTAGGTTTGCGAGCAACCGGGACTACCAGATCGTGACGGACCAAACACCGATACACCGGCGAACGACCCGCCAAAGGCGTCACCTTCTCGTCGCGTAAACGGCTCACGATCGACACCGGGTCAAGCCCGCCAACAGCACGACGCCACTCCACAATCAACGCTTCAACCTCCGTCGGCATCTGATGCGCACACGACAACGGGAACACCTGTAAACCAGGAACCGGACCCGACTGGAAAGTGTCAACCAGGAACCGGAATCACACTGTCAAGCATGAACTGGCACAACACAGAACATTTGGAGAACATTCGCCTTTTCGGACCCCGTAAACCAAAGAGCCGGCCTCGAAAGACCGGCTCTGACCTGCGGTTTTGTGGTCGGGCTGGCGGGATTTGAACCCACGACCTCTTGACCCCCAGTCAGCCGGTTGTATGTACGCGTAAGAATCCGGTGGCCTCCGTTGGTGACCGGACGAGACCGCTGACCTGGACCTTCATGTGATGCCGCCGGACCACGGCATTCCTCGCCGCGGGAGTGGATCGTGACCAGCGACAACAGCTGCGCCGCCCCGTCAATACCCCGTTTCTCAATCGGAGCAGATCTCATGACGCGCACTTTAATCGTATTACGATTGGATTTGTGGAGTTCCACTCCTCGGCACGCCGACACGGATGCACCGACGAAGACATCCAACACGCCCTCGATCACCAACTCGTCGTCGATGACCTTGGCGACGACGATACGCCCTACGGTCCCCTCGTTCTCGGACCCGACCAGGTCGGTAACTTCCTCGAAGTCATCCTCCTGATCTTTGACGACGAACGAACAATGGCCATGCACGCGATGCCAGTCCGACCGAAATACCTCCCCTCCTCCCTCAGCCTGGACAGACCAATGCCTGAAAGAAGATCTACGGAACATCCCGAGGACACATCATCGACGACGACGTCATCGAAGCCCTCGCAGCTTAAGCCGAAGCCGGATACGACATCACCAAGCTCCGACGGCGCAGCGGCCGACAACTCATGGGATCCGCTCCCGCCGAAGTAGTCCCGGTCCGCCTTGACCCGGAACTCAAAGCGGAAATTGACCGCAGAGCAGAAGCCGACCAGACCACCACCAGCGAGATCATCCGAACCGCCATTCGCAAGTACCTCGACGTCGCCTGACCGCACAAGGCGCATGCGCCTACCGCGTCGCAAATCAAAACTCGGCGATCTTGACGATCGGCCCGAACCGGCGTAGGGCCTTCATGCTCCCTGATCGCCTTTACCAACGCTTTCTCAATGGCGGTCGGCTGGCGAAGCCTCGGCCTATGAACCAAATCACCTCCAACGGCCGCACCATCACCGACGGAGAAATCCAAGTCATGG
>JAYSSK010000306.1:0-2401 GCA_043720595.1 Acidimicrobiia bacterium
GTGCTGCGCACTGCGGTCAATTCGCCTTTCGGGCGGCCGGGCAGGCTCATGGAACCAGCGAGACATGGTGGGCGCTGACCTTCCAGGCACCCGACTGCCGCACGAACACGACCGTGAAGTTCTGCAGTACGTCGACCACCCTGGTGCCGTCTGGCACGCGGAACAGGTACTGCCCCGTGATCACGGCGTCGGACCCGACAAAGCGCAGCGACTGTTCCTTCACGGTCGCGGTGGGGTTGGGCTTGAGGGCGCAACCGGCGGCCAGGTAGGCGCGCAGGCCGCTCTCGGTGCGGACGATCTGCCGCGTATTGGACGTAATGAACGTGAACGCCTCAGCGTAGGCGCCTGTGAACGTCGCTGCATCGCACGCGCTGTAGGCCGCGGCCAGCTTGGCATGCGCGGCCTCGACTTGCGCTGCGGAAGCGGGGCCGGGCGCAAGCGACTGACAGCCCGCAAGAGCGATCGCGGCGACCAGCGCGGCTGGAGTCTTGCAAGGCGTGGTGTGCATGTGTGTGGCTCGCGTTGGCGTTCAGCCGCGGCCGCAGCCGAAGGCGGCCCGCTGGAGCAACAGGTGTGCGCCCGGCATGGGCGCGAACTTGTGGGGCGAAAGTCCGCTGTGGGAGTTCCGGCTTGAACTCGTCATGAGAGCAAGGATAACCACGAGCCGAAGGCAAGGACGGACGTTCCGAGGGGGCGGAGCTTTGCGACGCCGCGGCCTGCAAGGCTCAACCTGAAGACGGCAATCCAGCATGGCGTCAGCAGCAAGAGGAAAGCTGGACGAGAGACAGTCCGGGGGCTGTTTCGCGCCTGCGAACGGCACATGGCGCGAACCCCGGCGCTGCAGCAGGCGTCGTCCAACGCTGAGCCCGGACACAAACATTCCAGTGGACTGTTTGTGCCTGGCGAAGGGGCGGGCCTGTGGCCCGACGCGGCCCGCAAGGCTGGTTGAAAGCGCAAGGTCTCGTCAGTGTGAAAGAGCCGTGGTGCAAGGCCCAGGGCTACACCGCTTGAAGGAACCGACCGCTTCGTCGAGCGAGCCGACTTGGGTGTTCCGCCCACTGCGGACACGCACGGTGGGTGGTGTGGGGGCTGCGAGTTAGAAGCTCTCGACTATCCGATCAGGTCTCGCTTTAGCCGCTATGCCAAACGCTCCCACTGCTACGTCAACTCCAGTACCTCGTCGCCAAGGTCGTCGACCGTACCTGCGCTGCACCAGCCCAGGTGGCGATAGAAGCCGTGTGAGCGAACAGTCGGATCTGAGGAGCAGCCGAGGAAGAGCCTTTTGTGGCCTTGCCCCCGAAGCGCCGCAACGACCAAGGACAACAGGTGCCGACCAATACCCTGGCCTTCGAAGGCGGGGCGTACGGCTAAGACGACTACTTCACCAGAACTGGAATTACCGAAGCAGTAACCGACAAGCTGCTGATTCGAGTGGCAGACAAAGCCAAGTAGCTCTGAAGACCGGATGTCGTGAGCCCAGGTCTCGGCAGTGATGCCCAGACTGCGTAGACGACCTTCGGAGACTGCGTTCTCGCGGGTCAATCCACGCAATCGAACGTACTCGGCAGAGTCATCCGGCGTCGCTGGCTTGAATTCGATGGTCATCGGTGCACAGGGGCGGAGTGCGAGGTCCAACGCTTGGCATCAGCGGCGGCGCGCAGTGCCGTCCGCTACATGCCGTTTTGGACCGTTTCATACGTCGAGGTCTCCGTCCTGCTCTACCTGTCTCACGTAGCACTCCACAGGTTGTCAGCGATCTTCGTGAAGACCATCGGCAGGTAAGGAACGACGTCCGAGAACGCGGGCGACGCTCCGTGCGGCCCATCATGGTAGTGGCGCAGGTGGTCGAGAGTCGATTTCCGTTCCGCCTCCATGATCTGGCCCAACGGATCCCGGGTCTGGTGATCGTGGAGGTTGCAGAGATGGATGAACGCCCAGCCAAAGGCGTACACCGACTTTGTCCACCCGTGGAGCGTGTCGGTGAGGTCAACCATCTCGCGGTCCGTCACAGGTGGCTGGGAGTTGCGGCAGCGCCAACGCGTTCCAGAAACTGAGTCGTCGATCAATCCGTGCCGGTATGGCCGATCACTCTGCGCCAGAAGAAAGACGACGCGCACCAAGGAGTCGAGTTCTTGGCGGAGGACGGAGATCATCTGCCCCGGCAAAGCGCGCAGAGCGAGCATGGCCTGCCTGTTCTCGACGGACCTCGCACGCACCTGACGGCAGAAAGTCTCAGGCTCGCTCATGCTCTTAATCGGCCTAACACAAGCGAACGTCACCGCTCGGACGGTGAGAAGTCGCGTAGGGGCGGCGCATGCGACTCATGGTACCGGGCCATGCCCCTCTGAGGAATCCTCGGGCGATGCCCTCTCGTGAAAATTCGCGAGGTGTCATGTGTGCC
>JAYSSK010000307.1:0-17085 GCA_043720595.1 Acidimicrobiia bacterium
CGCTTGGCTTTCACGGAAACGGTCGACGCAACGACTGCTTCAAGACTGGCCTTCATGGCAGCCCGATGAGGCGCAAGTTTTGGTGCTTCCAGGACAACGGTGATGTCCGCGTTGCCGACGGACCATCCAGCCTCGTGGACCAAACCAACAGCAGCAGCAAGCAGACGCATGGAGTCCGCGCCCTTCCATTGCGGGTCAGTGTCGGGGAAATGCGATCCGATGTCGCCAAGATCTGCTGCACCAAGCAACGCGTCGGTGAGCGCGTGGGCAACAGCGTCTGCGTCGCTGTGACCACGCAAGCCAGGCGAGTCGTCGAACCTCACGCCGCCAAGAACGAGCGGACGCGACGGATCATCGGAGAACGGGTGGATATCGAAGCCCTGCCCGACCCGAAAGTCCAGCCGACTTTCGCGAGAACTGTCCATCAGAGGTCGCCGCCCGGGAGCAGCGCGTCGACCGGCAAGCCCTGGGCAATGAACTGCTCAAGCACCTCGATATCTTCCGCTGAGGTCACCTTTCGCAGCACTGCCGAACCCGCCACCACCGCGACTCGTCCCCCGGAAGCTTCGACCAACGCGGCGTCATCGGTTGCGTCGGCGCCGGACTGATGGGCGTTTCGCAACGCGGCGACCCGAAACGCCTGCGGGGTTTGAACTGCCACCAGTTCATCTCGGGGGAGGGTCTCGGCGACGAACCCGTGCACAACCCGTTTCACCGTATCGGTGAGCGCGATTCCAGGAACGGCGGCATCGGCACCACCGGCCAATGCGGCCAGCAATGCCTCAACCACGATGGTTGGCACCAACGGCCGCGCGGCGTCGTGCACCAGGACCACATCTGCGTCAGTTGGAACCACAGCCAGACCGTTTCGTACGGACTGCGACCGAGTGTCGCCGCCTGCCACCACGAGGGTGGCACCGGGCTCTTTGTCGTCCGCTCGGTCAGCGGGCACAACCAGGATCACCCTGCCAGGGGCGCTGCGCTGCATGGCTTCGAGCGACCAATCCAAGACCCGTCGCCCGCCCAACGCGATGTATTGCTTGGGTAACGGCCCGCCGAAGCGCGAACCACTGCCACCGGCGACAACGACCGCCCAGGTCACCGGAGGCATTGGTTGTCCGATCGAGCCGATAGCCCCGATGCGCTCAGACGAGCGCGTCGGACAGCTTCTGCTCGGCCTGCTCCTGGGTGACGTTGAGCGCAAAGGTGAGCTCGGACACGAGAATGAGGCGGGCCTTGACGAGCATCCGCTTCTCACCCGCCGAGAGACCCTTGTCCTTGTCACGGATGGACAGATTTCGAACCACTTCGGCCACCTGGTAAATGTCGCCGGACTTGAGCTTTTCGACGTGGTTCTTGAAACGACGCGACCAGTTCGTCGGCATGCGGGCCTCCTTCTTGCGAAGTACAGCGAACACCTCTTCGACCTCTTCGTCGTTGATGACCTCACGGAGGCCAATCGCTTCGACCTTGTCGACCGGAACCTTCAACGTGAGGTTGTCGAATGCCAACTTGAGGATGAGATATTCCTTCTCCTCCCCGGCAAACGTCAGCGTCTCGCGCTGTTCGATCGTCGCTGCCCCATGGTGGGGATAAACAACCTTGTCACCGACATCGAACGTCATGGCGCTCCACTTCTCGCACGATCCAACGGGGAACCCACTGAAATCAGACATGCCAGAATAGCGGACAGGACCGACACTTCGGACCAATGCCCTACAACCCCCTAACGTCAGGGTCCCAGGGCTGCTTTTGACGGCAATGTGCGCCCCCTTTTCTGGGCGCGTCGAACGTCAGGGCGTCGGGATGGTGGCGGAATCCGGCACGAAAACCGGGTCCAGCGGAACCAATTCGGGCACAGAACTCGCGGGCGAACTCGCCCCGTCAACCACTACGGGTTCCAAGGGCGTCGTTGCCGCGGAGTTGTCCGCACGGATCCGTTTTCCGACGACGACACCGTCCTGTTCGAACACCACCGCGAACTCCCCGCCGGGACCGATCAGCCGTTCGACCAACGCAGCCTGGCGAACGTTCGCAGGATTGGCGACATCGAGATGGACACGATCGAAAACCACCCACGTGACCCGGTTCGGGTCATGTGGCGCGGGATCGGTCCCACCGCCAGGAAGATCATTGCCCCAGTAGGAAATGATCCACGGGTTAGGCCAGTCGTACATATCGTTGCGATGGGTGAGATGCGGCCCGAGCGAGTACGTGGCCGCGACCCCAACCCCGTCGGGCACCATGTCGACGGCCTTCTGCAAGGCCGCGGCACGTGGACCTACTGCTGACCAATACGAACTCTTCTGCCCAATAGGAGAATTGGACCAGGCAACGTTCGAAACATATGTACACACAAGAAGTGCGACGATGCCCCAGCGACGCGCTGCCTGTGTGCGGAGTCGTCTGGCCAGGCCCTCCACTGCGGCGATCACAATCGGGGCGATCATCATCGACGGATATTGATAATCGATGACACGCGCATATGGCGTGGAGCTGGTGATGCTCGACAGCATCTGTGGGCCGGCCATCAACAAGTACGGGAACCCGAGCAAGGGCGCGCCAGCCAACGGCACGAGTAGCTGTGTATAGAAGGTGACGCGATCCTTCTTCATTGCCAGCGACACGACTTTGTCGGGACGGCGAAGCATGTTGCCAAGCACCTCAAACATCGTGGAACCGAAATCGCCGTAGAAATACTGGATGTAGAACGGGTCTTTGCCGTCGTTGAAGTAGCGAATGACGCCCTTCGTTGCAAAGAAGTACAACCCAATCGCCCCAACAAGCGTCAGGACCGAATAGCGCACATTTCGGTTCGACCATCGAAAGCCGGCCGTGTCTACCCCCGTGCGAACTTCGGTCCACGTGGTCCAGATCAGCAGGACGCCCATCATGGTCATCACGAGCGCAGCGTCTTCTCGGGTTGTGAGCGCCAGCAGTGCAAACACCGTGAACAGGCGCCACGATTTGCGGCGTGCCGCCCACCACGCGAACAACAAAGGAGTGATGACGAGCGCCTCTGGGTGCCAGTTTGCCCACGCAATGAACCCGATTGGGGCATACCCGACATACGCCACGGCGCAGAAGAAGCCCATCCACGGTGAACGCAACCGGTCTCGGCCCAGGAGGTACACAGCAATGGCACCAAGTCCGATGATGGCTGCCTGGGACACATAGAGAAACCGCGGCCCAGCGCCCAACCAATAGGCCGGAGCGTGCAGGTACAGCACTGGGTTGAAGTGGTGGCCCCACATTTCAAGCCCACGCACGGTGATAAAGGTCTTGCCAAATCGAGATGCTTTCCACAGCGCTTGGTCGTAAATGCCAAGGTCGAATGCCCACGACGCAAACGCGTTGTAGTGACGAACACCCAGCCGTCCATAAAGGGTGCCGAAACCCAATGCAAGCCCTACCGACAACCAGAACGGCAGTGGCTGCGCACGCAACGCGGCGGCCGATTGCGTGATCTGCCCGTTCTTTCTGGCGTGCCGTGCTGGACCGCCGACGTTGCCTGATGGCTCGACACTGGCGGTCGGTGTCAAGGAGTCCGAAACCACCGGGATTGCAGACTCAGTCACCGGTACACCTCCGCCGACAGGTTCATCTGGTGGGTCGGCCCAAGGGTCGTCGAGCGATTCGTCCGATAGCGCATCGAACGACTCGGTCGAAGAGTCATCCAACGGTTCCCGCATAGGCCGAAGGCTGGTGTTTGTATGTGCAGATGCCTCTGGCCAACGGGCCCCGAACTCGGCCGCCAGGGCCGGATCGAGATCGTCATCGTCGAAATCGTTCGCTGGACCCACCTCCAGACGTTACCGGCCAGTACGCTTCGAACATGATCACCCGCGACTTCTTCGGTGCACTCGAGTTCTTCCAAGTGTTCTCTTCGGAGTCGCACGATCGTTTTGCAGCTGCAGCGAAACAACACAGCTTCCAACGAGGCGACCTGGTGTTTGCCGAAGGCGACGAGGCCGAGCACCTCTATGTGGTCAACCGGGGTCGTATCGCAATCGCCAACCGCAACATGGACCGCGAATCGTTGCTTGCGCTGATGGGCACCGGTGATCTGTTCGGAGAGATGGCTTTGTTCGATGGTCAAGGTCGGTCGGCCTTGGCCCGTGCCTTGGAGCCCAGCGAAGTGGTGTCGGTCCCGTTCTCGGTCATGCGTGCCGAGCTGGAAGGCGACGCCGATGCGCTGTGGAACGTGGTGCGGTTGTTGGTCAAGCGGGTTCGCGCTGCCGACGAAGCTCTAGCTGACTCGGTGTTTCTCGATGTCACGGGACGCACGGCAAAGCGCCTGTTGGAAATCGCCGGCGACACAGACGAGTTCACGTTGCCGGTCACTCAGGAAGAATTGGCCGGCATGATCGGTGCCAGCCGTGAGCGAGTGAACAAGGCAATCGCTCAGTTCATCCGCCTCGGCTGGATGGAACAGCACGAACGTACGTACCGCATTGTTGACCGCAAGCGCATGACGTTGCGTTCCAGCTGACCCGCACCTGACAAGCTTCCTAATCAGGGTATTCTTCGGCCTCGAAGTCAGGGTCTGGATACGCGTCTCGGCCGAATCGCCCGAGGTCAAGCTCTGTCGGGCGACGCCGTTTCGACCGGCCGGAGTATCGCTCGGTATACCGGGGACGCTCTTCTTCTGACTGAGACCGGGCGTCCCGAGTGCTGCGAATGGAGTCGAGGATACCTGTCACTTCGGCAGCGCCTTGCAAAGTCGTGACGAAGTCGAACTGCAACCCAGCGACGTTGACCATCGGCGATGAGGCTGGGACCACTGCCCTGGTTGCGCCGAGACGAACCGCTTCTCGCAGCCGAGCCTCGAAGTGGGAAACCTGACGGATTTCACCGGACAGGCCCACCTCGCCGATCGCAACGAGGCCCTCGGGTATCGGCGAATCTGCAGCGCTGGACAGGATGGAGAGCGCGACCGCAAGGTCGGCTGCCGGTTCGGCGATTCGGACACCACCGACCACCGATACGAACACATCAGCGAACCCGACCGCAACGCCCACGCGGCGTTCGATGACGGCAAGCAGCACGGATAGACGGTTGTAATCGAACCCCTGCGAAACGCGGCGCGGGTTGGCAAGCGAGGACTTCGCCACGAGGCCCTGCACCTCGACGATGAGCGGGCGATGGCCCTCGACAACGGGCACGAGTATTGACCCAGGCACGCCTGGTTGCCTGTCGGCCAGCAGCATGGCTGACGGATCGTCGACCGCGATCAGACCCTCGGGCCGCATTTCGAACAAACCCAGTTCGCCCGTTGGGCCGAAGCGGTGCTTGACCGCACGCAGCAATCGAAGCTGGTGATGGCGGTCGCCTTCGAAGGACAAGACCGTGTCGACCATGTGCTCGAGGACCCGAGGTCCAGCGATGTTGCCGTCTTTGGTGACGTGGCCGACCAGCAGGATGGCGATGCCGAGGTCTTTCGCCACCTCGATTAGCCCAGCGGTGCAGTCGCGTACCTGGGTGACCGTGCCAGCGGCAGACGTCAGTTCGGGGTCTGACATGGTTTGGATGCTGTCGACCACGCACACTTCGGGTTTGACGGTGCGGATGTGTTCGATGACGGCACCAAGCGAAGTGTCTGACACGATCCACAGCTCGGAACCGAGCGCGTCGAGACGCTCCGCGCGCATACGAACCTGTTGTGCCGATTCTTCACCGGAAACAAGCAGCGAGCGGCGGCGCGCTCCACTGACTGCACCAAGAAGCTGAAGCAGCAGCGTGCTCTTTCCCACGCCAGGTTCACCACCCACCAACGTGACCGACCCGGGTACGAGGCCGCCGCCAAGCACCCGATCGAACTCGGCAATTCCCGTTGGCTGCGGATGCCCATTACTGGTGTCAACCGTCGCGAGGGGCTGTGCGGGCTCTGAACGAACGGTGGCCATGGCAATAGTGGCCGCACGTGTTTCGCGGGTTTCGACCTCTTCGACCAGCGTGTTCCATGCACCACACGAGCCGCATCGGCCGGCCCACTTGGGGAACGCGGACCCGCAGTCGGTGCACCGATGCACAACCTTCGATTTGGACATCCAGGAAGGGTACCCGGACGGTATGACAGTGCGGCATCGGCGACCCGACCAAACTTGCGCAACTATGCCGCTTTCATCCGAGCCAAGCCCCGCTGAGCAACCGCTGGTTGGCTCGCAGAACGCTCGCCACACCAGCGCAGCGGAAACTCGGCGGAGTAGGGGTACGAGTGGCCACATTCGCCACTTCGGTGTCGGGGCGGCAACCGGTTGCACGTCCTTCGCGTTGCTCATCGACGCAATCAGATTCGTCTCCTACCCAGTGCTCGCGCTGCTTGCCTTCATTGCCGGGGTGATCGGCCTGAGTGTGAGCGGCCGCAGGCTGCTTCGTGTCGCGGTCATGGTGCTCGGCTGCACGACAGCGGCTTTGCTGTTCACGCCGCTGGTGGGCTGGGCCGTCGATGCGTTCGACGTTTCTCAGCCGCCCCCTCAACGCGCCGACGCGCTCGTAGTGCTGGGCGCTGGTCTGCATTGCAGCACGGGCCAACTCGATGCCACCTCGCTCGCCCGAGTTACGTCCGCCATATCGTTATGGAGAGCTGGGGTGGCCCCGCTGATTGCGATATCTGATTCCGATCCGACGATCAGGCCAGCCGGATGTCCGTCTCAGGCGACAGTGCAACGCACCCTCATCGAGTCACTCGCTGGCCCCGATGGACCGGATGTGTTTACGCTCCCACCAATGCGCACCACGGCGACCGAAGCCGCTGCGGTCGCAAATCTGCAAAGGCAGCGAGGATGGAAACAGGTCGTAGTGGTCACCAGCCCAGTGCACACCCGGCGAGCTAGGGACATCTTTCGGAGGGCGGGGGTCGACGCCGTGGTCGTGGCCTCTAGCGAGCCGCAGTTCGACGGCTCGTTTTCCCGGCCAACGCATCGGACGCGAGCGCTCGGTCAGGTAGTCCGGGAAATCGCCGGGACAGCCAAGGCGAAACTCGGCTAAGCGGACAAACACGCTATCGGCTGCGGCGCAGGCTGATCACCAAGCCGACGAGGCCCAGCACGGCGGCTGCCATCGGGAACAAGATCAACCGGTTCCAGCGCACGACCCGAAGATCAAGCGGTGTGCGCTGACCAGATACGAGGTCGATTCGTTGGGACGGGGTGTCAGCCAGCGTGACCTCAAGGTGCATGGGCACCAGCTCTTCAAGCTTCTTGCCGTAGCGCGCCTGAATATCTGCAGTGGTGAGCCCGATCTTCGATTCATTCTGGAACTGACGGGCGATGAGTTCGTCACCGAATGCGTCATACCCGCCGGACAGGTCAACTTCGCCTGTGATGCTCGACACCACCCGCAACGGAGATCTGGTGCGGTCGATGACCAGAGATGCGAACGGGCCGTCTTCGCCCGTGAGTTCGGTGAGGATGAGCTGCGCCTCGCCGGCGTTACGGAACGGCTTGCTCACCGAGTACTCCACAAAGCCACCGGGGGGACGCGGCACCGGACCCGCAACACTCCATCCAGCAGCTTCGAGGTCGGCCGTACGTAACGCAGACCGAAGATCGGTGACCTGCTCTGCGGCCTCGCGGTCGAGCAGCAGTGAGACGGTCACCTCGCCGGATCCGTCGGTGATCTGGTTGACCCGAATTCCGACCTGGGTCTGGCACCCTGACAGCCAGCCAATGGCAACCAGGGCGATCATCGCTGTCAGCAACCGCCTCACGTCGTGCAGGCTACTGGCGCCGGCCCCCGGGTTGGCGGAACGACCCGAACGCGACTCACGGGACCGAGGGCCGGTCCCGTGAGATCAAGCAATCGGTTGTGTACCTGGGCGAGTTAAGCCTCAGGGCCGCCGACAAGCTCGTCGACTGTTGGTGGAACCAGTGGGTCGGTGCCGGTGAATGAGATCTCGCCGTCGACTGCGTCGGCGATGACCGTCTGGCCTGCGACCAGTTCCTTGTTGAGCAGCCTCTCGGCCAACGGGTCTTCCAGCATGCGCTGCACGGCCCGACGCAATGGGCGGGCGCCCAGCGTTGGGTCGTAGCCCTTGTCGGCGAGCAGCAACTTGGCGTCGCCGGTGAGTTCCAGGGCAATGCCCTGGTCTTTCATCTGGTCCACCAGGCGGCGGGTCATCTTGTCGATCATCGAGACGATCTCTTCGCGTGACAGTTCGTGGAAGACGATGGTTTCGTCGATGCGGTTCAAGAACTCGGGGCGGAAGTGGGCCTTCAACGCCTCGTTGACCTTGACCTTCATCTTCTCGTAGGACACCGACTCTGATCCTGACGAGAAGCCCAGCTGCGCTTTGCGCAGGTCTGCCGTTCCCAGGTTGGAGGTCATGATGATGACGGTGTTCTTGAAGTCCACCATGCGGCCCTGGCTGTCGGTCAGGCGACCGTCTTCCAAGATCTGCAGGAGCGTGTTGAAGACGTCGGGGTGAGCTTTTTCGACCTCGTCGAACAAGACCACGCTGAACGGCTTGCGGCGCACAGCTTCGGTGAGCTGGCCACCTTCGTCGTAACCCACGTACCCGGGGGGGGAACCCACGAGACGGCTGACCGTGTGCTTCTCCATGTATTCCGACATGTCGAGGCGGATCAGTGCAGCTTCGTCGCCGAACAGGAACTCGGCGAGGGTTCGGGCGAGCTCGGTCTTGCCGACGCCGGTAGGGCCGAGGAAAATGAACGAACCGCTTGGACGCTTTGGGTCCTTGAGGCCTGCACGGGTGCGCCGGATGGCCTGGCTGACTGCCTTGATGGCGTCGTTCTGGCCAATCATGCGCTTGTGGAGTTCGTCCTCCATGCGCAGCAGCTTTGCCGTCTCGGCCTCGGTGAGCTTGGCGACAGGGATACCGGTCCACATCGCCACCACGTCGGCGACTGCTTCTTCGTCAACCTCGTCGAAAAGATCAACGCCGGCAGCTTTCCACTCGGCTTCTTTTTGCGTCTTGGTCTCGAGGAGTTCCTTCTCCCGATCACGCAGCTTGGCTGCCTGCTCGAACTTCTGGTTCTCGATCGCGTCTTCCTTGTCCTTGCGAACCTTGGCGATTTCGTTCTCAAGTTCGCGGTAGTCCGGAGGAGTCTGCATGCGCTTGATGCGCAAACGGCTGCCGGCTTCGTCGATGAGGTCGATGGCCTTGTCTGGGAGTTGACGGTCAGCGATGTAACGGTCGGCGAGGTTGGCCGCCGCCACAAGTGCCTGATCGGTGATGGTGACCCGGTGGTGCTGCTCGTAGCGTTCCCGCAGGCCCTTCAAGATTTCGATGGTCTGAGCCACCGTTGGCTGCTCGACCTTGATGGGCTGGAAACGCCGCTCGAGGGCAGCGTCCTTCTCGAGGTGCTTGCGGTACTCGTCGAGGGTTGTGGCACCAATGGTTTGCAGCTCACCGCGGGCCAGCATCGGCTTGAGGATGGATGCAGCATCGATTGCACCTTCGGCCGCGCCTGCGCCGACCAAGGTATGAATCTCGTCGATGAACAAGATGATGTCGCCACGGGTCTTGATTTCCTTGAGCACCTTCTTGAGACGCTCTTCGAAATCGCCGCGGTAACGCGAACCGGCCACCAACGCACCCAGGTCGAGCGTGTACAGCTGCTTGTCCCGGATGGTATCTGGGACGTCGTTTGCGACGATCTTTTGGCTGAGACCTTCGACGATGGCTGTCTTGCCGACGCCGGGCTCGCCGATGAGAACAGGGTTGTTCTTGGTGCGGCGAGACAGCACCTGCATGATGCGCTCGATTTCCTTTTCCCGACCAATAACCGGGTCGAGCTTCTTTTCGCGAGCAAGCGTGGTGAGGTTGCGACCGAACTGGTCGAGGACCAACGATCCTTGAGCGCCCTCGCCCTGCTGGCTGCCCGAAGCAACACCTGCTGGCTGACCCTTCTCACCGGGACCCGCTGAACCAGCTGCCTGGCCGCTGCCCGACTGGTAGCCGGACAACAGCTGGATGACCTGCTGGCGAACCCTGCTGAGATCTGCGCCCAGTTTGATGAGCACCTGGGCAGCAACGCCCTCACCCTCACGGATGAGACCAAGCAGGATGTGCTCGGTGCCGATGTAGTTGTGGCCAAGCTGCAACGCTTCGCGCAAGCTGAGCTCGAGGACTTTTTTCGCCCGTGGCGTGAAAGGAATATGACCGGACGGAGAGCTTGAACCCTGCCCAATCATCTCCTCTACCTGGCCACGAACGCCTTCGAGGCTGATGGAAAGCGACTCAAGCGCCTTGGCTGCGACGCCTTCTCCTTCGTGGATCAGCCCGAGCAAAATGTGCTCGGTGCCGATGTAGTTGTGGTTGAGGAGCCGCGCTTCTTCCTGCGCTAGGACGACAACGCGACGGGCTCGGTCAGTAAAGCGTTCGAACAAGTGAACCGCCTCCTGGGCGATGGGATCTGTGATCAGTCTACCGGCGGGACGCCGAAACGCCGCCACCACTGTTGATGACATGGCCAACCCCGCTTGTGACGGGTTTGTTCCGGCGATCCGCTTTTAGCGCGCAACGAGGTGCAACACCAACGCCTGCTCCGGATCGAGAGCTGGCAGCTGAACTCCGAGAACCGCCAATTCTTCGCCGGAGAGGCTCAACCCCGACTCTAGCCAAGCCGGTTGCCGACGAGCCGCGCCGGTGACTCCGCCCGCCAAGCTGACCACCGTTACCGCATAGTGCCGCTTGGGATCCAGCCCACTGAGACGGAATGGCTCGATGACCAGCGACGATGTCGCAGCAGTCGTGGCGAACGACACAACAGCCTGCGACCCATCGGCAGCCAGCACACCATGGGCAAGAACTGCTGTATTCGGATGGTCGAACCGCCGAGCGACACCGGAGTGCAAGAGCGCACGGTGCTCCTTGTGAACAGCGATCACCGCAGCGAGCAGCTTGCGGTCTTCTGGCGACGCATCGAGCAGGTTCCATTCGATACCGAGGTGGCCGAACAGTGCAGTGGCCGCACGAAATGCCAGCGAATGTTTTCGCCGCGTGGTGTGCGAGTGCTCCGACGCAATATGCGAACCCATGAACTCAGGAGGAAACATGTGACTGAAACCACGTTGGATGTATTGGCGTTCCAACGGGTCGATGCAGTCGCTTACCCAGAACCGGTGACACCAATCGAGGACTTTGAAGTCGATGCGGCCGCCGCCAGACGAACACGACTCGATCTCGACCGTGGGATGCGCTGCCCGGAGCCGGTCGAACAGCTCGTACACACCAAGGGTCTGGCCGTGAACCCCGGCACGGGTGCCCTGATGCGATGCCTGCACCAGTTCGCGGTTGTGATCCCACTTCACATACGAGATTGGATATGCCGACAGCACGGCGCTGATCTGGTCGAACAGGTAGTCCTGCACTTCAACGCGGCCGAGGTCGAGTACCAGCTGATGGCGGCCCATTACAGGCTGATATCGATGATCGGTCAGAACCCACTCAGGATGAGCCCGATACAGATCGGAGTCGGGGTTCACCATTTCCGGCTCGAACCACAAACCAAGCTCCATCCCGAGTGAGACAACTTTGTCTGCGATGGGAGTGAGGCCCTGCGGCCAAACTTCAGGGTCAACCCACCAGTCGCCTAAGCCAGCGTGATCGTTGCGACGCAGATGAAACCACCCGTCGTCGATGACGAACCGCTCGACACCGATCGAGGCTGCCGCCTCGGCCAATGCACCCAAACGTTCGACGTTGTGGTCGAAATAAACCGCCTCCCAGATGTTGAGCGTGACGGGACGCACCGACGACGGGTGATTGGGCCGACGCCGCAACTCTCGATGGAAGCTGTTGCTGATTCCGTTGGTGCCATGACCCGAGTACGCCCAGCACACCCATGGCGATTCGTACGATGCTCCGCTCGGGAGAACTACTTCACCAGCCAGCAGAATTTCGCCGGCCTGCATGGAACGGCGGCCGTCGGTGGCCGCGTCGACGGCGACGAACGAGTTTCCGCTCCACTCCACATGCACGGCGCGGACCGTCCCCGTTTCGTTGGTGAACCCAGTCGTACCTGCAAAAGCAACCGGGACCCGGCCGTGCGATGTACGACCGGTGCGGTTCTCGACGAGGACGGAACCTGTTGCAATCGGCTCGCGGATCTCGATGAACTCTTTGCTCCACCTACCCCCGAAAGTGAGCGCTTCGCGTGCGTCGGCCGGGAGCGGCAGCGTCTGGCGGAGTGCAGCAACGGTGTAGTCGTCAGGTCCGTTGTTCCAGAGCGTGACACGTGTGCGGAGCGCGTCGGACGCACGGTGAATCTCGAACTCACAATCAACCGTCAGCCCTGCGTGTGCGTCGACGCTCCGAAATGTTGCCCACGTCCGAAGTGCGTCGTCTCCCGCGCTGACATGTTGCAGCACGAAGCGCGGCGCCCAGCCTGACCCGTCGGAACGGAAGCCTTCGATGCCGGGTCGTTCCATGTAACCCGATCCGTGTTCCGGCAACAGCGAGAGCGCAGCGACGGAGTCCATCCCGCCGTGAACGATCGGTGGGCTCAGCGCCGCACGGAGCGCCGCGTCGGACGATGGATCTGCAATGGGTTGACCCCAATGCAGCACGGTCGGCACGCCGGTCGACGGGTCGATGAGCACCGAAAGGTGGTCGGATGTCAGATGAACCAGAGACACGGTCATCGATATGACCTCCTTTGGAAGCGAGACGCTTAGGCGGAACGGGGCGGAACGGGCCGACTGTGTCGTTTCAGAATGACCGCAAATAGTGCAGCGCTCAGGAGCGCTAACTCGCCGACATTCCACCAAAGGTGAACCGCAACCCGAGGAGCAGACACGAACGGACCGAGGATCTCTCGCTGGTCAACGAAGGTTCGCGCTAGCCAGCCGTCTCGCCCGAAGACTCCGGGAAGCACCTCGCTCGAGCCAAGAGCCGGAAGCGCCAACCCATCGATGTTTTGTAGCACCGTTAGGTAGTGCCAAAGCATGTAGGTGTGCTCCAGGCTATGGGCAGTGATCCACACGAAGAGCAGAGCCATCCATCCCCCGCGAACACCCCGGTGCCACGCCCAGACCACACCAGCCCACGCAACCCAATTCCAGCCGAAGTGCACCCATTCGACGTTGAGACTTGAGACGATTCCGAGTGAACGGACCGGGGGCAAGTCGAGCCGATAGGACTGCACGATCTGCACCAGGTGTTCAACCGTGTGCAAACCCTGGATGATCAACACAGCGCCGAGGACCAGCACACCCCGGTGCATCGTTGCCAGGCGGCCCTGCAGGGCGAGCACCACGGGCACCCCTGCCAGGCCGGCAGAGGACACAGCGGCCGCAGCCTGTGTAATCGCCAGCGAGCGAACAAGCGCTCCGAGAACGAACAGGCAACCGCCGATCAGCATCGATAAGAGGCAGAGGTGCATCGGGTCGAAACGCCGATGGCTGGATGACGCTGCTACAGGCGAAACGCTTGTCATGTGGGCTCCGTTGAACGAGTAAGCGTGAGAGAAATCTGATCTGCGGACTTACGGTCTTTGAGTTCGGGAAGCAATTCCAGGTCGAGTTCGCTTGTCGCACCGTCTGGCCATCGAACTGTCACCGATCGTGGCAACTCGTTCCCGAGGCCGAAGTGAACGAGTCCATCGAGACCTGTGAGGTAGCCGCCGTTGGACGAGACGGCCCGATGAAGCACCGTTGCATCGGTGTTCAGCGCAACGGTGGAGCCGAGGGCCGAACGGTTACCGACGCCGTCCCATTCCAGACGAATCGTGAGTGTGTGCCCACCGCAGAACCTGTTTTCGAAGAGTTCAGCTGAGGCCCGGAGATTATTGATGACGACGTCCAATCGCCCGTCGGAATCGAAGTCAGCGAGAGCCATGGATCGCCCGCTGGACTGAGAAGCCAGCCCCCAGTCCGGATCTCGCTCGAACCGAGCGTCGCCCGTGCCTCTGAACGCGACGTTGCGTTCAACCAGCTCGTTTTGCGGCAGGTACGGGAGCACCTCGTGGTCGATCATCCCGTTCACGATGTATAGGTCTTCGTGTCCGTCTGCATCGAGATCGCCGAACTGAGCGGACCAGCTCCACCCGGTTGCATCGAGCCCCCGGACGTAACCCTTGTTCGCAAATCGTCCGCCGCCTTTATTCATTTGCAGCACATTCTCTGCGCGCTGACGGTCGGAACGTTGCAGCTTCTGAAAGGGCCGGTCGATCAGGGGCGACCACTTGGCCACCTCGTCCATATCGCCGAGGTTCGGTTTCATGTCTGTTGCAAAGAGATCGGGTGCGCCATCGCGGTTCGGGTCGCCGACGGCAAAGCCCATCGTGTTCCGTGTCGTTCGGCGGAACGGGGTGATCTGCTTCCACGAGCCAGGAGCGACAGTCGGTCGGATCTCCCAAGCCATGTCGGGCACTCCAAAGTCATTGCCGACAACGAGGTCGCGTACCCCGTCGCCCGTGACGTCGAACAGAGTCATGGCCAACGTCTGCGTCTTGCGTTCAAGGCGCGTCGGTCTGAATACGGTGCCATCTCGTAGATAGACAACCACCCCTCCGCCAGCGCCGAGCAAGAACGAGTTGCCCTGCTCCTTTTCAAGCAGTGCATCGTAGGAAGCGGTGACGAAATCCATGTCACCGTCGGCGTCTAGATCGTCAACCAGCAACGCATATGCCGGCGTACTGATCTCATCGATCGTTGAAGCCGAAAACTTTCGATTCCCGAGGTTGCGCCACAGGGAGACCCCGCCCCCCGTATGAGTGGCAATGATGTCGGGCCGACCGTCGGAGTCAAGGTCTGCGATGACAAGGGCCCGGGTGTCGGTTTCTGGAACGGCTGCTTCCGGGTCGTCGAGTGGTTCCTGCCGGAAGTCGAACCCGCCTTCGTTCCACATGAGCGACGTGGCCCGTCCAAGGTCGCCGAGCACAAGGTCCGGTTGACCGTCGTTGTCGAGATCACCAACAGCGAGCCCTGACCCGTTTGTGTCGTACGGAAGCACGTCGGGTCCTGGCGCGGTTGTGGTGTGGCTCAGCGGGTGCCGTACGAAACGTTCGGCGCATCCGCCGTGCGACGCGGTCGTCACGGCGGCCAAAACCGAAACTGCCCGACGATCGCTCGAAGACTTGGCGACAAAACTGTCTCCGCCACATCCAGACAACACGCTGGTTACGCTTCCCAATCCAACAAGAATGGCTAGGGCTTGAATTCTCTGAGCGATCATCGGGCGAATTTCTGGGGAGGTTTGGTCATTTTGTCAGGTGGGCAGGTGGGCAGGGTTGGTAGCGGGGAAAGGAAATAGCCCGGACACAGAGCTGGGGAGCAGCGCTGTGTCCGGGCCGCCGAAGGTTTCGCGAAGCGACGCTGAAACGCTCGCGAAACACCTCGTGACTTATTTGAACAAGGCGTTGACCTTGTCGTTGGCTGCCTTCAGGGTTGGAGCGGCTTTGCCCTTACCCAACCGAATGGTGTCCTGTGCAGAGTTCATGAGGTCGCCGATCTGTGAAGCGTTGTCCGTGATCGGGAACAGGAAAGTTGCTCCCGGCTCCTGAGCGACCGTGGTGAACGCGCTGACGTCAAGGCCACGGGCCTTGTAGGTAGCGAGCGCGTTGTCTACGCCAGTCTTGATCGAGGGGAACACGACACCGGCCTTGCCGACCTCGTTCTCGCATGCTGCCGAGGCCAAGTACTTCTGCAACTGCCATGCGGCGTCCTGGTTCTTCGATCCGCTCCAGATAGAGTCAGCCAGACCGTTGAACATCGACTTGCGGCCCTGCGGTCCCTTAGGCAGAAGGGCGAAACCCGTCTTGAAATCGAGCTTCGAGAACGTGCCGATGTTCCACGAACCTTCGGTGATCATGGCGACCTTCTTGGCCTTGAACAGCGTGTCGTGCCCAGTTGCCTTGATGTCTTTGAAGGCCGGCGACAGACCCTTGGTGTTGGAAAGATCGGCTACCCACTGGAGGGTTTCAGCGAGCTTTGGGTCTGCGTAGTTGTAGCTGGTTGCCCATGGGCCTGAGTTGAACTTGAAACCGTTGGACACTGCGTAGTGGCTCCACTCGGTCTGGCCGTATGCGCCGCCGGAAGGAATCGCGATCGAGTGCTGCTTGACCTTCTTCTTGTTGAACCCCGCCTGGCTGGCGTTCTTGCCCTTGTCGTCCACCGTGAGCTTTTTCAACATCTTCTCGTAGGTGCCGCCCGTTTTTGGATCCCACGTGAGGTTGTTAATCTCAGCCTCGGTGATGCCAGCCTTGGCGATCATGTCCTTGTTGTAAACGATGGCAATGGTGTCCCAGTCTTTCGGGAGCCCGTACTGCTTGCCGTTCTTACCCCACAGGTCGAAGAGGCCATTGAGGTACTGCTTGGTATCGACCTTGTCTTTCGCAATCAGCGGCGCGATGTCGACGATCTGATTGTTGTTCGCGAACTCTGGGTACTTGGCCAGGTGGTTCGTGAAGAGGTCTGGTGCAGTGCCCGATGTGAAGCCCGTCGTGATGCCTGTCCAGTAGTCGTCCCAGCCCTTCTGGATGACGTCGACCTTGATGGTTGGGTTCGCCTTGGTGAAGGATTCAGCGCATGCTTGGTAAGCGGGCAGCTGGTTGGAGTCCCACAGCCAATAGCTGAGTTTGACGTCGTCGGCAGCGTTGGCGGGGACGAGAGTTGTGCCCGTGACCACAGCGGCTGTGATGGCACCGAATACGAGGAATTTCCTCTTCATGTTTGGTTTTGCTCCTTTGTTGGGCCCGTGTGGCGGGAGGTTGTGGCGGAGATCGACCGGAATCATTTGATTCCGGAAAAGGCGAGGGACTCGACGACGCGTTTGCCGAGGAAGACCACCAGCAAGATGACTGGCAGGACCGAGAGGCTGGTGGCGGCCATGAGGCCGGTCCAGTCCAGACCGCCTTGGGGCTGCTGCGACTTGAAAGCATTGAGCGCGACCGTGAGGGGATACTTCGACGCATTGCTGGCCGTGTTGCCCATCAGGTACGGCCACAGGAACTCGTTCCACAGGTTGATCGTGGACAGGATCGACAGTGTGGCGAGTGGGCCCTTCGAGGCCGGCAGCACGATCTTGCGGAACGTCATGAAATGGGACGCACCATCGAGGCGGGCGGACTCCTCGAGTTCCTTCGGAAACGCCAAGAAGAACTGGCGCATGAAAAAGAC
>JAYSSK010000308.1:0-2386 GCA_043720595.1 Acidimicrobiia bacterium
TCCGACCACCAGCCGCTTGAGATACAACTCGACTGATATGCGTAGATACAACTGCATATCGAGCGCGTTGTGGTGCGTGGTGAACGGCTTCGCGAGTGCACCGCCGGGCAGCGGCTGCAGCACGGGGGTCTCGACCTCGATGAAACCCAGGTCGTCCATATAACGGCGGATACCGCTGACAATGGCACTGCGAGCGCGAAGCGTCCTGTTGGACTCGGGCGTAACTACTAAGTCCACATAGCGCTGCCGGTAGCGCATGTCGAGGTCGGCCAGCCCATGCCATTTGTCTGGGAAGGGCCGAGCCGCTTTGGCCAGCAGAACCCAGTCAGTCACCTTGATGGACAGTTCGCCCTTCTTGGTCTTCATGACTGTGCCGGTGACACCGATCCAGTCGCCCAGGCCGAGAGCCGTGAAGTCTTCGAAGTCGGGGGTGACGTCGGCGGGGCCGAACAGCTGGATGCGTCCGGTGGCGTCTTGCAGCTGACCGAATGTGAGCTTGCCCTGGCCACGGCGCAGCATGAGGCGGCCAGCCAGGGTCACCTGGACGTCGGTCTCGGCACCGGCCTCAAGAACAGCGTCGTGTTCGGCCAACAGCGCCGCCGCCGTTGCGGTGGGCTCGAAGCGGTACGGGATGGTGAGACGTGCAGAAGACATGGCCTACCAGTGTCGCCGATCTGCGTGCCCCCATTGGCACGACCCACGGAAACTGCCCTCTTGACATCGCACTTTCCGTAAATAGCGTTGCTGCAAAGCGGACAGACCAGTTACGGGATCGGAAGGTTCTTTTCGAAGATCAGCCGGAGGCCGTGGAGGGTGACCCACGCATCGTGGGTAACGATGCGCTTCGAGTACTGCGAGATCAACGCCCCAAGACCACCCGTCGAAACTGCGCGGAACGGGCCGATCTCCGCCTCGATTCGCTCGCACATCCCGTCGATCATCGACGAGTAGCCGAACAGAGCCCCGGACTGCAAAGACTCGACGGTCGACTTGCCGATGACGCTGCGCGGCTCGACCAGCTCGACGCGACGCAATGCTGCCGCCCGATTGAACAGCGCCTCGAGCGAGATCTCGACGCCCGGGATAATTGCCCCGCCGAGGTACTCGCCCTTCGGCGAGATGACGTCGAACGTGGTGGCCGTCCCAAAATCCACCACCACTACGGGGGCACCATATTTGTCGAGAGCCCCGACTGCGTTGGCAATCCGGTCGGCGCCGACCTCGCGCGGGTTGTCGTAGAGCACCGGGATTCCCGTCTTCACCCCAGGTTCCAACACCGTCGGCTGATACCCGAGATACCGCTCGCACATTCGCCGCAGATGGGCCGTGGCCCGGGGCACACCAGAGCAGATGGCCACACCCCGCACCGATTCGGCGTCGAACCGATCGCCCCGCAGCGCCAGGAACTGACGGAACAGCATGGCCAGTTCGTCGGGGGTGCGATCGGCCTGTGTGGCGATACGCCAGTGGTCGACCAGCTCTGAGTCATGGGTCCGCCCCGTTTCGTCCGACGGGTACACGCCAATGACCGTTTGTGTGTTGCCGACGTCAATCACGATGAGCACGGCCGTCACCCTACAAGCGCAAGCCTCCGGTCGAGGGTCCGCCGCCGGACATCAGGCGCCGGGCATAACTCGGCCGGGTGCTCAGCCGGTAGGGTGCTTAGTAGTGGCGGTGGTGTGTCGGGCCAGCGCAGCGTCGCACAAGAGATCGGTGACGCTGCGGTCCCGTATAACCGAGGCCGCATCGAGGTGCCAGACACCGTCACCGTGAACGCCCATGGTCGGCCGGATCGCCAGCCGGTGCCCAAACACGCTGTGCTCGGACCGGCGAACCGTCGGCCATCGGCGCCATAGGTCGACCAGCAGGTTTGGCACGTCTTCGTCGCCAGGTGCGCGGTCAAGCAGATCCATTGCGACGAGACAGAGTTCGGCTTCGGCATTCGCTTGCGTCACCCACGGCAGCGCTTCGATGCCGATGGCATCGGAGAGATCGAGGACCTCGATCCGCTCAAGCCACCACCACAGGTCGTCGAACTCTTTGGACTCGGTGTCGATGATGGCGTGTTGGCCCAGCCGGTAAAGCTCTCCCCCATCGCATGCCTCAGCCAGAAGGGCGATCTGGACCGGTTGCTCGAATTCGTCCCAGACCTCCACCGCAAACCCCGTTTCGCAGAATGCTGCAGCGCTCAGCAGTCCGGGGAGGGACAGATGCGGTTGCACGCCGGCGTTCGCGAAATATCCAGGGCAAAACTCCGACAGCAGCGAGTCGCGGCCACGCAGCGGGTGCAGAAACAGCTGGCCGTGCATCAAGGCGTCGTTGACGGGATAGTTGTCCCACAACAGCAACGGCCGGCCGTCGACCGCATCGCTGAACGCCTCGGCGT
>JAYSSK010000309.1:0-5868 GCA_043720595.1 Acidimicrobiia bacterium
GTGCTCGATCACACCATTCGGAATGACTGGGCCATACGCAGATTTCGTTGCGTGCGAGCTCAACATCATCCACGGATCCAGCTGGGGATTTCTCTCACCATCGGCGGCTACTGACGTGGATCTGCCACCGCTGAAGGCTCCTGGCCACCACGCCACGCTGAACGCCGCCACAACTGCTGCAACGGTGGCACTTGCGGCTTTGGAGAGCGCAGACCGAACCGGACGTGGCGAACATGTCGACTTCGCTCTGTTCGCTGCCGCTGCGAAGATGACCGAGACGGCGCCTGCATCTGCCTCTTACCAGGGGGTAGATGCTTCTCGTCTCGGCGTGAAGATCGTCATGCCGTGGAACATCTACGCCTGCAGCGACGGCCTGGTGCAGCTGATCTGCCCAGAAGAGGCACACTGGAAGTCGTTGGTTCAACTGATGGGAAACCCTGACTGGTGCCAGCTTGAGGTGTTTGCCGACGGAGCTTCACGGCGCGAAAACGCCGACCTCGTCGATGTGTACATCGCCGAGTGGATGGAACATCAGTCAGTCGATGATCTCTGTCGGCGGGCGCAGTCCGCCCGAGTGTGCATTTCGCCGATGAACACCATGGAACAACTCGATCGGGATCCTCACTTTCGGGAACGGGGCTTCATGGTGATGGGTCCTGACGGGCTTCGCCTACCGGGACCCGGAGCGAAGTTCAACAACAACTGGTGGCACCTCCGAAGTGCGGCTCCGGAACGAGGTGAACACAGCGGAGAGGGCTGGAAGCCTCGGGACGAAACGGAACCGGCAGAATCTGCCCTGCCGGTTGGACGCCCGCTGGAACGCGTTCGAATCTGCGACTTCACCTGGATCTGGGCCGGACCGTATTGCACGCAGACGCTCGCGCATCTTGGTGCAGATGTGATCAAGCTCGAGTCGCCCGCCCGGACGTGCCTGTTCCGACGGCTTCCTTACGCGCCCATAGGGATGGACCTCGACTACGACACCGGCGGAGTTTTTCATTTGTACAACACTGATAAGCGGAGCCTCGGAGTGGACTTTCACAGTGCCGCAGCGCGCGAAGCGATTTCGAAGCTCGTTGCGGTCAGCGACGTGGTCATCGACAATTTCGGGGTCGGCACCATGGAGCGCCTCGGTTTCGGTCCTGAGGACTTGCGGCGGATCAACCCCGACGTGATCGTCATCTCGCTCAGCGGGTACGGGCAAACCGGTCCGTCGGCATCGAATATGGCATACGGTCCGGTGGGAGGGGCGGTCGCCGGCCTCTACGCGGCCAACGGCTACGAGGGCGGCACCCCGGCGGAGACCGGGATTTCCATCGGTGACCCAGGAACTGGAATAGCTGGAGCTTGGGCAGTCATGGTGGCACTGGCGGCCCGACGCCGTACCGGCGAGGTGGCAACCATCGACTGCGCAATGGTCGAGGCGGTAGCAGCCACCATCGGCGAACCGTGGTTGGAATGGCAGTCGAGTGGCGAACTACCAGCCCCTCGAGGTAACCGTGATCTCGCATGGGCTCCGCATGGCTGCTACCCCGCCGCTGGGCATGATCGTTGGGTAACCATCGCCTGCACGTCGGATTCGATGTGGAGGTTACTCAGCGCGCATATTGATGCAGGTCTCGTCGGGGACCCCCGCTTCACGACCGCGGATGATCGGTTGCGACACGAAAGGGAACTGGACACGCTGGTCGCCGCGTGGACATCGCAGCGAGACAGGTTCGAGATCACCAATGAATTGCAGGCGATCGGAGTCGCTGCGTTTCCCTCGCTCTCACCCCTCGATCTGTGGGGTGGCAACCCGCAGCTTGAGGCCATCGGCATGCTTGAAACGCCTCTCCATGGGGCTGTCGGTCGTCGAGTGGTGCCTGGCGTGCCGTGGCGGCTCTCGAACTCGCCGAACGGTTTAAGAAGGGCAGCGCCTCTCCTCGGGGAACACACTCAAGAGGTGCTCAGTCAGGTCCTCGGCTATTCGAACGCTGAAATCGTCACTCTGGTTGAGTCCGAGGCCGTGTGGCAGGCGGGCGGCGTTGACCGTTCGTGAACGCCGCCTGGTTCAAATATGATGCTCTCGCATCAGAAGCGCTAACATCTGATGCATGCGAACGACGCTGACGATCGACGACGACATCCTCGCTGCGGCCAAGGAGCTTGCTGAACAGCAAGGCTCTTCGCTCGGTCAGGTGATCTCCGGCCTATCTCGACGTGGCCTTGAAGTCGAGCGGGTTGCGTCTCGCCGAGTGGGCCGCGTACCCACCTTCCCTGTTCGGCCGGGTGCCAAGCCGATCACGATGTCCAAAGTCCAGCAGGCCCTGAACGACGAATGATCCTCCTCCCGGACGTGAACGTTCTCGTTGCGATCGCATGGCCAGAGCACACGTTCCACGCCACGGCTATCGGTTGGTTCGATGCGAACGCAGATGACGGCTGGGCCACCTGCCCGATCACCGAGTTGGGGTTTCTCCGGATTTCAGCGAACGCAAAGGTCGTTGAAACACCGGTCCGCCCGAAGGAAGCGGCGACGTTGTTGACCGAACTCCAGCGCGTGGGTGACCATCACTTCTGGCCCGATGACGTGCGGCCGAGCACGTCGATGCTCTTCCCGCTCGACCGGCTGATCGGGCATCGCCAAGTGACCGATGCCTACCTGCTGACCCTCTGCGGTCAGCACGACGCCTCACTTGCCACCTTCGACCGCAGGCTTGCTGGGCTGGCACGAGGACTTTCCGGCGTCAAGGTGACCCTCATTGAGTAGCGGTTTGTGCACGGCACTAGCGCTACCTGGTTGAGGTGTCACTTTTTCGCCCGATATGCGCGAAAAGTGACACCTCAACACCTGTTGCGCTCACCGCTGCTGCTCTGGTGTATTCGGACAATCACGAACCGTGGCGATTTCGGACTGTCGATACCGCGGACGCCGTGACCGGCAACGTCGGCAGTGGGGTTGAGACCCTCGCCGTGGATGGCACCAACGTAGGCACACATACGATGGAGAGCGATCCAAACCCGCTCACGTACTCGAAGACGTTCACGCTGGAGACTGCTGGCACGGCGATTGGTGCTTCGGCAGAGGATTTCGCTGGAAACATCAGCACCGACTCGCTGACGGTGAGGCTGGACAAGACCGCACCCACCATCAGCGGTGCTGCCACCACTAACGCCAATGCCAACGGATGGTACAACGGGCCGTCGCGTTCCACTGGACTTGCGCTGACTCGCTGTCCGGGCTCGACGGCCTGTGCACGGTATACGTGGGGAACGAAACGGCGGGCGCAACGGCGGGCGCAACGGCGGGCATGTTGCCATGGTCAGGACATGTAGGCCTGTCGCCCTCTGCCTTGGATTGAGATGTTCTGCGCGCGTAAGACTTGGTGCTGGAGAGCGTGCATCGACGCGGCAGCGCGGTCGATATGGCGGGTGAACGCGATAGAGCCGGCAAGGATGGGCTGAAGCAGGTCGCGGTCCTGCGTTCGAGCTGCGCCGTATTCGTGCTCCACGATCAGGGGCGTGGTTGCCGGGTCGAGGTCGAGCAACTCCCTCATAGCGAGCTGATGATCGAGCCAGTCGACCGTGCGGTTCTGCAGGTACGCCAGTGGGTCATGGCGCGCAGTACCGGGAAGCTCGTGCTCGGAAAACACGGTTTGCTTCTTCCACGCGTTTGCGAGGTCCGCTGGATTGGGGGAGATGTGCCCGTCGATCCAATCGCCGCGCTGCACGGTTTGGCCGCCGTAGCCCCACGCTGCGACGCCACGGGCATCGATGACCTGGCCTTTCACATGAAGACCTGCGATGAGAAACGCGTAGCCTTCGTCGCGCAGGTACTGGAACACCGACCGAGTGTCTTGGCCCATGAGGATCGCGTGCGACGGGTCGTAGTGGACGCGGAACTGGTCGCCGACTCCATGGCGTTCGCAGATCCTGTGCAGCGCGATCCACATGCCAGCGGTGTATGCGAGGTTGTTGTGAAAGTTGTCGCCGGCGGTCCAGCCAGGCATGGGGCACTGCTCGACGCGGTACTGCAATCCACGTGCCTTCGCCTCGCGCAGCAGCGGAATGAACGACACCTCGAACTCGACGAGGTTTTCGTCCATCGACTTCGACTGGTCTCGGCCGACAAACCCGCACACAGCGGGAACCCCCAACATTGCAGCTGCGTCCATGGCTCGCACGGCGAACGCGTGCTTCTTGCGACGGATTGCCGGGTCGGCATGAAGCATGTCGTCGAAGTAACCAATGTCGGCGATTTGTACACCTGTCGCTTCGATGGACGCAAGGACCCGCCGAGCGCGGTGTTCGTTGAAAGGTGACCGAAGGTCGAGCGTGTTGGCGACGGGGTCGAGCAGCGCTTCGGCTGGTACGTCGGCTTCGGAAGGATGAAGTGCAGCAGATAGTTGGATGCAATCGACCCCCAGAGTCGATGCGAAATCAAGCCATTCCTCGATAGCAAGGTCGGGGTCGGGGTCGCGGCGTTCGCGTGGCGTGAGTTCCTGCAACGCAGCGGTCAGCACCCCAACGGGCATGAACACTGGTTTGAATTCGCCCGTGGGCATGTGCGTGTCCTCTGGTTTGCCGTCTCGGGTCGAGTGGGTCGAGTGGGTCGAGTCTAGAGCCGGGCAATCTTGACCGGGCGTTCTGGCGCCATAACTTGGAATCGGCGCGACTATGGATTCATGAGATCCCGCCTCATTGTTGGGCTGGTTGTTGGGCTGGCAGTGGCGCACGCTGCGACGCTGCCGACCGTGGCCGAGGCTGGCGCGCCCAACTACGAGTGCGAGGCAGGCCCGTGGCGCTTCGGCATCGACCAGCACCGACGTGCAGGTTTGGTTCGGCTTCCGGATCAGACGGTTGTTCGGACCCAGCTGCACGACGGTGACCAGAACGGCTCGTCGCTCAACGTCACGCTGACGACAGAATCGGTGTCGCTGGAGAGTCAGATCTCCGGGTTCGGAAAGTGGCTCTCGCTGACGGTGTCGGAAGGGGACACGAAGACGTCGTTCTCCGGCGTCTGCGTATTCGTTCCCGGAAACTTCATCCTGGCGCACGTGACGGCTGCAAGCCTTGTGGTTCGCACGCGCGCTTCGTCTATTGCACCGGTGCTTGCCGCGGTGAGTCGGCGAGGGTTGGTGTGGGTCGCAACACCCGAGGGCAGCCCGTCCGTTCCTGATCCGTTCACGCACGGGGGCTGGGCCCGGGTGCGCGTGGTGTATTCAATTCGCAGCGGACCGCAGCAACTCGGCATCGGTAACGACGTCGGTCTGGACGGACCAAGCAGCATTGTGCAGGGATGGGGTCGCGTTGGATCTCTCACGCTCGTCAACCGGACCTGACCTTTGGTGAGCGCTGATATTGGCCCGGCGACGAGGAGAAGCAGCCGAATCCACAATCCTGTGGGTTGCCGTAGCCCGGTAGCTACCTTGAGCTTTGCGCCGCTTCCATGAGTTGCCGGGTGGCGCTGAAGTCGCCATCGCTGAAGAGCATCGCAAGTTCGTCGGCGTTTCCGGGCTTGCCGAAGTGGAAGCCCTGCAGGTTGTGGCATCCAAGCTCGCGAAGGGCGACCGCCGTGGCGTAGTCCTCTACCCCTTCGCCCACGATGTTCAACTGGAGCGCTTTGGCCATTTCGATCGTTGAACGAATGATGGTCTCGGAACGTTCGTCGCTGAACATCGACTCGATGAAAGACCGGTCGATCTTCAGCGTCCGGATCGGCAGGTCACGAAGCCAGACAAGCGAGGAGTATCCGGTTCCGAAGTCATCGACCGTGATGGTGATGCCGGCGGACGAAAGCCGGTCAAGGGTCTGGAATGTCTTGGCGGACTGATCAAGCAGTTCGGCCTCGGTGAGCTCGATGGTCAGCAGCGCTGGACGCAGCGA
>JAYSSK010000310.1:0-2384 GCA_043720595.1 Acidimicrobiia bacterium
ACCGGTCCCTGTCAGGCGTGTCGTCATCAGTCCACACTGCCAGATCCACTCCCCGCAAACCCCCTCGCCAATACCTCCAGATACCCAATCTCCCCTGCATCGACTGCGCCACCCACCCTGCACAGCCGACGCACTTCATCACCGACACCGGGGTGGGATACCGCTTCGAGATGGGCCCAACCTGAGCGGGGCGAGGTTGGGCCAGGTTGCTGTTGCAACAGCTGAACCTCAGACAACCGGCGAGTCGTCGATGCGGATGAGTCCGCCGCCATCGAGCACGAGCATCTGACCCGTCACCCACGACGCTCCTGCTGCGAAATACAGCGCAGCTTCGGCGATGTCTTCTGGTTCACCCAACCGCTTAAGCGGGTAGTGCTGGGCAACCTTGTCGCCCTTGCCGTCTTCCCACAGATACTTCGCGAAGTCGGTCTTGATGAGGCCAGGGGCAAGGCAGTTGACGCGTACTTTCGGTGCGAGCTCTGCGGCCATCTGGCGTGTCATGTGCATGAGAGCTGACTTGAAAATGTCGTACACACCAAGCGCTCCGCTGGTGACAAGGCCACCCACGGACGAAATATTGATGACAGAGCCACCGTGCTCCTTCATCGATGCATTCCACGCCGCCTGGGTCCAGATCAACGGTCCGCGCAGATTCACTTCGTGTGTCTTGTCCCAACGGGCAACGTCGCAGTTGATGATGGGGCCCACGTAAGGGTTGGTCGCTGCGTTGTTCACCAAGATGTCGACCCGCCCGAAACGCGCCACGGTTGCGTCGACACACCGCTGGGCGTCTTCGACGCGACCCACGTTGCCTGCTTCGGTGGCGATTCGCTCCTCAGGAATACCAGAGGCGATGAGCTGTGCTTTGGCTGCTTCGAGCCCTTCGATTTTGCGTGCAGCAATCATCACGTTGGCACCGTTCTGCGCGAAACACGCTGCGATGCCGAGGCCGATGCCACGGGACCCGCCCGTGATGAGAGCCGTTTTGCCTGTGAGGTCACCAGAGATCATGACGAGGATCGTACCGACCTGACGCACAGCGAAACCACCCAGCCACACAGAGAGAAGAGTTCAGCGAGGAGTTAACGGAGAAGGAGATAGTCCTGGAAACAAAGGTCTTTCGGAGGTTTATGTAGGAGGGGGTCGTGGGTATGGTCCAGGTGTCCCCACGGACGGGTCGGCCAAATTGGTGAACGACGGCGGCCACGCCGCCGACCTCCAGTTCGGCCGCCACCTCTCCTTTCTTGTACTCCAAGGAGTCGCTATGGCGAGCAGCATCGTGTCAAGCATCACGCTTTCGGACAGCCACCTGTCCACCAGCATCACCCTCCCAGACAGCCCTTCCCACGCGAACGGTCGACACTCCAACACGGCATCATCCAACAGCACCATCTTCCGGTCACCGTTCCAGCCGAACGTCCGCATAGGACTCATCTCCACGTACCCGCCGAAGCAGTGTGGGCTCGCCACGTTTGCTGCCGCGCTCGGCAAGGGCCTGTCTGAACTAGGCCATGCCGTTGAAACTGTCGCGCTGGTGAACGCAATCGACGAGCAACGGTCGCTGCCAGTCAGTGCAGTGCTGCTCAATGGCCACCCCGGATCCTTGCGTGCCGCGGTTCAGCGCTTGGCCCATTGCGACTTCGTTCTGCTCCAGCACGAATTCGGAATCTTTGGCGGGCCCGATGGCGACGAGGCCATCGAGATCATTGATCGGTTGAACGATCTTGGCGTTCCGGTGATCTCGACACTCCACACGGTTCCCCTATTGCCCACCCGTGGTCAACGACGCGTCTTGCTGTCGGTTCTCGAACGCTCAACAGTGACTGTCGTGATGAGCCGAGTCGCGCATCGGCGCTTGGTCACTGTCTATGGGGTACCGCCGTCGCTTCCGGTGATGATTCCGCACGGGGCAACGCTGGGTTCCTGGTCAGATCCATCCGACCCGTCGACATTCGACGCCGCAACCGATTCCGCTGCCTACGATGAAGCGTTCAACGCTGCAGACATGTGGGGAATCGACGCGGCCCCGCATCTCCTTACATGGGGTCTGCTCGGCCCTGGCAAAGGTATCGAACACGTCATCGATGCTCTTGCGCTCGTCAAGAACGAGCACCCAAACGTCACGTACACCGTCGCAGGGGTCACACACCCCAACGTGCTGCTTCACAGTGGCGACGTGTACCGAGAGTCGCTCAAGCGGCGTGCGGTCGAACAGGGCATCGCAGACAATGTTCGCTTCGATGCAACGTACCGAACGGTGCCGGAACTCGTGCAGTTCGTGTCTTCCGTGTCGGCAGTTGTGCTTCCATACGATTCGTGCGATCAAGTCACCTCTGGTGTGTTGGTCGACGCCATCGCCGCCGGACGGCCCGTCATTGCAACGT
>JAYSSK010000311.1:0-16937 GCA_043720595.1 Acidimicrobiia bacterium
CTCTCCTCGGCAGACATTGCCACGACTAGGGAGTCACAACAGGCGCGGACGAAACAGGAGTCTGATCGGCCGAGATCAACGGTGTGGGCTCGACCGAGCCCACCGGGGAAAGGGTCGGCGAACTCGGGTCAGGTGCGAGGGGGTCACTTGTCGGACCATCGGCACCAATCACGACCCGATCGCCTGCCTTTACCGAACCGTTGACAGGAACAATCTCCACAAAACCTTGAGCCGATAAGCCTGCGGTTACGATCACCGTTCTCACGATGCCGGGCGACACTTCGATCTGCAGCTGCGTGCTTCCTGTCGCGCGAACCGACAGTGCGCTAACGGGAACGATCAGAGCCTCGCCATTGGTCGTCTTCGTCGGAATCGTGATCCGAACCGAGGCTCCGACCAATTGCGTTGAACCGTCCTCGGGGGTTACCTCGATAGCGATGTGCTGTGCGTCGGTACCGCGCAAACCTGGCTTGTCAGCCACAAACGTGATGGTTGCTTTGCTGCTGTAGGAGTACTCCGGCGCTTCGATTGTGGCGAGGGCTCCAACTCGCGTGAGCGTCGCTTCCGTCGTGAGAAGCGCAGCGTCGACAGCCAACCTTGTGCCGCTCACGGTCATCACTTCGGCCGCCGCCGGATCACCACGCTTCACTTTCGTGTCGTCGATGCGAAGCGGCAAACTGGGAAAGAACACGAGTTCATTCGCCGGTACTTGAATGCCGATCGCGCCCAAATTTTTTGCGAGGTCGGCCTTCAAGCGGACGACTTCGGCGTTAGCTACTCTGACCGCTTCGCTCAACGTATTGGAACCGACACCAGGGCGACTGAGCGCCGCAAGTCGGGATCTCGCTGAATCAACTCGAAGTTCTGCATCGGAAATCAACTGTCGATTCGCCGCCACAGCTAGGGCGTTCACACGTCGGACAGTGTCGATGTCATTTTGGGCTGCCGCCAATAACCCTTCTACCGGGGAAAGAGCAGCCTGCGCCTGACGAAGGGCAAGTTCAGCTTGTTTCACGGCCGCTTGACTGTTGGCGCGGTCACTTGCGGTCGAAAGTGGAAGACCAGTCACCGGGTCTACCCCTGCTTTTGCGTTGTCGATCCGCTGCTGGGCTTGCGTCACGCGGGATCTGGCCGTTCCAAGAAGTGCCTTCTTGGTGTTCACATCGGCGGCAGCGACAGCGTTGTCGCGAGCCGTGACCGCTTCCGCAAGCACGACTGCAGCCTGGGCATTCTTGATGTTTGCGAGAATGTTGTTGAGTTCTTGCGATGTGATGCCATCGAGCGAGTACACCGAAGCGCCTTGTAGTTTGGCGCGCGCTTCCGCAACGGATGCGTCGCCGGTAGCGCGCACGCTGGCGGCAATCGCCTCGGAAGCGGCCAAATCGGACTCAGCGGTGCCAACACCAGCGACCGCGTCGCTAAGGACTTCTTGCAACAATGCAAGCTGTTCGGGCGTCACGTTGACCCCCGTCGCAACGTTGACGCCAGATGCGACGAGCCCATCGCGACGGCGAGCCTCATCGAGGAGAACGCTCGCTGCTTCCACTGCGGCCTGTTTAGTTGACAGCTCAGCACGTTTGTTCACGAGTTCGGCTTCCTTGAGAGCAAGGTCGGCCTGACCCCGGTCTGCCTCTCGCTCTGCTGCGTTTCGAGCCGTTGCCGCTGCTGCCTTTGCAGCTTCTATAGCGGCCTTCGCATCGATCACGTCGACCGGCTTCACGCCCGACCTATTGACGAGCTCGGCTTGCTTGGCCAGGAGCAAGCGATCGGTTGCGACGCTGAGTGCAGACTCGGCCAACCGCAGCGTAACGCGTTGTTGGTCATTTGGTCCCAGCGCTTGGTAGCCAGCCTTGGTGTACCAGGCCACCACCGCCGCTGAAGTTGCGCCGTCGTACTGATCGTCGACGGTTCCAGGGTCGAAGCCCATACGTTGTAAAAAGTCCTCCAACTGCTGCACGTCAGCCCCGACCGCACCCGGACCCAGGTCACGAAATCCGGGCGTGAGCCCTTGCAACGCAAAGACGGGTCTGCCCGAAACGACCATGGCAACGTCGCCTTCACGAAGCGTCGATCCTTTCACCGGCGCCTGACTGACCAGAACTGGCGCGGGACGCAAGGCCGAGGGTGCCAGGACGACCGCAATCGGATCGCTGTAACGCATCGTGCCTCGGATGATCAGATCTGAGCTGAGAACACGCTTTTCCACCGGATACGTGATGAGCGAAGCGTCTGGCGCTGCGGCCTCTGCGGCCAACTTGGCCGGCGATTTCACCCGGGAAGCTGCGAGCCACCCGGATCCGGTGGAAACGGCGACAACAAGAGCCATGCTGCCCGCTACGACCGGTCGTTTCACTTACGCTTTTCCAATTCGGCCTGAGCTTTGGACAGGAGCACTGCGTTCTCCTCGGCGAACTGCTTGATGTACTCGGCCTTCACCTTGTCCTCCGCATCGACAACGTACTGCTCCTCGCAATCGAGGTCGGCCTGAGCTGTCGCGATTTCTTCGGCCTGCAATTGCGCCAGGGCAGCCTTGTCGTATGCGGGAAGGACCTCCGAGCTGAACACCAGCGGGCTGAATCTCCCGTCTTCTCCCATCGATTTCGCGGCTGCAGGACCGACGATTGCGGCGAGCTTTTCTAAGATGCTCACGTCGACGGCGTTCGGTTCAGAAAATTCGAAACCCTGCTTGCGCATGCAGCTCGACCAATCAGCGCGGGCTTTGATGAGCCGCTCGTCGGCTTCGGCGCGGGAGTCGAGTTCCTCGATCTTCGCCAAGGCTGACACGACGTTGGCCCCGCCAAACACGGAAGTAGTCGCTTCCTCTACACAGCCGCCGAGACCGCTGAGGTCGCCGGCCTTCGCTCCTTCGACAGCGACGGAGACAGATAGATCCGCCGCTCCGCCAGTAAGCGCAACGTCGAACGCTTGCTGTCCCGCGGAATCGAGACCAGCCCGATACGTCACATTGGGATCAGCCGACGTCGCCGACTGGCTGATTTCGACGATCTTTTCAAAGACAGTGCTGAACCCATAGCCGAATTGCCGACGGAACTCTTCATCCGACAAACCGCTCGTACCGGTGATGACAGCCTTCGTGGCGTTCGGGTCGATCGGCACGTACTCGAACCCAGCACTCCTCATACACGCCTTAACCAGTTCCTCGACTCGCGTCTGCATGAGCGCTGTGGCTGCCTCGTCGAGGCCGAGAGGCGAATCCACCGCTGCGGACTGTGTTGCGCTGTTGTCGGAATTGCCGCCACACGCTGACAGCGACCCGACCAGGACAAACAGGGCAGACACCACGACAGGTACGTTTGCAATTCCGTAACGACTACCGAACCGTTTCATGTTCACGCTCTTTCTTAGGAACCAATGATCGATTTCAAACCCACAAGCTACTCCCTCACGGGTCGCGTTCGCCGCTCGGAGTTCCATTAAACATTCCTGCGTTAACTATTGGTCGCGACTCATTCCACGAAACCCTTCCTCGTGTCCTCACAGACAAATTGACTTTATTCCGATGACTTTGTACGCTCGCCACACGTTGCTCAACGTTCAGCCCTTCGACCAAAAGTCGTCACGGCGAGTGCTATTCAACGACGCTTGTTCCGAGGTGAGTTGGCCAACGAGCCAGTGAGATTGCTTGGAATCTACAAAGTCACTGCTGAATCCCCGCTGAGAAGTTCTGCTACTCCGCTGTAAACGCCACTCTGCTGCCTTGCCTTGGTTCGCACCAAGGTTGAGCCTGTTGCGCGCGCCTTTGAAGTTCCCATCCCCCCTTGAACCACCGCTGTTTACACAGGACAAACCAACAACCCACAGCTATTCACTACAGAAAGGAACACTCGGAATGAGACGGATCATTGCGTGGAAGTTTAGGACAGAGCGGACGACAGCTATGCCCGTCGCTGCTCGGGTCCTACGTATTGCGTATCGAACCAGCCACCAGAACAGGGCGAACTCATGCGCTGGTTGATTGGATGGGGTGTCCGCAACAGCCGGCCCGTCGTTGGATTCTCCCTGGTGCTGCTTCTCTTAGCGGCCTGGCAACTCCCAAACATGCAGACCGATGTCCTGCCCGAGTTCGCGCCACCGACCGTAGAGGTACAGATCGAGGCGCTTGGCCTATCTGCAGCTGAGGTCGAGCAACTCATCACTGTTCCAATGGAGCAGGATCTCCTGAACGGGGTGGCGTACCTCAAGTCGTTGCGTTCGAGATCAGTCCCGGGGCTTTCGTCCATCGAGATGATCTTCGAGTCAGGCACTCCCATTGCGAAAGCACGGCAGGTGGTGCAAGAGCGCCTGACGCAGGCTCACGCGCTACCAAACGTTTCGAAACCGCCACAGATGCTCCAGCCGAAGTCGTCGGCGAGCCGCGTGATGATGGTTGGCCTGTCGTCAAAGACGCTCACGCCGATCGAACTAGGTGTCCTGGCTCGTTGGACGCTGCGCCCGAACCTCTTGGGGGTCGACGGTGTGGCGAATGTCGCCATCTTCGGCCAGCGCGAACGGCAGCTGCAGGTTCAAGTTGACCCAGCTCAACTGGCTGCAAAGGGTGTCGGGCTCGACTCGGTCATCGAGTCCACCGGCAATGCGCTGTGGGTATCTCCACTGACGTACATCGAGGCATCCACTCCGGGGGCCGGCGGCTTCATCGAAACACCGAACCAGCGATTGACAGTCCAACACGAATCACCAATCGTCGACGCAAAGCAACTTGCCGCAGTCGCTCTCGAAGGCTCGGAAACTGAAGGCCTGACGCTCGGCGATGTCGCGACCGTGGTCGAGGACCATCAACCGCTGATCGGCGAGGCTGTCTTCAGCGACGGTCCCGGGCTGCTTCTTGTGGTCGAAAAGGCGCCCGGCACCTCCACGGCAGCGGTTACCGAGAATGTCGGGGATGCACTCGACCTGTTGGCACCTGGGCTGACAGCAGTAACGGTCGACACGGACATTTATCAGCCCGCTGAGTACGTGAAACGTGCATCGGCGAGGTTGACAAGCAGCGTCGTGCTCGGAGCACTGCTCGGGGCACTTGTGCTCCTGGCCTTGATGGCTTGGCGTGGCGCCGTTCTCGTTGCAAGTTCACTGCTTGCCGCTGGCGCAGCCGCCGGACTTCTGCTCTTCCTGCGCAACACGGTGGTCAACTCGATGATCGTGGCAGGCTTCCTGCTGGCGTTGGCATTCGTCATCGACGATGTCGTGTCGGCCACGCTCGGCGTGTTCCGGCGACTGCACACCAATGGCCATCTTGGGGACGAGAGCACGACGCTCTCGGCGAAAATCAGGTCCGGGGTGTTCGATCACAGCAGCCCTGCGTTGTTCGGGCTGGCGATAACTGCCGTGGCCTGTATTCCCTTATTGACAATCGCAGGCCTCACCAGCGCCGCATTTGTCCCCCCACTATTCCGCTCGTATCTGATGGTCGTGGTTGCTTCTGCAGTGACGGTGGCGCTCTTATTGCCTGCCCTCGGCCTGCTCCTCATCGGGAACAGGCCGCAGTCGCCTCCGGAGCCGAGGTCCGCCCGCTTCATTCGGGAGCGCTACACCGCCTTCGCTGGCGACCGCCTCCGAGCAACTGTTCCCGCCATCGTCGGTTGTCTCCTGTTGCTGGCAGTCGGCGTTTTCGGCGCTGCCGGGCTCGATAGCAACACCGTTCCACGTTTCAAGGAAACCGACCTGCTCGTCGCCATCCAATCGTCACCAGGAACTTCGCTTGGGGCGATGCAGAAAATCGCCACGCGAATGAACGCCGAATTGCGCACCGTGGACGGGGTTCGCCGTGTGGGTGGTCACCTAGGCCGCGCAATCACCGGCGATCAAGTGGTGAGCGTGAACGATGGCGAACTTTGGGTCCGCCTCGATGAAGACGCCGACTACGAGCGATCAGTTCGGGCCGTGAAGGCGGCCGTCGCGAAGTATCCGGGCGTGAACGCCCAGGTCATGACCTACACCGATCAACGGCTGAAGGACGTGTTGAAGCCCGACAAATCGCCGATCGACGTCCGATTGTACGGCGAGGACCGTGCCCTTCTGGTGGCCAAAGCCACCGAACTCAGAGCTGGACTCGCAAGCATCAAGGGAGTCAAGAATCCGCGGCTGCTCATCAGCAGCAACGAACCAAGTCTCCTGGTAAAGGTCGATCTGGAACAGGCCCAGAGCGTCGGTATTCTTCCGGGCGACGTCCGGCGTGCCGCTGCGACACTGCTGCAGGGTATCGAGGTCGGCAATCTCTTCGAAGACCAAAAGGTGTTCGAGGTCATTGTCGTCGGCGTTCCCGCTTTGCGCTCGAACGTGAGTTCCGTCAAAGACCTGCTCCTCGAAACGCCCTCAGGCACCCCAGTGAGGTTGGGTGACGTTGCCGATGTCCGCATTTCGACGACCCCAGCCGTCATCGAGCGAGATGCTTCCGCCCGAGTCATCGACATTGTGGCCGACGTGAGCGGCCGAAGCACCGCCTCAGTGTCCGCCGACGTCGAGAAACTCCTCCAGAAACAAACGTTCGAGCTGGGCTACCACGCTCAGCTCATCGGGGACTACCTGGAGCACCGCTCCGCAGTGCGCCGGGTCTGGGCCACAGCAATAGTCGCCGGGCTCATCGCCTTGTTGATCTTGCAGGCCGCATGTGGCAGCTGGAAGCTTGTCTCTGCGATGCTGCTGACGATCCCGGCAGCTCTGGTCGGTGCCGTGCTCGTCGTAGCCCTTGACGGAGGCGACCTGACGCTCGGACATCTGGCAGGGCTCATTGGTACCCTCGGGCTGGCGGTTCGCAACGTCGCCTTTATGGTGAGGCGAAGTCAACAACTTGAAGTCGACAGTACCGATGACGATCGTACGCGTTTCGTTGGCATGGCTTCAGCAGAACGGGCAAGCGCGTCGTTGATTTCTACGCTTGTGTCTGCGGCTGCGCTGATCCCCATTGCGGCTATGCGGGGTTCAGCTGGTGGCGAAATAGCGTCGCCGTTGGCGTTCACTCTGCTTGGTGGAATGGTCAGTTGTCTCGTAGTCGGCCTATGGATCGTCCCCGCCTTTTACTCCTGGTTGGCTCCAGATATTCGGCAGCACCAGCTTTTTGTTGATGATGAGACAAACACCCACATGATCGCCCTTGGAGGAACAAATGCGTAGATCCGTCGTATTCGCGCCCGCACTGATCGCACTGTTCTTAGGCGGCTGCGCGAACAACCCAACCGATGCTGCCAAACCAGCACCCGCCGTCGTGGACACGGTCGTAGGCAGCGATCAGAAGCGGGTCACACTCACGAACGACGCCGTCGAACGGATATCGCTTGAGACCGGAGCAGTATCGTCCGGGAGTGGAACCGAGACTGTAGTGCCGTACGGAGCCGTGATCTACGACGCCGAGGGCCTTGCATGGGCGTACGTCTCGAAAGGCGACAACGCGTATCTGCGGGAATCGATCGACATAGACCGCATCGAAGGTGATAAGGCGTACCTCCGTTCGGGTCCCGCTGTAGGGATAGAAGTTGCAATCGTGGGAGTTGCCGAACTCTACGGTGCCGAGACCGGCATCGGAAAGTAGCCCATACCGTGCGATGGGTAGTGTCGCAAAGCCTGCGATTCAGGTTTATCGTCGTCGCATTGAGCGCGACCTTGATGATCTTCGGGTTCGGTCAGATTCTGAAGGCACCCGTCGATGTGTTCCCGGAGTTCGCTCCGCCACGGGTTGAAGTACAAACAATGTCTTTTGGTCTTTCCGCCACTGAAGTCGAATCGCTCATCACCGTTCCAATTGAACAGGTGCTGGCGGGGCTTCCAGGCTTGAAAGAAATGCGTTCGAAATCAGTGGTTCAGCTGTCATCGATCGAACTGATTTTCGAACGTCAGATTGACCTCTTCGACGCGCGCCAGAACGTGCAAGAGCGTCTGGCCACAATCACTGCAACATTGCCCACATGGGCCTCCCCACCGTTCATCCTCCAGCCCTTGTCCGCAACCAGTCGAGCGATGAAGATCGGGTTGTCGTCGAACGAGTTGTCGGTGATCGACATGTCGATGCTCGCCTACTGGAAGATTCGAGCGCGTCTGTTGCGGGTTCCGGGGGTAGCCAACGTGACTATTTACGGTGAACGCATCCGGATGACCCAGGTACAGGTTCAGCCGGCCAAACTGGTAGAAAACAAGGTCTCACTCGACAAGGTGATGGAGGTGACTTCGAACGCGTTAGCCGCTGGCATCCTTCGCTACGAGTCTGGCCATGTCATCGGGACCGGCGGGTTCATCGAATCCGCCAACCAACGACTCCAGGTAGAGCACCAGTTGCCGATTCTGACACCGGCGGATCTCGGCGAGGCAGTTATCGAACAACGCGCCTCGGGCCCGCTCCGCCTGAAAGACGTTGCCCGACTAGAGGAAGGTGCGCAGCCGCTGATCGGAGATGCAGTGATCAACGGCGGCCCGGGCCTCATGCTGATTGTTGAGAAACTGCCGTGGGGCAATACCCTGGACGTCACCAAGGGTATTGAAGAGGCAATCGACGAGTTGCGGCCCGGCCTTCCTGGTTTGGACATCGACACGACCATCTTCCGCCCAGCGAGCTACGTTCAGGAATCGATTGACAACCTGACGAGTTCTCTATTTCTCGGTTCACTTCTCGTGCTACTGGTGCTCTTGCTGTTCCTGTTCGACTGGCGAAGCGCTGTCATCAGCGTCATCACGATTCCGTTGTCGCTCATGGCTGCGATGATGGTGCTGGCATGGCGAGGCACAACCATCAACACCATGATTCTGGCCGGATTGGTCATTGCATTAGGTGCAATAGTCGATGACGCCATTGTCGACATAGAAAACATTATTCGAAGGCTCCGCTTAGCGCGACTAACCGAAAGTAAACAGTCAACCGCGTCGATCATCCTCGAAGCCTCGTTAGAAGTTCGCGGTGCGGTGGTCTATGCATCACTGATAGAAGCCCTCGCGCTGTTGCCGATCTTCTTTCTGCAGGGTCTCACCGGGGCGTTCTTTCGGCCACTCGCCTTTTCGTATGCGCTCGCAGTCATCGTGTCAATGTCGGTGGCACTGGTGGTTACGCCGGCGATGAGCCTGATCCTTTTATCAATCGGGAAGCTCAATCACCGCACGTCGCCGGTGGTAGTGATCCTCCAACGCTGGTACGGAAGGGCTTTGACGTGGGTCTTGCGTCGCCCGTTGCCGGGGTTTATGGCCGTCTTGATTTTGCTCGGAACAGGTTTTGGAATTGTGCCCCGACTGGGTCAAGAACTACTGCCAGATTTCAAAGAGCGTGACTTCCTCATGCACTGGCTGACCAAGCCAGGCACATCCATAGGCGAAGAGGTTCGCATCACGCAAGCCGCGTACCGAGACCTGATCAAGATCCCTGGAGTGCGCAATTTCGGCGCACATATCGGGCAAGCCATGCAGGCCGACGAGGTCTACGGCGTGGATTTCGGAGAGAACTGGGTCAGTGTCGACCCATCGGTTGACTACGACAAAACGCTGGCGGAGATCCAAAAGGTGGTGGATCGGTACCCCGGTTTGAGACGAGATGTGCAGACCTACCTGAAAGAACGCACTCGCGAGGTACTTGCTGGATCGTCGCATCCGATTGTTATTCGGCTTTACGGCGACGACATCGAGAAACTCAATGAAAAAGCCGACGAGCTTGTTGAAGTTCTTGGCACCATCGAAGGGGTCGAGGAAGAGAAGAAGGAACTCGTCACAAAGATGACGCAACTTCAGGTGGAGGTCAACTTGGCCAAAGCTCAGAAGTACGGGTTGAAACCAGGAGACGTCAGACGAGCTGCCTCGACCATGATTTCTGGCGAGGAGGTTGGCGACTTTTTCAGCGGGGGCCAAGCATTCGATGTCAACGTATGGACGTCACTCGACCAACGTGACAGCGTCACCGACGTCGAGAATATGCTGCTCGATACTCCAGGCGGATCTCATGTCTCTTTGAAGGACATCGCCGAGGTTCGCCTTGCGCCCACCTACAACGCTATCAAGCGGGAAAACTCGCAGCGTCGCCTCGACGTCGACGCGGAAGCAGCTGGGCGTGACCTTGGCTCGATTGTCGATGAGCTCGAGGACAAGATGGCGAACGTCAAGTTCGAGACGGGCTACACCTACCGTTTGCTCGGTGACTACACCGAACGGAAGGCGGCATCGAAAGACCTCAGGTCATGGGCACTCGTCGCGGCTGCCGGGGTTTTCCTGCTGCTGATGGCGGCACTCAAAAGCTTTCGGCTTTCGGTGCTGGCCTACGTGACACTCCCGTTGGCACTCATTGGTGGAGCGGTAGCCATTTGGCTCAATGACGGAATCATCTCCCTAGGTGCCCTCGTCGGATTCTTCACGGTGCTGGGCATCGTGGCCCGCAACGGCATCATGTTGTTCTCGCACTACCAACATCTTGAGGAACACGAAGGTGAAGTCTTCGGACCACAACTTGCCGTCCGGGGTGCCGTAGAGCGATTGGCGCCCATCTTGATGACCGCGTTGACAACCGGCCTGGCACTGGTACCGCTCATTCTCTCGGGCAACATCCCTGGCCAGGAGATCGAGTATCCAATGGCCATTGTGATCCTCGGAGGACTTGTCGTTGCGACGATACTCAACCTCTTCGTCGTCCCAACCATCTACTTGCGTTTCGGACGGAGCAAGAACGGCCGGCGTTCCGCCACCGTTGCTCCGAGCACCAACCTTGCAGGAACAATATGAGGCAGTTTCAGACACCCGACGGAACAAGGAGAAGCTTGATGAATCAGCAACATGTCCGGAAATGTGAGCCCCTAGGAAAGCGCCATCGTGCGCCAGGGGCAGTGATTCTACTGGCGACAGCCGTATCGATAAGTGCGTGTTCTTCGTCCTCCACTCCGGAGGTAGTAATCACGGCTGCGGAGGTGACCACCGTTGCCCGCACTACCGCTGCAGCTGCCGCAGCGGCCGCAGCACCGATCGAGTTCACTCGCGAGGAATTTCAGCTCTCGAATTTTGACGAGAGTTCCATTGACATCAACAACAAGTACTTTCCGTTGATCCCTGGCACCCGACACGAGTATGAAGGCTCCACGGTCGAGGACGGAAAGACGCTTCCGCATCGGGTCACCTCCGTCGTCACCAATCTCACGAAGCGGATCAACGGGGTCAATACGGTGGTGATCTGGGAGAGCGACTTCTCAGATGGCGAGCTTGAAGAGGACGAACTCACGTTCTTCGCGCAGGACAAGGCTGGCAACGTGTGGCACATGGGTCAGTACAGCGAACTGTGGGAGAGCGGCGAATACACCGCTGGCCGAACCTGGTTCCCCGACCACCCAGCGGGTGCCGTGGCCGGAATCATGATGAAGGCTGATCCCAAACCAAACCAACCAGATTGGTCAGAGGGGTTTGCACCTCCCCCATACTTTTGGTCCGATCGCGCCCACGCGCGCGCTGCAGAAGAGGAGACGACCGTACCGGCCGGCACGTTCAAAGGTGTCCTCGTTATAGAGGAGTACGACGAGCAGGAACCGACCGCAATACAGCTGAAGTACTACGCGCCCGGCACCGGAGTCGTAAGGGTGGGCTGGGACGGAACCGATCCAGGAAAAGAAGTACTCGTGATGGTACGCAACGAGGAACTCACTCCTGAACAGCTCAAGGCAGCATCAAATGGTGCGCTCGAGCTCGAGACGAGGGCGCTCGTCCATTCGACGGCTGAGCCCTCTGTGATGCGGAAGTAGGTCGACACCTGTGTGGGTGTGTTCGGCACCTGCATGCAGGGCGCAATGACGTGCGCGTCCTGCTGGTCGATGACGAGGAGCGCCTTGTCGAAACAATGAAACAAGGCCTTCGTCGCGAGGGTTTCGTCGTAGACTCCGCGCACGACGGTGAAGCAGGGCTGCTGCTTGCCCATGAAAACGAATATGACGCAATCATCCTCGACATCATGTTGCCGAAACGCAATGGTTATCAGGTGTGTGCCGACCTTCGAGAAGCAGGAATATGGACTCCGATCTTGATGCTCACGGCGAAGCAGGGCGAACATGATCACGCCGAAGCGCTCGATACAGGAGCAGATGACTTCATTACGAAACCATTTTCGTATGTCGTGCTCGTAGCCCATCTCCGGGCCTTGATCCGGCGCAACAGTCGAGTTCGGCCCGCAACACTCAGCGTTGGTGATCTCCGACTCAACCCAGCCAGACACCGCTGTTGGAGGGGCGAGGTGGAGATCGAACTCACCCCGCGTCAATTTGCGCTCCTTCAATTCCTCATGACGCACCCCGGAGACGTTCTTTCGAAGACCGAGATTCTCGAGCATGTGTGGGACGACTCGTACGACATGGACTTGAACATCGTCGAGGTCTATATCGGGTATCTGCGCAAGAAGATCGATGCGCCTTTTGCTCGTGCAAGCATTCAGACACTTCGCCTTGTTGGCTACCGGCTTGACCCAGATGGCGGATGACACTCCGGTGAAGTTTCAGGCCGTGACCATCCGAGTAAAGATGGTATCGGCTGCGACGATTGTCGTCGCTATAGCTCTCCTGGTAACGGGGCTGTTGTTCTTGTTCCTTCTCCAGCGCGCTCTGCAAAGCAATGTTTCCAACTCTGCACAATCGCGGGTGGAGGAAGTCGCGCTGCTCACGCAGAAGACCGAGCTTCCGCTCGCCCTCCCAGACTCCGGCGAAAAAGGTGCGGTAGTCCAAGTGGTGAACGGAAGCGGAAAAACTGTTGCCGCAAGCGCACAGGTCATCTCCGGCTTACGGCTATCGACACTGAAACCGGTTCTCGGCGATTTTCTAGAGGAGTCGCGGTCCGACCTTCCTATCACGGGCGATCAGAAGGACGACCCCTTTCACGTTGTTGCGTTCGGCGCGCAGACCCCCCGCGGACCGATTACCGCCTACGTGGCTCTCAGCCTGGACGGCGTGCACGAAAGCGTCGCAGCGGCGAGGAGGACCCTTCAGATCTCGTTCCCGATTCTTCTGCTCATCGTCGTCGTTGCCAGTTGGTTCTTCGTCGGCGCGGCGCTGCGTCCAGTCGACACAATGCAACGAAAAGTTTCCGAGATCGGCGACGGACATCTTTCGCGTCGGATTCCGGAGCCACCCGTCGACGATGAAATCGGCCGATTGGCGCGCAGCATGAATCTGATGCTCGCCCGCCTCGAGGGCTCGTCGGACCGTCAACGTCGGTTCGTAGCCGACGCGTCTCATGAGCTTCAGAGCCCACTGGCCGCAAGCCTGGCCGACTTGGAAGTCGCACTGGCGCATCCGTCGTCAGTCCAGTGGGAAAGCCTTGCGGAGTCGCTTGTCCAGGACAACCGCCGGATGACGCGACTGGTTTCCGACCTGCTGTTCCTCGCGAAGTCCGATAACGGTGTGAAGGTGGAGCAATTCACCGCAGTGGACCTCGATGACGTCGTGCGGACCGAAGCCCTCCGACTTCAGCCCAGATCACCCGTCAGGATCGACCTCACGGCAGTGGCCCCGGTCGAGGTTCGAGGAAATGCTGATCAGCTCGCCCAGGTCCTGCGGAACCTTCTCGAGAACGCGTCGCGGTACGCGGTTTCAAAGATCTCCGTTGCAGTTGAGATGGGGGAAGGATTCGCCACGTTGGTTGTTCAGGATGACGGCCCCGGGATCGACGTCGCGGAACGCGACCGAGTCTTCGACCGGTTCGCGCGGCTCGACGATTCCAGGAGTCGGCATTCGGGTGGTTCAGGCCTCGGATTGTCCATCGCCCGCGAGATCCTCGACGGCCATGGAGGTACCGTCAGCATCGAGCCGAGCATCGAGGGCGCTCGCTTTGTGGTGCGTTTACCCGTGCCGATGTAGGCAGCTGCGCTCTGTTCTTGAGCTGATTCCTCCCCACCTAGGAATCGGGGCCGAGTCAGCCCACCCGAACGCGAAGCTGTGACCGAGCGCGGCAGACTCCATTGATGCCGACCAAAGTGATTCTCGATGTTGACACTGGAACAGACGATGCCGTTGCGCTCATGACCGCAGCGCTCTCGCCCGACATTGAGCTAGTGGGTGCGACCACCGTGAACGGCAACACCGGAGTGGAGTACACAACCGAGAACACACTGCGCGTCTTCGACTGGATTGGGATGCCGGAGATTCCGGTGACCCGCGGCATGGATCGCCCGATCGTCCGTGCACAGACGGAAATTGGCATGGCAGCAATCATCCACAAGAACCTGCTCGATCTGCCGCCGTGTTCTCGTGGTGCCACGCTGCGACCCGAGCACGCCGTCGATTGGCTGATCGACACGTACCTTGCATCAGACGGCGACATCGTGCTGTGCCCGGTCGGCCCGCTGACCAACATCGCGATGGCGATGCAGAAGGAGCCGCGCATCCTGGACGCGATCCCGGAGATCGTGATCATGGGTGGTGCGCACCACATGGGGAACCTCACGCACTCCGCCGAGTTCAACGTCATGATCGACCCGGAGGCGGCGAGGGTCGTCATCAACTGCGGCAGGCCAATTCGCATGGTCCCGCTCGACGCTACCCATCGTGCCCTGCTGTCCACCGAGGATGCGCAGCGGCTGCGCGACCTCGGCACACCCGCCGGTGAAGCCGCTGCGCGTTTCGTTCTCCAACGCATCGCCGGTTACAAAGCGACCCAACCGATCCTGCATCGCGTAGGCGCTGCCCCCATCCACGACGCGCTCGCGGTATGCGCCATCATCGACCCGACGATCATCACGACTCAGTTCATCCCGGTCGACGTCGAGGTGAACGCGGAGCTGTCCGCCGGCCGCACCGTCTGCGACTTCCGTACACGCCCAAACAAGCCCGCCAACGTCCACTTTGCCATCGACGCCGACGAGTCGAAATTCGTCCGCATGCTTACGGAAATTCTCGGCCGCACGTCCTGACGGCGAAACTTTCGAGGATGACGCGAACTAGACCCGCGTGAGAGCGGTGCCGGTGCTCGACACGTCACAAACTGTTCGGTTGATCGTCTCGCCCTCAGTGAGTGCACTTCCGGTTAACTAGCTTGGGGTTTGCCAGGCCCGGTCAGGGACCCGGCACCCCGACACAGGAGGAACAGGAAAGATGGGGAAGCTGAAAGACTTCACGGGCACGGTGGGCACCACGTTCGCCGACTCAACTGCTGCGTGGCCCGACATCGAACGTGCGCCAGAGGGTACGCCGAACGTCGTGATCGTGTTGCTCGACGACGTCGGTTACGCGCAGGTCGGTTGTTACGGGTCCGACATTGCGACGCCGACGTTCGACCGTCTCGCGAGTGGCGGCCTCCGGTACAGCAACTACCACACGACCGCCTTGTGCTCCCCCACCCGTGCGTGTCTGATGACGGGACGCAATCATCACGCCAGCGGCATGGCACGCATTGTGGAGTTTTCCTCCGGTTTCCCCGGCTACGACGCAACGATCCAGCCCGAGAACGGTTTCCTTCCCGAGATCCTGGTTCGCAACGGTTACGCCACGTTCGCGCTTGGCAAGTGGCATCTTGCGCCGGCCACCGAGATGAGCCTCGGCGCGCCTCGCCATCACTGGCCACTCAGCAAAGGCTTCGAGCGCTACTACGGGTTCCTCGGAGGCGAAACCGACCAGTACCACCCGGACCTGATCGCCGACAACCATCAGGTCTACCCAGCGTCCACGCCCGATGAGGGCTACCACCTCACCGAAGATCTCGCCGATCACGCGATCTCCTTCCTGAAGGACCTGCGCTCCTATTCCGACGACAAGCCGTTCCTCATGTACTTCGCGCCAGGCGCGTGTCACGCACCGCATCAGGCACCACAGAAATACATTGATGCCTACCGTGGACAATTCGATCACGGCTGGGACGCGTGGCGCGATCAGGTCTTTGCGCGCCAAGTGGCTTCGGGCCTACTCCCTCCCGGAACCGAGCTATCCGAACGGCCGTCGTGGGTCCCGGAGTGGGCGACGATTGGCGCTGAAGAACAACTTTTGTATGCGCGCATGATGGAGGTCTACGCCGGCTTTATGACGCACACCGACGCGCAGGTCGGACGAGTCATCGATTTCATCGAGCGGCTCGGCGAACTCGACAACACGATTGTGCTGATCATGAGCGACAACGGCGCGTCAGCTGAAGGAGGACCCACTGGATCGTTCAACGAGCAGTACTTCTTCAACTTTGTACCCGAGAGCCTTGAAGAGAACCTTCGGCGCATCGACGATCTCGGTGGACCACACGCCAACAATCATTACCCGTGGGGTTGGGCATGGGCCGGGAACACGCCGCTCAAGCGTTTCAAGCGCGACACGCACGAGGGCGGAGTCTGCGACCCCTTGGTATTCCACTGGCCGCGCGGCCTAACCGATCCTGGCGCTGTTCGGCCACAGTACGTCCACGCCATCGACATCACTCCGACGCTGCTCGATCTGATCGGGATCAAGGCACCCGCGCAAATCAACGGTGTCGAGCAGTCCGCTTTCGATGGGACCAGCTTCGCGCCGTCGCTCACCGATGGCGATGCAATAAGCGCGCATGTCACCCAGTACTACGAGATGCTCGGCTCTCGCGCGTTGTACCACGACGGCTGGAAAGCGGTCGTGTTCCACCCGCCCACACGGATGGCCTACGACGGCTCCGATGCAAAACGATCCTTCGACGACGACATCTGGGAGCTCTACAACGTCGCCAACGACTTCTCGGAATGCCGCGACATCGCCGCGGAACACCCCGACAAACTTGCCGAACTCCAGGCACTGTGGTGGACCGAGGCCCAGCGACACCAGGTCCTGCCGCTCAACAACCAACCCGGCCTCCACGGGGACCGACGCTTCCGCCGAGAACGCTACGTGTACCACCCCGGGATTTCATCGATCCCCGAAATGCTCGCCCCGAACCTCCGCAACCGCCAGTTCCAGATCTCCGCCGCACTCCACGTTCCTGCTGACGGACCTTGCGAGGGAATCGTTGTGGCGCACGGTGGCCATTCCGGGGGCTACGCCCTCTAC
>JAYSSK010000312.1:0-5790 GCA_043720595.1 Acidimicrobiia bacterium
GTGGTGAGCCTGCCGCACGGCTGGGGCAATGACGGACCTGGAATGCGGCTCGCCGTCGGCGCCCGCTACCCGGGCGTGAACACCAATGTGCTATCGCCGGGCGATCTGCTCGACAGTGTTTCCAACAACGCCGTGCTCAACGGAATCCCCGTTGAGGTGACTGGAGCCTCATGATTCTCGAAAGTCTTTCCGTATCGCCTGCTGCGTTTACTGCTCGCACAGGTTGGGAAATCAAACCGGAAGGTGCCTGCAAGGGCGAGGTTTGTGTCCCGCTTCCCGGGGCTCACCAACCCGATGGGAACCTTGATGTGGCTGAGCTGTCAGAGCGCCTCGGTATGCCGTTGGTGAGAAACGAGGCGGCAGACCTCTTCGCGCTCGGACCGGAAACCGGCATCACCGGGAAGGCACTGACAACAGCTCAGGTACCCGACATCGTGTTGCCCGATCTCGCCGGGAATCCGGTGCGCCTCGCCGACTTGCGTCCGCAAAAGGTGGTGTTGGTCGCTTGGGCCTCCTGGTGAGGATGCCGCCTCGACCTGCCCGTGTGGCAGGCACTGCGCAACCAACTCAACGCAGCTGGCATCGAGATCGTGACCGTCGCCCTCGACACCGGCGGAGTCGAAGCTGCACGACCGTGGATCGAAGCTGCTGCTCCCGAGCATCCGTCCTTGATCGACGCCGCACACTCGCTGGGCGAGTTGCTCGGCGTGGTGAACGTCCCGACCAGTGTGTGGATCGACGAGCATGGAATGATCGTTCGGCCGGCCGAGCCTGCGTGGCCTGGCAGTACGCCGGTCACCGACATGCTCAACGTGCCTGAAGATGTCGAGCTGCCCCCGGCGCAGCGAGCGGTGATCGACGCCATACGAGGCATGCGCATCGAGCCGCAGCAATATCTCGACATGCTGCTCGATTGGGCAGAGCATGGGTCGGCGAGTCGATATGTGCTGCCGCCCGACGAAGTGATTGCGCGTTCGCAGCCCAGGTCTCACGATTCCGCACTCGCTGCCGCCCACTTCGAACTTGGGCAACACCTGCATCGCACGGATAGACACGAGGCAGCGATTCCACATTGGCGTGAAGCACATCGGCTCGCACCCGAGAACTGGACCTACAAGCGCCAGGCGTGGAACCTGGAATCCTCCGACACTGTCACCGGGTCCGCCGCCTACGAAGGAAGCTGGCTGAAAGACGTCCAGGCGATCGGGGCGGAGAACTACTACCCCGCGCTGCTGGCATGAGATCATCCGCAACTTGTGCCCCACATCGGTCTGCGACCGATTTCGCGCACGAGGTGTGAAAGGCCGACTGACGAAATTCGGGGCTGGGGTCGCTACGGTGAGCCGATGAAGCGAGTTCCGATCCCTGTGCTGTTTGTCGGGGTGGCCTTCTGCTGGGGCATGAACTCGGTGGCGATGCGATACGCCGGGCGCTATGGCCCACCGCTTACCATTGCGGCAGTTCGAGCAGTAGTGGGAGCGTCGTTGCTGCTGCTCCTGGCCCGTCGAAGTGGTGCACGGTGGCCGAAGGGGCGCCAAGAACTGATCGGTGTTGCATGCATCGGGTTCTTCATGACCGGCATCTCCACCGCATGTCTGTTCCTTGCAGCGAAGCAGATACCTGCCGGACTCGTCGCCATCTTCTCCAACACCATGCCCTTGTTCACAGCTCTCCTGGCAGTGATGATCCTCCACGACAAGGTGACGCGACTGGTAGTAAGTGGACTGATCATCGGCCTTCTCGGTACCGTCATTGTGGGGTGGCGGTCACTCCACGGCGACATCGGAATCGTGGGGATCCTGTACGGCCTCGGCGGCGGGTTCTTCACGGCCATCGGCTCGGTCCTCTACAAGCGCTATCCGCTCGAAGAGCTGGACAAGCGAATGCTGGTCGGCTGCCAGCTCGCCGTCTCGGCTGCGGTCATCGGCATCATGTCGGTGCCCGACGATCGTTCGACGTTCAACTTCACGCCGATGTTCTGGCTGACCTTCGCCTACTTGGCCTTCATCGGGCTTGCACTCTCGTTCGTGATGTATTCGGCGCTGCTCTCTCGTGGCTCGGTGATGGCGTCAGGTTCTGCGGCGTACCTCGCAACCGTCTTCGGTGTGCTGCTCGGCTGGCTGCTGCTCGATGAGCGTTTGTCCTTGCTGGTGATCATCGGTGGCGCCGTCACCATCGCCGGGGTTGCGCTGGTGCAGTTTGCTCCGTTTCGCGACGCATCGAAAGGTCGAGCGGCAGCTCGGGGAGCAGCAGCAGCTACGCGTGAGCCGGACGGCGTTCCTGCGCCAAAGCCTGAGTAAGCCGGTCGAGCACCATCGCCATCACCACGATGGCGATGCCGACCTCGGCACCCAACCCGGTGTTGGAACGAGTCAACGCCTCTACCGCCCGATACCCCAGCGCGCCAGACCCGGTCATGCCGGCAATGACCACCATCGACAAGACCATCATGATGATCTGGTTCAGCGCCAGCATGATGGTCGGCAGCGCCAACGGGAGACGGACGCCCCACAGAATCTGACGAGATGAAGCTCCGAAGCTGGTGGCCGCTTCGATCGGTGCCACAGGAACCTGCCTGATGCCAAGCGCCGCCAGCCTGATGCCCGCCGGAATGGCATAGAGCGACGAGGCGATGATGCCACCCGGAACAACCGACACACTGAAGATCATCACGAACGGGATTGTGTAGATGAGCGATGGGATGGTCTGCAACGCGTCCATCACGGGCGAGACCACGGACTCTAGGCGGGGGCGTCGCCCGATGTACACCCCGATCGGCAGAGCAATGAGCGCGCTGACGACGGTAGCCGTGATGACCTGAACGAGCGTTTCGATGGACGTAGCCCACATCCCAACCAGGCCCACGATGGTTAGTCCACATACAATACCGAGAGCCAACTTCCACCCCTTTGCAGCGAAGCCAAGTAAGGCAGCAGCGATCACCAGCAACGGGGCCGGAACGGTGTCGGTGAGGAAATCCCTCGCTCGAATCAAGATCTCTCGAATGATGAAGTCGTTCGTGGGGCGTGTGATCCACCGGCCGTGATCGCGGATCCACAGAATTGCATCGTCGACCCAGTCGACCAACTTGGTGTCGTCCAGCATCGATTTGGCTAGTGCCCAGGCAGCAAACGCAACGACCGCCAGACCCAGGGAGCAGAGCGCAGTGGACCGGAGTGTGCGGGCCCGCCTTCGCCGGTCGGTGATGAACGATGCGCTCACCCGGTCCAGCACCGTGGCCAGCGCAACAATGGCCACGCCAACCAGAATGCCGCGGCCCGGTGAACGAAGACGAAGTGTGCCCAGCACCTCTTGGCCGAGACCAGCCGCACCAACTAGCGCGGCTACAACGATGATGCCGAGCGCCATCATGATGGTCTGGTTGATTCCCGTCGCGATGGACGGCAGCGCGAGCGGCAACTGCACCTGACGAAGCAGTTGCCACCTGGACGCACCGAACATCCGACCGGCCTCGATGGTCTGCTCGGGCACACTGCGAATTCCGAGCGCCGTCAGTCGCACGGCGGGCGGCAACGCAAAGATGACGGTCGCGACAGCAGCTGGAACGGGGCCGATGCCAAAGAACAGCGACGCGGGGATGAGATACACCGTCGACGGAACCGTCTGCATCGCATCAAGCAACGGCCGCAGGAGCGAATCAACGCGCGCTGACGATGCGGACACGATGCCAAGCGGGACACCGACCAGCAACGACACGCCAACCGACACAATCATCAGCGCCAGCGTCTCCATCGCAGGCTTCGTGAGATCGAGGAAATGGGGGAGTGTCGCGATTGCACCCACGACCACTGCACTGAGCCGTCGTTTCCGAACGAACAGCAGCACCGCGCTCAACGCGGGGATCAGCGGCCATGGCAGCCAGTTCAGGAAGTCTTCAAGGTGCTCTACGGCCCACCGGAGGAACCGCGAGACCGGTGTAAACCCCCACGTGAAAAGCGGATGGCTCTGCTGGCTATCGCGCACCCAACGCTGTAGTCGGTTGATGGGCTCGCCTACTCCGAACCGCCAGGCAACGACCACAGCGACGGCACAAACCGCCACAAAAACCACGTCCCGGGGGGCAACCCGCAGCCGAGTAGTCACCCACACTCGTCGTTGGCCAGCCACCGCTGTCATGCCGAGCGGCCCGTGAGCGCAGCGGCAACCTGGCTTCCGGAGATCAGCCCCACCGTCTCGCCGGCGGGGTCCCTCACCTCAACGGCTGCAGGGTCGGCGAGAAACATCGGAACGATTGTCTCCAACGTGTCGGTCGACAACACGTGCCGGCCCGAAGCGCTGGGTCCCTCTGGAAGCGCCGTCATCACGGTATGCACACGGATGACTTTGGCGACCGGGACGTCGCGGGTGAACGCCGTGACATATGGGGTGGCCGGATGCGCAACCACTGCTTCAGGCGTGCCGACCTGCTCGAACACGCCGTCCTTCATCACTGCGATGCGATCACCCAGGCGCAACGCCTCATCGAAGTCGTGCGTGATGAACACGATGGTGCGCCGTTGCTCGGCCTGGAGCCGGAGCAGTTCGTTCTGCATGTCGTGACGGATGAGCGGGTCGAGCGCTGAGAAAGGTTCGTCGAAGAACAGGATCTCCGGGTCGAGCGCGAGGGCACGTGCGAGACCGACCCGTTGTTGCATTCCACCCGATAGTTGATCGGGGTAATGGTCGGCCCAGCCGTCGAGGCCGACGAGCGAAAGAATGTCGCCAGCCTTTGCTCGGCGAGCATCTTTTCCCATGCCCTGTACTTCCAGCCCGTAGGCCGCGTTGTCGATCACCTTGCGGTGGGGGAACAGCCCGAAATGCTGAAACACCATGGCGAACTTCGAACGCCGCAGTTCGCGCAACCGGTCGTCGGAGATTCCCACCAATGATGTTCCGTCGATGGTGACGTCGCCCTGGGAAATGCTGTGCAGCCCGGACAAGCACCGGATCAGCGTGGACTTGCCGCTTCCCGAGAGGCCCATGACCACGAACGATTCGCCCTGGGCGACGTCGAACGAGACGTCGCGAACGCCGATGGTCTGGCCGGTGGATGCAACGATGTCGGCTCGGGATGCGCCAGCCTGGGCTGCGCCAATACCCCGATGGTGGTCGCCAGGTCCGAAGACCTTCCACAGCGAACGGACCTCGATCACGATGCAAACGACCTCACCCCGGGCGTTCGGTGAGCGCACCTCTGCGCATTGACCCAGTGAGGCGAATCCTACGAGAGTCCGTACAAGGCTGCTCGTGATTCGGTTCCATCAGGCAGAACAGGTCCACGATGTGGAACACTGTTTGGCATCGTTCCGTCCGAGGGGTCGGGACAAGGAGGAATCACTATGCGTCGAACCCGTGCGTTCGCCTCGTTGCTGGCCATCTCGCTGTTCGCCGCCGCATGTGGCAGCTCGGCGTCGGACAGCTCAGCGGGCGATAAGCCGACCATCAAACTGGTCGAGAACGCCTGGACCGCCTCTGCCGTGAACACCGCTATTGCGGCTGAACTCATCACCACGCAGCTCGGCAACCCGGTCGAGATCGTGAAGATCGACGAGAACACAATGTTCGCCGGTCTTGCCGCAGGCGACGTCGACGCGGTGCTTGAAATCTGGCCGTCCGGTGTGGCTGCAGACGAGCAGAAGTACCTGGACGACGCCAGCGTGTCGAACGACGGCCCACTTGGCGTGATCGGCAAAATCGGCTGGTTCGCTCCTGACTATGTGATTGAGCAGTTCCCGTCGCTCTCGTCGTGGGAGGGTCTGAAGGACCCTGCTGTGGCCAAGGCGTTCGCCA
>JAYSSK010000313.1:0-16550 GCA_043720595.1 Acidimicrobiia bacterium
CCCGCATCAACCTTCCTGACGGGTGGCGCCCTGAAGGTATTACCGCCGGTCACGGCACCAGCCTGTATGTCGGGTCGCTCGCCAATGGCGCGATCTGGAAGACCGATGCGCGGACCGGCCAGGGCGGGGTGCTTACGCCTGGAACGACGGGCCGCGTTTCTGTCGGCGTGGATCACGACACCCGTTCCGACAGGCTGTGGGTTGCCGGTGGTGGCACCGGAGAGGTACGGGTTGTGGATGCACGAACAGGCGAGATTTTGCGGACCTTCGTCGTCCCCGGTGCGGCAGGTGCGGGGTTCCTGAACGACGTCGCAATCACCCGCGACGCGGTGTATGTCACGGACTCCAGGCGGTCGCTTCTCGTCGTGATCAAGACACCACGAAACGGTGATCTGCCACCGGCCGACGCACTGTCGATCCTCCCGCTGACCAACGGGGCCAGTGGTAACGGAATCGTCGCGTTACGTGGTGCGCTGGTCATCGTGCAGGGCGGGCCAGGGTTGCTATGGCGTGTGGATCCAGCTACCGGGGAAGCCAGCGCGATTGATCTGAACGGCTACCTGGTAACAAACGGCGACGGACTCGAACCGCACGGCAACGACCTGTACGTGATGCGTAACCGGAGCAACCTGGTGGCCCAGATCGAGTTGGACAACAACCTGCGTTCCGGCGAACTCGTTGCCGAGATCACCAGCCCGGGGAACCTCGACGTTGCATCAACTATTGCGTTGCAAGCAGGACGGTTGTGGGCGGTCAATGCCCGGTTCGGAACGCCAGGGCCCGACACGGCTCAGTACTGGATCACGCAGCTACCTGCCTGAGATCACCTTGATTGACGGGCTGCCGGTTGGCGGCAGCCTTCGGTCAGCTTTGAGATGTGCTGGCCTGCTGGGCACGATCTTGGGCACGATCTTGGGCAACCGCGTCGTATTGCTCGTAGTCAGCGGCGGTGTCGTCGTCGAACTGGTACTTCAGCAGGCCGGCGTCGTCCCAGAGACGTCGGAGGTAGCCATTGTTCGCATCGAGGAGCCCGAGCTTGCGCACGTTGGGCACGAGCTTCGAGAAGAACGCCTTCTGAAATGCTGCGCCTGGGTCGAGGCCCAGGCTGCCAGCAGCTTGCATCAGGTACGGAAGCACCTTGTCGACGCTGACGCCAAGGCGCTCCCACATCTCTGGCGTGGTGGACCGGGAGCGGTTGCGCAGGGTGTTTTCGGCAAGAAACTCTTGCCGGTCTTTGAGCTCTGCTTCGGTGAGTTCCTGGTAGTACTCGCCAAGGGTGAGGATCCCGAACGCAACGTGGCGCGCTTCGTCGGCCAGCACGTAGCGAAGTAGTTTTCGCAGCAATGGTTCATCGACACGGCGCAGCATTTCGCCGAACGCTGCCAGCGCCAGGCTCTCGATGATGATCTGCATACCTAGGTATGCCATGTCCCAGCGTGAGTCCTCCAACAACCCGAATACCTGGTCTTGGAGGAACGGCCCCATGGGGTATTGCTCGCCCACCTTCTCGCTGAGGTAACGCTGGAACACCTCGGTGTGCCGTGCCTCGTCGATTGTCTGCGTCGCTGCGTAGTATTTCGCATCCATCCACGGCACGGTGGACGTGATCTTCGCCGCTGTGAGCATCGCGCCCTGTTCACCATGCACAAACTGGCTGAGCGAAGCCTACAACGACTCGAGCCCGAGTTGTGTGAACTCCTTGCCGCCCCACGACTTGAGCGGAGACCCAGGGAGATCTTTCGCCGCTTTGGCCAGCACCATCACCGGAGAGTTCCAGTCGATGATTTGCTCGGGGTCGACAGGTGTAGACCAGTCAAGCTCGGTCACACTTGACCACTGCGACGACATCGCCTTGTTGTAGAGCGTCACCAGTTGCGGGCGTGACCGCTCGTAGTTCCACAGGAAGGTGGTGGGGGTGTTGTCGGTGACGAACCGAATCGTTTCGTCAGCGTCTACGCCGTCAGGAATGGTCGGGAGTTCGGTCGTGGTCATAGCTCTCTCCTCGGGTTTGCGTTCCGGCGAACGTAGCGTCGCAAGCGGCGCAACAGGCGACACTAAGCGGTCGGCGGCTCGGGAACAGATTTCTGCGACCGTTCACGGCACGTCTTGGGACCGGTTCCGGTGAGGGCCCCTGGCTGCTACTTGCCCGACTTGGTCGTGGCCTTCTTGGCTGGGATTTTGTTAGCGGATTTCGCAGTCGCTTTCGTGACCGTTGCAGGCGTCTTCGCCGCTGTGGGTGCCTTTGCTGTGGGTGCCTTCGAGGAAGATTTCGCCGCAGTTTTGGTTTGTGAGTTTGCGCCAGCCTTTGTTGGCGCCTTCGCCGCTGACTGAGCTGAGGACTTGGTGGCTGTCTTGGCCGGTGATTTTGCGGCTGACTTGGTGGCTGCTTTGGTCGGAACCTTGATGGGTGCCTTGACGGCGGCTTTAGCGGCTGACTTTGCTGCTCCGGCTTTGGCGGCTGCCTTCGTTCCTGCTTTCGCTGCAGCTTTGGTTCCTGCCGTAGCCGCTGCTTTCGCACCTGCCTTGCTCGGGAGGGGTGCTTTGACGGCGGCTTTGGCCGCGGACTTGGCGGCTCCGGCTTTGGTCGCGGCCTTCGACGCGGCGGCCTTCGTTGCGGCTGCTTTGGTCGCTGCTTTGGTCTTCAGTTTCGCTGGAGCCTGCTTGACCGCGGCCGGGGCCTTGGCCGCTGCTGGCGCCTTCTTCTGAACGGGTGTCTTCGCCGGTGATTTCAAAGGAGTTGACGCTTGCTTCGTGGCGTTGCCGGCCTTGGTGGCTGCTGCCTTTGCCTGCTTGGCTGCCGTCGTTGCCTTCGAGGCCGCAGCCTTCGATTGCTTGGCGGCTGCTGCGGCCTTCGCGGCTGTGGCTTTCGTCGCTGCTACCGCCTTCTTGTTCGCGGTCGTGGGGTTCGCTTTTGCGGCGGCTTGAGCGGCCTTCGCAGCGTTTGCGGCAGTTGCGGCCTTTTTTGCCGCAGCTGTCGACGCCTTTTGGGCTTTCGTCGCTGCTGCCGCGGTCTTCGCCGCCGCAGCATTGGCTGCCGTCGGAGCAACGAGCGCTAGGGAGCGGGGTTTCGTCGTGGAGGTGGGCGAGACGACCGTTGTCGGTGAGGCCGTGGTCGGGGCACCGGCGGCAGTCGGCCTGGCCGTGGTCGCTGCAGCAGTCGGTGCAGCGGTCGTGGTAGCAGCGGTAGTCGGCGCGCTTGTTATTGCTGGTTGCGTCGGCGCAGCGGCCGTGACAGGAGACAACAACACGGGTGCGAGTGTCGTGACTGCAGTGGTTGGGGCTGCCGTGGTTGGGGCTGGCGTGGTCGGAGCCAAGGTCGTTGCAACAGTGGGCGGAGATGTTGTCGCGACGGTGGTCGCCACGGTGGTCGGTGATGTGGTTGTCGTGCTGGTAGTCGTGCTTGAGGTTGTTGGTGCCACCGTGGTGCTTGTGGTCGTTGGCTCCGTCGTGGTGGTGCTGGTCGTCGTTGCTGCAAGCGTCGTGGTAGTGGTGCTGGTTGTGGTTGTACTGGTGCTCGTAGTGCTGCTCGTCGTAGTGGTTGTGGTCGTTGGGGTGTTGAGCACGTTGGCCGTGCCCATGTCCACGTCCAGGAGGTTCGTCCCTCCGCCCGTTGCGCCGTACAGCGTTTGGCCCCAACAGCGCACTGCGCCGGTGCTGAGGACAACGCACGTGTTGGCCCAGCCGGCGTCGACGGCAACCGCAGTTGCTCCGCCAAGGTTCACGTTGAGCAGCCGGGAGGAACCGGCGAGCTGGCCGGAGGCATCTGAGCCCCAACAGCGCACGTTGCCGTCGGAAAGCAACGCGCAGGAGTGGCTGCGTCCGGCGGCGATGTCGATTGCTGTGGCGCCACCCAGATCAACGGCAGTGGAGACCGAGGAGCCGCCGAGTGAGCCACCGTCGTTCCATCCCCAACAGCGAACGCTTCCGCCTACGAGGATGGCGCAGTAGTGCCAGTCGCCAGCTTCGATCTGTGCGACCTTCGGACCGCCGAAGTTGATGTTGGTTGTCTGTGAGGAACCACCCAGCTGGCCTTCGGTGTTGTAACCCCAGCACCGCGCATCGTCCGTGGATGTCACAACACAGGTATTCCCAATGCTTGCGGCGACCTGCTTCACGGTCACGCCCGGCTCGAAGACCACTGATGTCGTCAGCGACGATCCGCCGAGCTGCCCCGACGAGGGTTCGCCCCAGCAACGAAGTTCGTTGCCGGTCACGATTGCGCAGGTATGTGAGTTGGTGCTCGCAATCTGCGATGCGGTGATGCCGGCTCCGAAATTGATGTTGGTCGATTGGCTGGACCCGCCCAGCTCTGCCGTTGCATTACCCCAGCAACGCACGTTGCCATCGACCAGTAACGCGCACGAGTGCGACCCGGAGGTCACCGCAGCGGCGCGAATGCCACCCAGGTCAACGTTCGATGTCGGGGTGCCGCCGCCTACCCCCATCTGCCCGCCACTGTTGTTGCCCCAGCAGCGCACTCCGCCATCGGAGATCACCACGCATGTCTGTTGTCCTCCGGCGAGACGCTCGTTCACAGGACGCTGTAGGTCGACAGCGCCGTTGGCCGGGTTGACGGCAAGCACCCCGAGGCCCGATGTAGCTACGGCGACTCCGACAAGGATTCTGGCCAGAGTTGGAACACGCGACCTCCCACCGAACCGCTTACGAAGTGCAGCCTGAGGGTGGGGAAAATTTCCTGTCGACATATGGGACTTCCCGTCGACACACTCTGAGTGAATCTTGACCCATTTCGTCAGTTCACATGGGCTGGACCTGAAGCGCAGTTCCAGGTGAAGGTGAGATTTTTCGATCGCCACAGTTGGCCGGTGACGTGGCTTCCGGTGAGGGCGCCGCCTGCTCGCTCGTAGAAACGGACGGCATGGTCATTGCCTTCGACGACATCGAGAACCACCTTGCTGTGGCCTGCCGTACATAAGAACAGCATCAGTTCCTGAAAGAGTTGGTATCCCAGCCCTGACCGCTGAAAATCTCGATGCACGAAGAGATGCACGAGTTCTCCGCCATTGCCTACGAGTTCGTGCGTGGCGGGGCCGGCGTGTCCGAACGCCACAAGTCGCCCGGCATGCCCATGCTCAGCCGGCTCTTCAGCCACGATGGTCGTCGATGACGGGCCTCGACCGAGGAGGTCGGCCCAATGCTCGGTTCGGGCGGGAAGGTCGAGCGCTTCATATGCGGACGTAGGGGCCAGGTCCCTGTAGGTGTCTCGCCAAATGTCCACATGCAATCGAGCCAGCTCGTCGAGGTCATCGAGGATTGCCGACCGAAGCATCGGTAAACTGTTGATCGCGTCAGTCATCGCGTCAGTTTTAGTCAAAGCTCACCTTGGTGGCGGCCGACGCGGCAGTACCGAGGGACGGAGCGCGACCGACTGAGCGATGTAAGTACCGAGGGACGGAACCGAGCCGGGGAATTAGAGGAGCGTTGGTTGGCTGGTGGGGTGTGGCGGCCCGTGGAGCATGGACCCGTTGCGCAGGGTGGCCACGAGCACCGCATCGGCATCAAGTTGCACTGGGAAGGCCCGGTGTTCGATGTGCTGCTGAACGGATACCCCGTGATGCTCCAGCGTTAAAAGCGGGTGTTGCTGGGCAAGCACTTCACTCTCTAGGGCGACCTGACGCCGAGTTCAGCTAGCGCGCGTGATGCAGCATTCGCGCCGCACATGCCGTGGGCGCCGGCCCCTGGTGGTGTGGATGCCGAGCAAAGGTAGGTGCCTCGGATACCGGTGAAGTACGGGTCGAGCGCCAAGCGAGGCCTGAAGAGCAGCTGCGTAGGCGATGACGCACCGCCGATGATGTCGCCGCCGACGAAGTTTGCATTGTGAACCGACATCTCGTTGGTAGTCCTGACGGCCATCCCAACAATGCGCTCACGAAATCCTGGTGCAAACCGCTCGATCTGGGTGATGATCGATTCCGTTGCATCGCCAGTGTATCCGTTTGGTACGTGTGCATAGCTCCAGACCGGGTGCACGTTACCGACAGACCGGCCAGGGTCCGCCAGGTACTGCTGACCCACAAGCACGAACGGCGTCTCTGGCATGACGCCACGGTGGACTGCAGCCTCGTTGCTCACAGTCTCTGCGAGATTGCCGCCGAGATGGACCGTTCCCGCTGCCCGCGCACTATCCGCAGTCCACGGGACCCCAGCCTCAACAGCGAAGTCAACCTTGAATGCACCTGGCCCGTGTTTGAACGCGCGATAGGAGCGCGCGACGCGGCGAGGTAGCTGATCGCCGAGTATTTCGGCCGCCGCGGATGGAGCAACGTCAAGCATCAGGACGTCACAGTTGGGCAGGTCGCTGCGAGACGTCACGCGATGACCCGTCTCGATCGTTCCTCCGTTGGCCCGGATGTCTGAAGCAAGCGCGTCGGCTATGGCCTGGGAACCGCCTTCTGCCACCGGCCAACCCTCAGCGTGTCCGGCCAACAACAACATCATGCCGACTGCGCTGGTGAACGGTCGATCCAACCGGTGGAACGCGTGCGCAGCGACCCCGCCCCACAGCGCTTGAGCCTGCTCTGTCTTCCAGGCCCGAGCGAGCCCTGTCGCCGGGAGCGCCGCTGCAGCGCCGAACCGCGCGAGTGCCACGGGGTGGCGGGGGACCCGAAGCACAGGTTGCGTGCTGTCGGCCAACACGTCGCCGAATCGAGCCAGCAACGGTTCGAAGATCTGCCGCCACCGCCGCCCGTCGATTCCCAGGCCTTCGGCCGTGCGGTCTACGGACCGATAGAAGTTGCCGGCGGTGCCATCGTCCAACGGATGTACACAATCGACATCGGGATACAGCCACCGCAGTCCGTACGCGCCAAGACCAAGTGTGGTGAGGAATGGCGAGGCGGCCGCAATTGGATGAAATGCCGAGCAGTGATCGTGCAGCAGGCCGGGCACGATCATCTCGGCACTGCGAGTGCCTCCGCCGATGGAATCGCTCGCTTCGAGGACGGTGACTTCTAAACCCGCCCGAGCGAGGCGAGCGGCCGCGGCCAGCCCATTCGGTCCGGCCCCAACGATGATCGCAACGGTCACTGCGTCACAGTGCGACGGGCCAATGCTCCGATTGGAGCACCGACCGATCTCGGATTCCAGCATCCAAAACAGAGCGCGGGATCATGTGCGTCCACCCGTGCCGGGATGGGCAACGCCTGGGGCGATGTAGCCAGGCAAAGTCCAGGTGACGGTGTGTGGAATCGGACCGTTCGGCAGCCACGGCTGCTCGTGGGCGGCATCGTCATTGTGATACCAACCCTTCTCGACGCAGCCGAGGGCAGCATCGATCACCCGATACTGAACCTTCTTGCTGAACGCAGGTTGTGATTCAGTCCATGCGACGACGACGTCACCAGGCTCGTACTGGCAACGCTCCTGCATCGCCCCGATCAAACGCTCATCGATACAGTGGCCGTCGCCGAAGTTCCATCCGGTGAGCACATTGCTGACGAACTCGCCCTCGCGCTGCACGCGATCATCGAGGCTCGGCGTATGGCGCATCAAGGCGCTCATGTGCATCCGTCCCATTGGATGCATCATGCGGAACGCAACGGCCTTCTGAATGAAGATTTCCGAGATCTCCTTACCAAACAATGGCTCGATCTGGTCGATCTGATTGTCTGCCGACTTGACGATCCGCTCGTTGATTCGGTCTTCCATCGACTTGTTACGGAACGAGAACGACGCCGAAGCCCAGTTGCCGGCGTACTGCTTCATCCCGACGAGGAAGGACACATACTGCGGCCAGATTGCACCGAGCACGATCGGGAACAGTGCGGCGACAACAACCACTGCGAGCAAGGCAGGATTCATATCTCCCAGCCCGTATCCCTCGCTGGCGTGGAAGTTTGAGAACAGGAACGCCACGCAGAACATGAAGAACACGTTCCATTCCAGCGGAACCGCAAGCGGGAAGGTCGAGATGATGAATGTGTGCAGCATCCAAATCGAGATGATGGCAATCCACGTCAGCCCGCGATACGGCGAGAACAGCAGCACCAGTGGCATCACGAACTCACATGTCGTACCGCCGACATGGGCCAACAGATGAGTCATCTTCGAGGGCAGCAAATCGTTTGGGTAATCCCTCACCGTGGCCTTGCGGAACTTGTCCCACACCACCCACGGGGTGTTCTGCACCATGATCGACACCGTGTACGAAAAGCCGTGCTGCAGTTTCGAGAACCCGGCGCCCATCCACACGACGGCAATGAAGACCTTCGCGGCGATGATCATGTCAGTGAAATTGTTGAACAGAGCGAAGCACAACAGCGTCGGCACGTACTGCTCAGCGCGTGACGACAGGAACACCACCTTGTCGCGTAAACCCATGGTGATGATCAACCCGCAGTAGAGCAACACCGCCCATTGCGGAAGAATGCCGGCGCTACCTTTTGGCAGCCCGGCGATGGTGCGATCGCCCGACAGGAAGAACAGCAACAACAGGCTGGCAAGGATACCCTTGTACAAACCAGTATCCCACGGGGTACGACGACCTCCTTTGGTGAAGGGCACATGGTTTGGATAGGGCGGAACTCGGAGCGTGTCGTTCTGCCACCAGTAGAGGATTCCTCCGATGGGAGGATCGAAATGAAAAGCAAGTGGGCCGCAGGTAGCTGCGAGCCCCATGATCTCCAACATGATGGTCCAGATCATCAGCTTCTGATAGAGGATCGGTTCGTCCCACCAACCTCCGATGTTGTTGAATTCAAGTCCTTTGGTGAAAGCTCCTGCGAAGATCAGGCCGAACAGCCCGTACCAAAAGATCTTCCACGCGTAGAACATCGACGTGTTTTTCGGAGTTCCGAAGCCGTGCTCCACCCAATGGAGTTGAAGCAGCTTCATGCGCTCGAAGAAAGGGATCGTCGCGAACTCGTCGAGATCGACCGGGGGTAGTTCTGCCGTTCTGTAGCCCATCGTCAGCTACCTCCTTCTCTGACGCATCGAGTGGTCTCGACGCCGTTGTTCTTTGTCCAGGTAGTACTCGTCGTCCGCGGTAGTTCGCGTCGAGACCAGAGTTCCTGTGAGGCGCTCGAGCTCGCGTTCACGCACCCGCAAGCGTCTCCAGGCTTTCCGTTTGTCTTTCCGGCGTTTCCATTCGAAGTGATCTTCCTCTGTCTCCGAGGTCCCTCGGAGATAGGCCGCTTCGATCTCGTCGAGTCGTTTGAGCGCTTCGCTTGAGGGGAGTTCGAGCTGGATCTGGCCCCGTGCCATGAGGTACATGCGGTCGGAGTATCTGAGTGCTTTACGTGCGTGCTGCTCGACGATGAGCGCGCCAGTGCCGCGCTTGTCGGCGGCCTCGCGAACAGCCCCGAGTAACCGGTCGACGATCATCGGTGCCAGGCCGAGCGACAACTCGTCCGCGAGAAGCAGTGACGGTTTCCGACCAAGTGCGCGAGCGAGGGCGAGCATCTGCTGCTCTCCGCCCGACAACATTCCCCCGCGAACAGACAATCGGGGCTCAAGTTCCGGAAAGAGCGCCAGCGCATCCGCGACTGACCCGCCGCCGATCCGCAAGTTGTCGCGAGCGGAAAGTTTCGTGAAGATGAGCCGATCTTCGGTGACCAAGCCGATGCCGCCTCGGACCCGCTGGTACATCGGCGTAAACGTCGGAACATTGTTGAACAGCACGATGCCGTCGACGGGCAACAGTTCGCCTGCGATGGTCATGAGTGTTGTGGTCTTGCCAGCTCCGTTTGGTCCGAGCAAGCACACGACCTCGCCCGGCTGCACCGTAAGGTGCACGTTCCGCACGACTTCACGGCTGAGGTAACCAGCCTTGAGATTGCGCGTTTCCAGCAGCGGCTTCATGCAACAACTCCCGCTGCTGATGCTCCTGCCATGGCGGGGCCTTCCAAGTCATCGGTCTCGACACCGAGGTAGGCGGCGATCACAGCCGGGTTCGACCGAACCTCGTCGGGCGGCCCTGACGCGATGAGTTTGCCGAAGTCCAGCACGATGACTTGGTCACACACCCCCATTACGAAGTTCATGTCGTGTTCCACCACGAGCACAGCCATGCCCCAGTCCTCGGCTAGACGACGGACAACAGCTGCGAGTTCCAAACTTTCTGTTGAGCTCAACCCGGCGGCAGGCTCATCGAGCAGCAAGACGCTTGGGTGCATCGCCACCGCACGGGCGATCGATAGGAGCCGTCGTTTGCCGTACGACAGGTCTTTCACGTCGCGGTGAAGATCATGGTCCAGCTTGAACTCGACGACTGCACGGACAACTTCCGGAGGGAACGGCGGGTTGATCGGATGGACAAGGTCGCGCAGATATGAGCGCAAGTCCTGCGGATCGGCTGCAACGCTGAGGTTCTCGAACACGGTTGCGTCTTCGAACAACTCGAGCGACTGGAACGACCTGGCAAGGCCTGACCGCGCTCGCTTGACGGGCGACCAACCTGAGATGTCCTCGTCGTTCACCAAGACACGACCTTCGGCGGTCGTGAAACCGCTGATTGCGTCGATGAGCGACGTCTTGCCAGCTCCATTGGGTCCGATCAAACCGGTGACGGTGCCGGGAGACAGACGACAATTGACACGGTCGACTGCGACAACCGCTCCGTACCGGACGGTCAACCCTTCGATGTTCAGGTTGTTCGGGGCCACTTTCGAATGGTGATCGGTCGCGTTCAGATCGGCGACGTCGGCAAGTTCGATGATGTACGACCGGCCCCACTTACGCGACTTCTTGAGCAGACGGAACAGCTTCACCCACTCGGCGGCCACACCGTCTTGATACCCCAAGACGGTCAGCAGAATCGCAGCACCGCTGATCAGCTGGATCCATCGGCCCACGCCTCCCCATGTCGACTCGATGATCTCTTGGTTCAGTGCAGCCGTGGCCATTGTGCCGCCCACGAACGCGCCGAGGAGGTGCCCAACACCTCCGAGCAAGATCAGCCCAACGTAGGTGACGGACGTGAAGTTGGTGAAGGACTGGTAGCTGATTGAGCTGAGCCGAAACGCCAGCAAGATACCGCCCAGCGCAGCGATAGCAGCCGAGAACGCGAACGCGTACAACTTTGCCACCATGACGTCGATACCGAGAGAAGCTGCAGCGCGTTCGTTGGTCCGCACAGCAAGCAACCTCCGACCGCTGCGACCGCGTCGAACGTTGGACACCATCCATACCGTCAGCATCGCCATGGCCACTACGAAGATCCCATAGCGAGCTGGGTGTTTGATCGAACCAATGTCGTATCCGAAGAGATCAGGGTTGCCTACCTGGGTTCCCTTCACGCCGCCGGTGTAGTTCCTGTTTCGAAACAACATCAGTTCCATGGTCGTGCCCAAACCAAGCGTGACGATGGCGAGGTTGATGCCACGTGTCCGTACGGCAGGCAGCCCGAACACGACGCCGAGTGGGATTGCCGCGAGGACGCCTGCAACAAGCGCGAGCAGAAACGGGATATCGAACACTGCGACGAGTCGCCCTGAAACGAAAGCACCGAAGCCGGCGATCGCGTACTGGCCGAGCGACAGCTGTCCTGCGTATCCGGTGAGCACAACCATGGAGAGCAGAACGATGCCAACTCCCATCGTGACTGTGAGAGCATCAGCCCACTTCGACTGTTTGGTCACCATCAAGAAAATGACAAAACCGAAGCCGAACAACATCCAGTCCCAGGACAGTCTTCCGTTGCCGACCATTGGCAGTTGTCGCAGGTAGTAGTCACGCAGCGGCAACGACCGGCCGCGAAATACCAGGAACACAATGACCACCAGGAACGGCAGCGATGGCCCGAGGCCTTGCTGATCGACAAACCGTCCCACCAAGGTCTGTCCGATGCCGAGACCGAATCCGGCTGCTGTCGCGATCGGGAACGAGCGAAAATCGGCGATGAGTGCTGCAGCAAGCCCGGCAAGGACAAGCCCGGTCATCGCGGTTACCTGCAGGGTGATGATCGGCACCACCAGGATGCCAGCAACAGCAGCGAGCGCGGATCCAAGCGCCCAGTTCAGCACTGCGATTTGATTCGGCGAGACGCCAACAGCCGACGCTGAGCGTTCGCTCTCGGACACCGCCTCGGTGGCGAGGCCGAACTGACTCGATCGATACAAGGCCCACAGCCCTAACGCCGAAGCGCAAGCGATCCCGAGCAGGATGAACCGATCGGCCGTCGTTCCGACGTCGCTCCACAGGGTGATGCGGTCTGTTGGCAGCCAACTTGGGACCTGTCGAGGATTGGAGCCGTAGCGAATCACTACCCCGGCCTGAAAAAAGACAAGTACACCTAGGGTTGCAATGACTCGCACCAGCGAACTGGCTTTCCGGAGCGGCCGCATCACCACCCAGTGGGTCAGCACTCCGAGGAAGGCCGAGAGCGACACCCCAACGACGGCTGACGCAAGGAAAGGCCAACCCTGTTCGGTCTGTAGTTCCCACTGCATGAAAACGCCAGCGATAGCGGTTGCGCCAAGTGAAAAGTTGAGGACGCCGGTTCCGCGGTAGATCACGATGAGGCCCTGCGAGGCGAACGCATACAACGCGCCAACGCCGAGACCAAGCAATGCGAACCTGATGACCTCGTTCATTTGACCCTTCTTGCAGCATCGGGACGAGCTTCAACCAACTCGGAAGTCAGCGTGCTGCGAACCGTACCCAGATCGGTCGGGCGTTTCAACTCCGTTGTTGACTAGCGGTGAACGATCTCGTTTTGCTTAACTGCAGCCGCCAGGGGATGTCTCGACACCGATGTCGGGGCGACCGGCCACATAGAGGGGAATCACCATATGAAGAGATCAGGTGCCCATCGAGCGGGCTTGTTGCGTTTAGCAGCAGCTTGTATCACGGTCGCATTGGTTACTGCTGGTTGCAGCAGCAGCAGCGACGGCAGCACAGACACAACCGGGGCCCCTGCGACAGAAGCCGCAGCCGAAGCACCCGCAGCCGAAGCACCCGCAGCACCGACTGGTGATCCGATCAACGTCATGACAGTCACCACACTCAACGCGGCAGGTCCGACCTACAAGAACATCGCCAACACCGCGATGGCGTACGAGAAATACATCAACGCACGCGGTGGGATCGGCGGTCGGCCACTCAAGGTGACAGTGTGCGACGAACAGTTCGACCCAGCCGTTGCTACGACCTGTGCACGCCAAGCAGTCGACGAAGGGATGGTCTCCATCGTTGGTTCGTTCACCTATTTCGCCGAGAGCATCGTGCCGGTCATCGCAGAGTCCGACATCACCTGGTTCGGTGCGTGCTGCCCGATCACCCCGTCGGAGCTCACGAGCAAGCACTCGTTCAATATCGGCAACCAGCCGATGTACGCAGTCGGCGCAGTGAAACGAGCGGTCGACGACGGTTGCAAGAACATCAACGCCGTCATCATCGACGGCGCGCAGATCTTCGTTCCGCCGATGGAGAACGCGGCCAAGGCTCTCGGCACAAAGTTTGGGAAAACGGTGATCCTGCCGCCCACGGCGCAGGACTACTCGGCCGAAGTTGCGCAGGCATCTGATGGCGCCGACTGCGTCATCAGCATCATGTCGGAAACTCCTTTTGTCACGTGGAACACAGCCTGGACTCAGTCGGGCACCGAAGCACGCCAGTACGGACCTCAGGGAAACCTGAACTCGGTCTCGGCCAAGGGCAACGAGGCTTCGACGGATGGCGACATCATCGCTGGCATGTACCCCGACATCTCCTCGGCTCCCTGGGCCGAGTATCTCGTCGGCCTCAACGAAGGGGGCTACGACATCAACGAGTTGGACTACAACAGCCTCGGAGGCATGGGCACATGGGCCGCCTTCGTCGGTTTCACCAAGATCGCCGAGACTGTAACGGGCGATCTCACTGCGAAGAGCTTCTTCGACGCAGCCTCGACGACGTCCAGCCTCGACCTGAACGGCATGGTACCGGTACTCGACTTCACCAAAGAATGGACAGACGGCTTGAAGGGCTATGAGCGGTTGTTCAACCGCAGCGTGGTGTTCAGCAAGTTGGAGAACGGCAAGGTTGTGCCGCTCACCACCGAGTTCGAAGACGTCGGCGACTTGGCCAACGGCAAGGCCGGCTGAGAACTACTGGCAGCCATTCGATGAGTCAATCGACGAAGCGAATGGCTGCCTCAACCTCGGGTGCGATAGCTGGCCAGTCGAACCCGCGGATTGCTCCGGGTTCGGCAAAAGGAACGACGACGACCGGAACCGGAGATTTACTCGCGATCTCGCGGCTGACAGGGTCGGGCGATCAAGTTTTGAAACTCAGACGTCGGGCAGGTACTTCGCTGGCCAGCTCCAGTTTGTGTCGACAGCCGAATCGACGCCTAGATCGGTGGCCATAGCGTTGGCCTGCGCTATGCGTGCGTCGAGCGTGCACATGAATTCCGCTGCGCGCATACGTTGTGCCGCGTCGAACCCGCCTCGCTCGAGGAGCATGGTGACCGCATCGAGAGCGAGGCGGAAACGGTCCGTGCGGTTGACAATGGCGAGCTTGAGTGGTGTGTCAATTGACCCCCTCTCGCCATACCCATGCAATGAATACCGTTCCGGTCGTGGGCGGCCCCACAAGAGTTGACGCACAAACCCGGGGTAGCCGTGGAAGTTCATCACAACTGGGCACTCCTCTCCGAGGAGCTCGTTGTACGCGCCATCTTCGAGGCCATGCGGGTGCTCATCAGCGACGCGTAAGCGGAACGGGTCGACTATGTTGACGAACCGAATACGGAGTTCGGGGAACTCCTCGCGCACCATCGCAGTCGCAGCCAACGCTTCTTGGGTGACGATGTCACCGCACCCCACCATCACAAGATCGGGCTCGCCCCCACCAGCGACGCCAACAGCATCGTCTTGATCATCGTGCTGGGACGCCCACGCCCACCGACCGATACCGAGGCGCACGTGGTCCTGAGCCGCTGCGGCGTTGAGGTACTGAAGGTGCGGATGTTTGTCAGCGACGATCACGTTGATTGTGCCCCGAGTCCTCAGGCAATGATCTGTCACGGCTAGTAGGCAGTTGGCGTCGGGAGGAAAGTACAGCCGGCTCACACGCGATGACCGGTTCGTCAGCAGGCTGATGAAGCCAGGGTCTTGGTGGGAAAAACCGTTGTGGTCTTGGCGCCACACGGTGGACGTGAGTAGCAAGTTCAGCGACGCCGGAGTGGTGCGCCACGGGCAACGATCGTTCAGGACCTCAAGCCACTTGGCGTGCTGTCCTACCATTGAGGTGATGATCGGCGCGAACGATTCGTATGTATGCAGAAGACCGTGCCGGCCGGTCAATAGGTAGCCCTCCAGCCACCCTTCCAAAGTGTGTTCCGACAGCATCTCCATCACTCTGCCGGCCGGGTCCAGGTGGCCACCGTCAGCATCGTCAGGCGTCGTGAGTCCCTGCCACGCCTTGCCCGTGACTTGATACACAGTGTCGAGGCGGTTCGACGCTGTCTCGTCGGGGCCGAACAGTCGGAACGTTGTGGGGTTCTGCTCGATAAGGCCTGCCAGCAATGCTCCCAGCGGGGCGGTGTTGCTGTGGTTCGTTTGCCCCGGCTGCTCGACGGGGAGCGCAACCGTGGCGATGTCGGGCAGAAGTAAGGCTGCAGGATTCGGGTTGGCAATCAGATTGGCGCTCAACCGACGAGAGCCGCTGGGGGCAGACCTCTGCAGGTTGTCGTGCAACTTTCCAGCCGCGTCGAACAATGTGGAGGGTTGGTAGCTGCGAAGCCAGCCTTCCAACTGTGACAACTGGCGTGCATCGGTGTTTGCATTCGGCAGGGGCACCTGGTGCGAGCGCCAACTCCCTTCCATCTTGTGGCCACCAACAAAGTCCGGGCCGGTCCAACCCTTTGGCGTGCGGAGCACGATCATCGGCCAGGCCGGCCGGCCGGCCGCGTTCGAGTCGCCGGAGGCGCGAATGTCCTGGATGGCTTGAAGCGCCTGGTCAAGCGCCGCCGCAAACACCCGATGAGGGGCCAAACGGGCCAGGGTTTCACTCTCTGCTCCAGAGTCAGATCGACCGTCGGCGGCGAGGTCGGGCTGGATGTCAGCGTGCACCATGATCGGGGCCCACCCGTAACCACGGAGGAGGCCGATCAATTCGGCCTCGGGTATGCGCGCCAGTATCGTGGGGTTGGCGATCTTGAAGCCGTTGAGATGCAAGATCGGTAAGACCGTGCCATCACGACGCGGATGGAGAAACTTGTTGGAATGCCACGATGTTGCGAGCGGGCCGGTCTCTGCCTCACCGTCACCAACGACACAGGCGACGATCTGTTCTGGGTTGTCGAACGCGGCACCGAACGCGTGAGACAGGCTGTATCCAAGCTCGCCGCCCTCGTGAATCGAGCCGGGGATTTCCGGCGTGCAGTGCGACCCAAACCCGCCTGGCGCAGAGAAGTGGCGGCATAGCGCACGAATTCCTTGCTCGTCGGGAGTGAACTCGGGGTAGATCTCTTCGAGGCGACCCTCCAGGTAAGTGGGTGAGATCACCCCAGGTGCGCCGTGGCCTGGACCTGCGATAAACAGCATCGACCGGCCGTCGCGCACGATCACTCGATTGAGATGTGCCCATACGAAAGAGAGCCCGGGACT
>JAYSSK010000314.1:0-5737 GCA_043720595.1 Acidimicrobiia bacterium
TGCTAGGTGCGCATATCGTTGGCCCCCAGTCGTCCTCGCTCATCCAGTCACTCATCCAAGGCATGAGCATGGGTCAGACCGTCGACGACATGGCTCACGGCCAGTACTGGATTCACCCGGCCCTGCCCGAGGTGATCGAAAACGCACTCCTTGGCCTATAGCGGCCAGGTCGGCTCGGGGAGGCTGCGATGCGATTCGGTCTGTGGTTCGTACGTCTATTGAACGGCGGCCGGCTGCCCATGAAGTCGGTCGAAGGTCCCAATGAGTACATTCCGTTGCCCGTCCCGCGGACCACGGTCCCGGCCGATCAGATACTTGTCATGGCTGGAATTCCGTTCGACATCCGGTCGATACCTCGCCACTTCAGGGAAAATTCACCGCTCACAGGCGACGTGTTCCATGTGCCTCGTCGGCTATTCGATGAAGCCACGCTGGCTCTGGCCGAATTCGAGATCAGCCCGCCCAGCTGACGAGCCAAGCCCGGCCGACCACTCCCACACCATGTGCATGTTGGGAGCCCGGAGCAGATCCGCCGGCGTCACCAGATCTGCGCGGTCACCTTGATGATCGTGGCCAGCGCGACGATCGAGTTGACGAAGACCTGAGCGGATTGCGTCCACCAAAAATCTCCAACGAGGCCGGGGTAGGGCTGCCGGTGACAGCATCCTCGACGCAACTGCACGCGTCAGCAGATCCTGCTCGGATGGAACAAGCGATGCAGCTGCATCGCGACCGGGACCGCCTGGGATTGCGGTAGGAAGCTCTGCCATGGCCACCGCGAACTGCGCGATCGACAGATCAATCTCGACTCCCCCACTTTGGAGGCCCCGGTACACGAGTTCGGCGCAAATAACCCGATGCGTGCCGTCGGCCACCAGCTCGGCCAGCTTGCGACGGCGTCGACGCAAGAACGGATGCGCGAACCGTCCGAGCGGTCCGAGCCGATGCGCTCTCGCCTCCATCTCAGCTGCCAGTAGCAACGGCGCCATAGCGGTCAGCCCGACCGAAGCGAACGGCGCATCGTGCTGCAACACCTCGTGCGCCCACCTCCGTAACGACTCGGCATTGGGTTCTTGATGCGGCCTGACGGCTACGACCGAGTGGAACGACAGCTGCGGGAGGCTGTCCAAGCGCACCAGCCGCACACCTTTGCCTTCTTCCTTCAAATCCCAGCGGGCATCTCGTGCTTCGACAGCTACGCCACTTGCAACAACCAGCAGAGCATGACTGACGGGAGCTCTGCCGGCCCAGGTGATGAGGTTCGACAGACCACCGCGCTGGCCAGTGAGCAACACATCGCCGGCGCGGCACTGCAGCAGCAGGTCTGGCAAGTGGTTCATCGCTTGGGTGCCTCGGGATGCTCCCCCTCGGCCACCTGACCGTGAACAGGATGATCTGTACGAATATGATCTGCGACTTCTGTGTTGTACAGAAACCGCAGCTCGCAGTATGGGCACTGATGAACTGAAGTGAAATCGTCGAACAGGCCCATGGGTGAAGGCGCTCCTATGCCCCGGCTGTGTGCTTCTTGATGAGTTCGATACGGGTGCTGTCGTTGTTGGCGTCGTCGCCTTTTTCGCCAAGCAACAGCTGGCGGTCGGCCTCGGCAGCGTCGGCAGCACCTGCGTCTGCGTGGGCCAGTACCGAATCGGTACCGACCTCGGCGATCTCCTTAGCCATAGCCACAAGCGCGCTTACCATCTCGGCTTCGGGGACAACGCGAACAACTTTGCCTTTCACGAACAGGTGGCCTCGGTGTCGGCCGGCGGCAATGCCCAGATCGGCCGATGCTGCCTCGCCGGGGCCGTTGACCACACAGCCCATGACAGCTACCTGCAGCGGAAGGTTAAGTTCACGCAATGCCTCTTGAGCCTCGCCCGCGACCTTGATGACATCGACCTCGGCGCGACCGCACGACGGGCATGCGATGAAATCGAGGCCGACCCGTTCACGCAGCCCCATCGATTCGAGCAACTGACGACCGGCCCGGCCTTCCTCGATGGGGTCGGCGGTGAGCGAAAAGCGGATGGTGTCGCCGATGCCCTCGGCCAGAAGGGTTGCGATGCCAGCCGTGGCCTTGACCAAGCCACCGGGCAGCGGACCGGCCTCGGTGACGCCGAGGTGCAATGGATAGTCGACCGTGTCAGCCAGCAAGCGGTACGACTCGATCATCAGCGCAGGGTTGGAGGCCTTGACCGAGATCTTGATGTCGTGGAAATCCTCTTCGTGGAAATAGGCGAGTTCGCGTTGCGCCGAGGCGACGAGACCCTCGGGAGTCTGCCCGTATTTCGCCTCGATGTCGGGGTCGAGCGAGCCGCCGTTGACCCCGATGCGGATGGGTACCTTGCGGTCTTTTGCCTCACGAACCACTGTGCGGATGTGGTCGGCCTTGCGGATGTTGCCCGGGTTGAGCCGCAGGCAGTGGACCCCAGCATCGAGCGCCGCGAGCGCCAGCTTGTATTGGAAGTGGATGTCGGCCACGATCGGCACCGGAGACCTGGGCACGATGCGAGCAAGCCCCTCAGCCGCTTCCACGTCGTTGCACGTGCAGCGCACGATGTCGCAGCCGTTGGCAGCCAGAGAATAGATCTGCGCCAGCGTTGCTTCGACGTCGGCGGTCTTGGTGACCGTCATGGACTGCACTGTGATGGGCGCATCGCCACCTACCGGAACCTTGCCAACCATGATTTGGCGGGTACGACGACGTGGCGTGCGGAGACCGCCGAACGAGGGAGCGTTCATGGATGAGTAGCTAAGCACGCCACAGGCGAGTACCAGTGACCCTCGCCCCGGGGCACTCCCCCAAGACCAGCCGATTCACTCCCGTCCAGTGCTGTTTTCAAGTCAGGCCAGTCCAGCCCGCGTGGTGGGCACGCGCGCCCAGAACACAGACGAACCCACGCATTGCCGCTCCTCTCGAAGTCCCGACGACACTTCGCGTCCCCCCAGAGCCTTCGCGTCCCTCCAGGGACGACACTCACGGGACGCGAAGGACCCACCGGGACGCGAAGTCTGCCCAGACTCGAGACCTCGACCAAAGTCGGGCGGCTGGTCGTGCCCGGAGACGGTCCACCAGATTTGCTCCAACGTGTCCCACCCAGCAGCCAACCTTCGGATTCCGACGCCGAAAACCGCCCTGAGGGCCAACGTTGGTTGCAGGCAGCTCAACGTTGGTTGCAGCAGCTCAACGTTGGTTCCGAGATTCGTCACGTGACACGTGGAAACCAACCGGACGGACGATCACACTGGGTCCTCCCAGGCGTCCTCGCACCCATGGGTTGCTCACCTCGGATTCGCTCCGATCCCTCCGCTCACCACTCGGCCGCGCCCGCCCGCTCAGAACACCGGACGGACGATCACACTGGGTCCTCCCAGGCGTCCTCGCTACGCTCAGAACACCGGACGGACGATGTCCAAATACATCGCACCCAATCCCAGCATCAACAGCAGGCCGAAGAACGCTGCGACGACCGGGGTGAGGCGTTCCATGTTGAGGAAGTGGCGGCGCTTCGTGAACTTGCCCATCACCGACTCGTAGGTGGCAACAAGTATGTGTCCGCCGTCGAGCGGGAGCATCGGCAGCAGGTTGAACGTGCCGAGAGCAAGGTTGATGATGACCAGGATCTCGAGCAGTTCGGTGGGACCCTGCTTGGCGGCCTGCGCACCGACCTGAGTCATGCCGATGATTGACGTTGGACGGTTCTCGAGCTCGGCTTGAGTGAGCGCTCCGGTGCTGTTGTGCGCGCCTTTCACCTGCTTCGCGAAGTTCGCAATGGTCGACGGGCTGAAGAAACGCGTGACGCCGCTGAAGGTTTGCCCAGTGAAGTCGACCAGGGTCGAACCCGCAGTGCCCATGGCCGACGGCAACGACTCGGTGACATAGACCCGGCTAGCAGGACGGATGCCCAGCACCCATCGCGTGACCCCGTTATTGACTTCGGCTTTGCGGGTGACGTCGATCGTGCGGAGCGTGCCATCGGCTGCCTGGACGTCGAGCTGCACAACAGGCGTCTTGATGGTCTCGAGGCTGACCAGAACATCGTCCCAATTGTTGGCAGGAACACCCTGGATGGCAACGACTCGGTCACCTTCAGCGAGTCCAGCGGCTGCAGCCGGGAACCCAGGCTCGGCCCGGCCGATTTCGGTGGACAGCTCGGGGCGGCCGGTGAACCCGAAGATCACAACGAGCAGCAAATAGGCCATCAGAAAATGCGTTGCCGGGCCAGCCAGGATGGTGGCAACACGCTTGTACCAACGCTGGCGGCGATAGGTGCGCTGCTCGTCTTCTGCTGCCACCTCTTCGGTGGAACTCATGCCGATGATCTTGACGTAGCCACCGGCAGGGATGGCCTTGATGCCGTATTCCGTTTCACCCCGGCGGATGGAGAACAACTTCGGCCCGAACCCGATGAAGAACTCGGTGACCTTCATACCACTTGCCTTGGCAACAGCGAAGTGGCCGAACTCGTGGAACATGATGAAGAACGCCAGGCATCCAATCATCAACAAGATGGTGGACTTTCCGGTGACAACAAACGGCACCACGATGGCGGCGAGGATAAGCCCGAGGTTGATGAGCTGACGGTGCAGCGGCACCGCCCGATGGGGAACAGTGTCGATTGCTCGCTGTTCATCGAGAGGAAGAGGGCGGGGAAAGTTCGTCACTGGTGATTCCTTGTCGGGTTCATGTTCGTGGTCTGTATGTGTTTGGGGTGGGTGTCTGGTGTTTCTGGTGTGTCTGGGTGTGAATCACGGATCATCAAGGTGCGAGACCCTGGACGACGAGCTGCGCTTCGACGCGGGCCAAACGGTCGGCCTCGATGATGTCTCCGACCGAGGTGGGTACTGACCCGTCGCATCGGCCAAGCACCGTCTCGTTGATCTGAGCGATGCTGCCCCACGGAACCAGGCCGGCCAGGAACGCATCGACCGCCACCTCGTTAGCTGCGTTCAGCCATGCCGGAGCTGTGTTGCCAGAACGGCCGGCGGCGTAAGCCAGGTCGAGACAGCGGAACGACGCACGGTCAGGGGCTTCGAAGTCCAACCGGGAAAGCGACATCCAATCGATGGCGCCGAACGGTGTGTCGACCCGGTCTGGCCATGCCAACGCATACGCGATGGGTAGGCACATGTCTGGTAGCGAGAGCTGGGCGACGGTGGCGCCGTCGGTGTACTCAACCATGGAGTGAACGACGGACTGCGGGTGCACCACCACATCGATCTGGTCGTAAGGAACGCCGAATAGCTCGTGCGCCTCGATCACCTCGAAGCCCTTGTTCATGAGTGTGGAGGAATCGACGGTGATCTTTGGGCCCATGGCCCACGTGGGATGCGCCAACGCCTCGGCAACGGTGACCTGCTTCAACGTTGCGCGATCTCGGGTGCGAAACGGGCCGCCCGACGCGGTGAGCACGAGCCGCTGCACCCGATTAGGCCGACCCTCGGAAGCCGAGTCACGATGCGAAGCGAGGCACATGTGCACTGCTGCATGCTCTGAGTCGACCGGGATGATTTCTGCACCCGGCGTGGCCCGGAACGGTGCGACTACGGGACCAGCAGTGATGAGCGACTCTTTGTTGGCCAGCGCGAGGCGCCGACCCGCGGCCAACGCGCCAATGGTGACACCAAGCCCGGCGAAACCGACAACACCGTTGACGACCACTTCGGCCAGGCCGGAAACCTCTTCGAACGCACCGGGGCCGGCAACCAGCTCGGTGCCGGCGGGCAGGACGTCACG
>JAYSSK010000315.1:0-2331 GCA_043720595.1 Acidimicrobiia bacterium
GCACGCCATGGCGACCTGGTTCGCTGTGCTCGCCGCCACGGTTGGTATCCATCGGACCACTTCGCCATGGGCTTCCGCCTCGCTGAAACGCCATAACTAGGGGCTGCACGGTTTGGAATTCTGCACCGCCAACCTCCAGCCTCCAGGCGCATACAACCCCACACCAAACGAGACCTGGCCACCTGGCCGGTAGGGTATCGAGCCGTACTCGAGCAACTTGACTGACAGGGATACACATGGAACGACAGACGACCGTCGCGATCGTCGGTGGGGGAGCATCTGGGCTCACCGCCGCGTTGTTCTTGGCGCGCGCAGGAATTGCGGCTGAGGTCGTTGACCAAGACCGATCCATTTTGAAGCGCGCCCGGTTGCACAACCTGCCTGGCAGTGCCGACCTCGAGGGTCGCGATCTCCTCGCTCAACTTCGTGGCCAGTTGGCCGAACGCAACGTGCCCAACACTCCGTCGAAGGTCGATGACATCGCACCGATCGACGGCGAAGCGTTCGTGCTCACTCTTGCCGACGGCGACGTGATTCGTGCCGACTACGTTGTCCTTGCAACGGGCCAGGGCACGCTCAAGCTGTCGTCGCTTCCCATCGAAACGACCGACGCGCGTCAGCCTTTCGTGAAAGTCAACATCGTCACCGATCACTGGGGTGCAACTTCCGTGCCGGGTGTCTGGGCGGCAGGCGTTGTTGCTGGGTGGCCTTCGCAAGCTGCCGTCTGCGCAGGCAGCGGGGCCAACGTCGCCATTGAGATCGCGTCGCGCATCAAAGGCGAGTTCTGGGTCGACCACGACGATTCCACGCAGCCCCAAGACCAGGCCTGACCAAAGGACATCGCGTTGTCCCAACCTGTGAAGGGGCGAGTGCCCAACGTCAGCGTTGTCATCCCGTGCCACAACGAGGTCGGGTACATCGACCGACTCCTGAGCCAGCTACTGCCCGCCGTCGCTCCGTATGGCTGGCAGGTCGTTGCCGTCAACGACGCCAGTTCCGACGCAACAGCCGACGTTCTCGCTGCAGCATCCAAGGACAACCTCGGTCTGGTCGTCATCGGTGGCCATTACGGTTCTCCGGGTGCCGCTCGCACGGTCGGCGTAGCGACCGCAACCATGGCGGGCTCGCCGGACTGGATCATCACGCTCGATGCCGATGTCGACCTGGCCGACCACTGGGCTACCGCGTGGAAGAAATCACTCGATACTTTGCACGCATACGAATGGGTCGGGGCGGTAAACGGTGTCGAAGTGCAGGACCACATCTTTGCCTCGTTTCCCAATGCTGCTTCTGTGAGCGCTTCGTTTGGCCGGGCCGTCGTGCGAAGCGAAAATCTCATCGGCATCACCAACCTCAATGGCGTCAACCATGCCGTGCGCACCCAGGCCTATCTCACCGCCGGGCCATACACTCAGCCAACCGCCGACGGCGAAAGCGGGCCGATCAACCTTGCAGGCGAAGACTGGGACTTGGGCGTACGACTGCGGTTGGCGGGCTATTCGGTCGGCCAAACCGAGGCGGCCGTGCTGGACAGAGGCCGCCGACTGCTTGCCGACGTACATGCGTATGTGAGTGGCGAAGCGTACGAAGGTGCCTTCGAACGCGTTGCCCCCAGACGGGCACCGGCCGATGTGTCGGCGAACGAAGCTTCCACGCTGGCCGAGGCAGCTCTCGACCGATCGTTGCGTCATTTCTTCCTGAAGCCCATCCTAGCAGGAGCGGTCCCACTGGATCAGCGCACCGGATTGCGTCCCACCACCCTTGCCTCGATGGACCGCTGGATGCGCCGTTGGCCAGCGCCGTCGTTCACTGAATCGCGTAATGGTTTCGTGTTCGGACGCCTGGCTCGGTTTGCTGATGCGTTTATCGCTGCCGTTCGAGCGGATCTCGGCCTTTTGACCGCTCACCCTCCTGTTCCCATTTCCTCTTCGCCCATTACCGACAGCGAGGTTCACTAGTGGCGCATCGTTCGCCCATTACCTGCGTTGACCATCACTCCGGCGCGCTGGGTCTCGGATCCCTCATCGTCACCGGCGGGTACGACGGTCGCGTTGTCGGTTGGCGCAACGGTGTCGAGGTGTGGGAAGAGTCCTTCGACGATCTGGTGAACGACGTTCGTATCGACCCATCGGGGACTCGGGTCGCGGTTGCCGCCGCCGATCGGCATACGTTCATCCTGGACGCTGCAACCGGGGCCCGGGTCGACATGCTCGGACCGCACGGCGACGACGTCAACGCGGTGCGCTGGTCGCCCGACGGCGCGCAGCTCGTCTGTGTGATGGACCACCTCGACACCGCCGTGCGCGTGTGGGAGCGCGCCGTGGTCGATAC
>JAYSSK010000316.1:0-5669 GCA_043720595.1 Acidimicrobiia bacterium
TGATTGGTATACAGGCCGATAAGCGTGCAGATCATCGCCACGCCATGCCAGGAGCGTTGTCGGCGGTCTACCTTTGCCACCCAAGCTGCAATCACGATCCCGAAGACCATTGTGTAAGTAACCGAGTCGCCGTGGGTGGTGACGAAGTCCAACGGTGTCTTTTCGTCTTTTGCCGTCACCGTGAGCGTCACCCACAGACCTGTCAGCGCCTTGACCGAAGCTGCAAGCAGCATGGTGTTCTTGAGCCGCCGAAGAAACGGAAGGTCCCCAACGGTCATCACACCCAGTGCGAAACATGGGATCCACAGGAACACGCGAGTTTGGTACACACACTGCTTGAGGTCCCCGCCGCGAAGCACGCCGACGAAGAACGAGATCAGAATCGTGCCAGCGGATAGGGCGATGATTCGCATGAACAGGCGAGACCGCGCAACGCGCATGCGACTGTCGGTACGCAGATGCAACACTCCGCGAATCGCACATGCGACGGCTAGCAGATCCAAGAGACATACAGGCAACGGATCCAGGTTCTTGTACAGCGCAGAACCGATGAAGATCCACGGCGGCGACCAGTTGCCGTTTGCCGGCGAGGCGCGGGGGTTATCGACTGCAAGGGCCAGGAAGGTGACCGCAATCGTGAGCGTCTTCACGGGAACAGCCACGAACGTGGTTACAGCGGCTGCCAGAAGCACGATCAGGAAGGAAATCTGGGGGTCGATCAGGCCGCCGAGCGCAGCGAGTGCGACAACCCCTAACGAGATGAGCGGCAGCAGCCAGCGCCGCAGCGATCCGGCGGCCCCGGGACCCGATCCGGAAACATCGTTGGAACGTCCTCGGGAATGGCTGGCATGGCGACCGTACATCGCCTGATCGAATCCGCTGACCAATCGTGCCGGGAGAGCCGGGGCGGTCTCGCGAGTCATACGGATCGGTCCGGGTGGACCCGACTCAGGTGAATCAATCGAGCCGGGGGAGTGTGGGGAGTCGATCACGACAGAACCCTCAGCTGAGCCGACCGTAGAAGAAGCGCATGAAGACGCCGAAAGCCACCATGAAGATCATGAAGTCCGTCACAACGCGTCCCAGCGGAATGGGCTTGCTGGCGCTTGCCCGACGCACCGGGATGGCCAAGCAGACGATGATGAACGAGAGAAGGAAGAATTTCTGCATGCAGGTTTTGGGGAAGGATTTGGGACCTGTTTGAGGACACCAGTGTCTTGCACAAGTGTCCCACGGTGGCGTACCGCGCGGGCTACCCAACGCTGATGAACCGTGCAACTGGCGGCCGAGGTGTCAACGGGCAGCAGTTGTCGAGCGGTTCGGTAGGTTTAGCCCCCATGCGAGTGCTGATCACCGGCGGAACCGGACAATTAGGGATGGCGCTCCAGCGCGTCTGCGTCGCCGCCGGGGACGACGTGAATTCGTTGGGCAGTGCTCAATGCAATGTCGCTGACCGCGAAACCGTCCTTCAGGTTGTCGGCGCGTGGCAGCCAACTGTGATCCTGCACTGCGGTGCGTGGACCGACGTCGATGGCTGCGAGCAGAACCCCGAGAAGGCCATGCTCATCAACGCCTGGGGAAGCCGCAATGTGGCCGAGGCCGCAGCCCATGTCGGCGCACGGGTCATCGGCGTCTCGACGGACTATGTCTTCGACGGGAAGGGGGCCGGTGCGGCCGCCCAAGCAGAGGCAGGGTTCGGTCGGCCGTACAACGAGTGGGACGACACGAACCCCATCAACGAGTACGGCCGCTCGAAGTTGGCAGGCGAATGGGAACTCCTCAACCGGTTGGGTGGCGATGCGTGCGTTGTGCGCACCGCATGGGTCTGCGGGGCCGACGGAAAAAACTTCCTGCGCACCATGCTCCGGTTGGCAGACGAAGGCCTAGCGGCCGCGAGCCCACTCAACGTGGTGAACGATCAGCACGGCTCGCCAACCTTCACCGACGACCTGGCGATTGTGTTGCGAGAGTTGGCGATCAGGCGGGTGAGCGGCGTGTTCCACGCCTCGAACCCGGGCCGAACCACGTGGCACGGGTTCGCGGAGGCCATCTTCGCGATGTCGGGCCACGATGCGTCTCGGGTGCATGCGGTCAGCTCGGCCGAAATGCTGGCATCACGCCCAGCGCCGCGCCCCGGGTTCTCATTGTTGGGTTCTGTGGCCCGCGACGCACTCGGCCTGAACCCAATGGCCGAGTGGCCAGAAGCCCTCGAGCGGACCCTGCGCAGCATGGGCCGGTTTGCCGGTGCCTGACCCGGACCCAATGGGTTGCTCAACCGAGGGTTCAACTCCGATCCCTCCGTTCACCGCTCGGCCGCGCCCGGGCCCAGTCGCTGTCGTCATCGTCACCTATCAATCCGGGTCCGACCTCGGGCCGTGCCTGGCGAGCATGGTTGACGAAACGGCAATCGGTTCTGTAGTCGTCGTCGATAGTGGGTCGCCCGATGTCAACGAGCTCCGGCCGGTGGTTGGTAGCTACACCAACTCGCTGCCAATCCGGCTGGTCGAACTCGGAGCCAACGTCGGGTTCGGTGCTGCCTGCAATCGAGGCGCGGCAATGACCGACGAACCAGTCATTGTGTTTCTCAACCCGGACACCGAGTTGGGTAGCGGATGTGTGTCCAACTTGGCCGCAGCGTTGGAAGCACCGCCGGGAAATCCTCACCCGCGGGTCGCAGTGGTCGGACCCACGGTGAAGAATCCCGACGGAACGGTGTACCCATCGGCGCGCAGTTTTCCGTCGATGCTGCGCAGTGCAGCTCATGCATTCTTCGGTGTGTTAGCTCCGCGCAACCGGTTTTCGCAGGGCTACCTACATCCGGCGACCGGAGCTGAATGGGTGTCAGGCACTGCGATGGCGGTGCGACGCGACGCGTTCGAGCAGGTTGGCGGGTTCGACGAGGGCTACTTCATGTACGTCGAAGACGTCGACCTGTGTTGGCGACTTTCCCGCGCCGGATGGAGGGTCGGTGTGGTCGCCGACGCGACCGTCGTGCATCGCATCGGCGGGTCGTCGCGCCACCGTCCCTATTCGATGATCGCAGCACACCACCGTTCGCTCTGGCGGTTCGCGGTCCGGACGTCGGAGGGCCTTCGGCGCCTGGCCCTTCCAATCGTCGCTGTGGGCCTCGTCACTCGTGCGCTGATGTTGATTGTGCTGCAAGCCAGCCACGGCAGGCCGCCGGCAACGCTCCATCAGACTGGTTAGACCCGGCCGACGGCGGCGATGGTCTGGGGAGATGGGCATGCGAGGGAGGGTGATGCGAAGGTGATGGCACAGTGACTGGGCAAGGCAAGTAGGATTTATGTCCTTATGGCTTCGAACGAGTCCAACACGCCCGGATCGGGTGGGTCCACAGGTCGGTCCGCCGTACCGCGCCCTGCCACTAAAGGATCACCCGCCAAGGGTTCCGCATCGCGCTCGGTTGACCGTGCGCTGAAGGCTGGCGGTGGGCGCACCCGGGCTCAGACCTCCACCTCGTGGGGTTACTACGGCACCCTCATCGGTATTGCTGTCGTCGGCATCGGCCTCATCGGGCAGTCCTGGTACAGCACTCGCGAAGACTCCAACCCGCCCTACTACGGCACCGAGTCCCGCTCGGTCAAGGAACGCAAGCTGTACGACGCTGCGCTGAAGAAGTACAAAGACGACCCGAAGAACGCCAAGATGCTGGCCGCTGCAAAGCGCTACGACGACTACGTCTCCAACTCGCACATTCACGCTGCGTACGGTTTCTATGACTGCACCAAGGCAAAAGGCCAGGAATGGCTTGCTCCGATCAACGGCGAAGAGGATGCGGATCCCAAGGGCATCCACTCTCACGCCGACGGCCTCATGCATGTGCACCCGTTCTCTAAGACCGTTGCCGGTCGCCGCGCAGTAGTCGGACGCTGGTTCGATGCAACCGGCATCAAGGTCTCCAGCTCCAGCATCTTCTTGCCGGCCAAACTTGCCTCGGTGGCTAACCCTGCCGTGGTTGCCACCAAAGATCAGACCCTCAAGGCTGGCGCGAAGTGCACCAACGGCAAAGAGTCCGTCATCAAGGTCTTCGAGTACAAAAACGTGCTCAAAGACGGTGTCGTCAACAACGACGTGAAGGGCCAGCAGGCTTTGGGCGGTGCCAGCAGCATTCCCATCAAGTCCGGCTACGCGTACGTGTTTGCCCGGGTGGACAAGGACTTCGTGCCACCAGTGCCACCGTCAGCGAAGGCGCTCGAAGCCCCGTCCGACGTCACGCCAGCCGATCCGGCTGCAGCCACCACGACCGAAGACCCAACGACGCCAACGACCAATGTGACAGCGAGTACCGCTGTCGGGTCGCCGACCACGGCGGCGGGAACCGCGTCGACTACGGCAGCGGCTTCGTCTTCCACCGTGGCTCCCACCACCAAGAAGTAGTAAAAGTCGATCTGTGACTGTGGTCACGCGCAGGCTATTGGTTCTTCCGCCGATGAGTTCTCCGAGGTAACCACATGACAAAAGCGATCATTCTCGTCGGCGGAGAAGGCACGCGTTTGCGTCCACTCACCTATACGCGCCCAAAGCCCATGCTGCCGGTTGTGGGAGTTTCGATTCTCGAGCGCAAGCTTGAACACCTGGCCAAGCACGGCGTGACCGAAGCTGTTCTGTCACTCGGGTACAAGCCCGATGCGTTCATCGAAGCGTTCCCTGCCGGTGTGGTGTGCGGCGTGAAGCTGCACTACGCCGTTGAACCAAGCCCGCTCGATACCGCCGGCGCCATCCGGTTCGCCGCTGGCGCCGTTGGTTGGCTCGACGAGACCGAGCCCATGGTGGTTGTCAACGGCGACGTGCTCACCGAACTCGACCTCACTGCGCAGCTGGCCCGGCACAGCGAAACTGGTGCCGAGGCAACGCTTGCCCTCACCCAAGTTGAAGATCCGTCGGCTTTCGGCGTCGTCCCCACCGATGCCGATGGGCGGGTGATCGCGTTTGTGGAAAAGCCGCCACGCGACCAGGCGCCAACCGACTGGATTAACGCGGGCACCTACATACTCAACCCAAGCGTGTTTGCCCGCATCCCTGACGGCCGCAAGGTCAGCATCGAACGCGAAACGTTCCCGGCCATTGCCGCCGAAGGTCGTCTGTACGCAATGCATTCGCCTGCCTACTGGCTCGACGCCGGAACCCCAAAGCTGTTCTTGCAGGCCAACACCGATTGGCTCGATCGGCACCACCAGGGCAGCAGCTGTATCGGCGCAGGCGCAACGGTTGCGGCCGACTCGGTAGTCCTGCGCAGTGTCATCGGCGATGGGTGCGTCATCGAGTCAAAAGCTCGTCTCACCGACGCTGTGCTTTTGCCGGGGGTTCACGTGGGAGCGAAGGCCGTCGTAAAGCAGTCCATCGTCGGTGGAAACGTCACCATCGGCGCGGGTGCTCAGATCGCCGAAACAACTGTCATCGGTGACGATGTCACCATCGACGCCAACGTGTGCTTGCACGGCGAACGCGTCGGCCTCAACGCTCAGTAGTTCTATCCGGCGAAGCGCGTACCGGGATTCCGGCAAACTCGGTAGCCGTCCTTGGGGTGCGTTCGCCGCATAAGGTGCCACGAAGCATGACGAAAACAACGGTCCTTGCAGGCGGTGTCGGTGCTGCGCGTTTCCTCCGCGGGTTGTTCGAGGTGGTTGACCAGGCCAACGTCACCGTGA
>JAYSSK010000317.1:0-16177 GCA_043720595.1 Acidimicrobiia bacterium
TTTTTATCCTCGTCGGGCTCATCATGTTGTTGGCTTCGAAAGAACGCAACGAACTGATCGGCAAGCCACGGAACTCTCTGACTACCAGCAGCAGTGCACACATCGGAGCATCGAAGCGATTCGACCACACGAGCGCGGTCCTGCTGTCGCTCGCCTTGGCGGGTGGCTTCGAGGCATGGACCGTGGCGAAAGGGAAACCGGTCTGGGCAATCCCCGGTATGGCGTCCATCCTGTTGGTCAATGCCGTGTTGCGCCGGGTGAGCCGTTAAGGACGCAATCGCTGACTGACCACCGGAGCCGCACTCTCGTCGGTGAGGCTGAATGCTTCGTCGGATGGGCCGTTGGCCCGGAAGTGATCGAGACGGCGAACCGCATCGTGCACATCGGGGATGGTGCCAGTAGGAATCCACCAGCAGATGGAGTACTTGACTGTCGATGACTGTCATCGCGTGATGAGTGTCTTCGCCGTGTGACAACCTGAACGGGTGAGTGTTCAGCTCGACATGGCCCGACAAGAGGGCGCCGTACTGCTGGTCAAAGGCGACGACCCCGTGCTGCGAGACGACGCCGTCCGCGACCTCATCCATGCCGCAGCCGATGGTGAAGATCTCTCGCTTGGCCTAGACGACATCGGGGGCGGGGGAGAGGACTACGACGCGGCGGTCGCAGTCGACGCGGCCCAGACCCCACCCATGTTCACCACCAAACGGGTCGTGGTGGTGCGCGAGATCGGCCGAGTCGACTCCGACGGCGTCGAAGCGCTGCTCACCTATTTCGCGGCGCCCTGCCCTACCTCACGTCTCATCCTTGTATCCGGGGGCGGCCAGACGCCGCGCAAGGTGCTCGACGGAGTGAAACGGCTGGGCGGGGTCATCGAGACCGGCATCCCGGGTGGCAAGGCTCGTCAGGGATGGCTGGAAGAGCGCCTGGCCGACGCACCGGTCCGGCTGGACCGTCGGGCAGTGCAACACCTGTCCGATCACTTGGGGGACTCGCTCTCGCGAGTCGACGGTATTTTGTCTGTGCTTGCAGCGGTGCACGGCGAGGGTGCCCGCATCGGAGTGGACGAACTCGACCCGTTCCTGGGCACGGCCGGCGGCGGTGCTCCGTGGGATCTCACCGATGCAATCGATCGGGGCGACGCCGGTGCAGCGCTTGATCAGCTTCGCCGCCAGCTCAACGGAGAAAAGCACCCGTTGCAGGTGATGGCCAGCCTCGGTGCCCACTTCGCCAAAATGCTGCGGCTGTCAGGAAGCGGCATTCGCAATGAGAACGAGGCTGCTGCCGCGTTGGGCATGACCGGCTCAACATTCCCAGCCAAGAAGGCCCTGAACCAGGCCAACAAGCTGGGCCAGGCCAACGTGGCGCGCGGCATCGAGCTGCTGGCCCAGGCAGACCTCGACCTGCGGGGCCGCAGAGATCTGCCGGGAGAAGTCGTGATGGAAGTCCTCGTGGCCCGCCTCGCACGGCTTGGAGCGGCTCCCCGGCGCTCCTAACGACCCCGTGGTGGCCCGGGCGCCCGGGTGGCCCCAACCTCGCCCGGCTACTGCTAGTCTTGGAGGCCGTTCTGCAGGCCCGGGTGCTCCGGGCCGCATCACAAGGATCTCTGTTACTCGTGGCCAACATCAAGTCCCAGAAGAAGCGCATTCTCACGAACGCCAAAGCGCACGAGCGCAACAAGGCCGTGCGTAGCGAACTCAAGACGCGGGTCAAGGTCGCTGTGCGCACCGCCACGTCCGAGCCAGGCTCTGAAGCGAGCGAAGAGTCCCTTCGTTTGGCTATCAAGCGCCTCGACAAGGCCGCCACCAAGGGCATCATTCACAAGAACCAGGCAGCAAACCGCAAGTCGTCGCTGATGAAGCGCATTGCCAAGCTCAGCGCCTGATTTCGAGCCCGAGCCTCTTGGCTCAGCTCCCGTCAGCCCCGCCTTCGGCGGGGCTGCTGTGTTTCTCCCCTAGTTTCTCCCCTACCTTTCCAGGACTCTCTGCAGAAGCCAGCTCATGACCCTCGACCGTTCCTCGATCCGCAATCTCTCGATCATCGCCCACGTCGACCACGGCAAGTCGACGCTGTCTGACCGCATCTTGGAGCTCACCGGGGCGGTCGATGCACGCGAGATGCGTGCCCAGTACCTGGACTCGATGGACATCGAGCGCGAGCGTGGCATCACCATCAAGGCGCAGAACGTGCGCGTTGGATGGAAGCCGGGCAGTGGCAGCCGCGCTGGCATCCAGCACACCATTCACCTCATCGACACGCCGGGTCACGTCGATTTCGGCTATGAGGTCAGCCGCTCCCTTGCTGCATGCGAAGGCGTTGTGCTGGTGGTCGACGCCGCCCAGGGTATCGAGGCGCAGACGCTGGCGAACTGTTATCTCGCGCTCGAGCACGATCTTGAAATTGTTGCGGCGCTGAACAAGATCGACCTTCCGTCGGCCGAGCCAGAGAAGTACGCGGCGGAAATTGAAACCGTCCTCGGTATCAAGGCAGATTCCATCCTGCGGATCTCGGCGAAGACCGGTAACGGTGTGTCGGAACTGCTCGATGCCATTTGTGAACGTATCCCCGCTCCAATCGGCGACCCCGATGCGCCGTTGCAGGGTCTGATGTTCGACAGCTACTACGACGAATATCGCGGCGTGGTCTCGGCCGTCCGGGTCATGAACGGTCGTCTCAAGAAAGACGCCAAGGTCTTTTACATGCACGCCCGCGGTCAGCACGAAGTGCTCGAAGTTGGCGTCCGTACGCCGGGCAACACACCTGTCGCCGAGCTTGGTCCTGGCGAGGTCGGCTACATCATCGCTGGCATCAAGAACCTCGGCGAGGCTCGTTCGGGCGAGACAGTCACCGAATATGCCAAGCAGGCCACCGAAATGCTGCCCGGCTACAAGCAGCCCAAGCCGATGGTTTTCTGCGGTTTGTATCCGATCGACGGCGACGACTTCCCGGCGCTGCGCGAGTCCCTTGACAAGCTGAAGCTATCCGACGCTTCCATCACGTACGAGCCTGAAACCTCTGGAGCGCTCGGGTTCGGGTTCCGGTGCGGATACCTGGGGTTGTTGCACATGGAAATCGCCCGTGAACGGTTGGAGCGAGAGTTCAACCTGGCGCTCATCGCCACGGCCCCCAGTGTCGAGTACCAGGTGACAACGACCGACGGGCAGTTGGTACTCATCGACAACCCGTCGCAGATGCCACCTGTCAACCACATCGAGTCCATCGCCGAGCCGTATTTCAAGGTCAGCATCCTCACACCGTCTGACTACACCGGCACCATCATGGAGCTGTGTCAGAACCGTCGCGGTGAAATGATCCGAATGGACTACCTCGGCCCCGAACGCCTCGAGTTGGTTTACCGCATCCCCCTCGCTGAAGTCGTTGTCGATTTCTTCGATGCGTTGAAGAGCCGCACCAAGGGTTATGCATCGCTCGACTACGAGCTTGACGGATACGCCGAAAGCCAGCTGGTCAGGCTCGACGTGTTGCTCAACGGGTTGCCAGTCGACGCGTTCTCCACCATCATCCATCGATCCAAGGCGGAAGAGTTCGGTCGGAAGATGACTTCAAAGCTGCGTGAGTTGATCCCACGGCAAATGTTCGACGTGCCAATTCAGGCCGCAATCGGTTCTCGTGTTGTTGCCCGCGAAACGGTGAAAGCTAAGCGTAAAGACGTTCTTGCCAAGTGCTATGGCGGCGATATCAGCCGCAAGCGCAAACTGCTGGAGAAGCAAAAAGAAGGCAAGAAGAAGATGAAGTCCATCGGTCGTGTTGAAGTGCCACAAGAGGCTTTCATCTCCGCCCTCAAGCTCGACGAGTAACGGCTCAGTCGCCGCCGCGTTGGATGTCGGCTCAGTCGCCGCCGCGTTGGATGTCGGCTCAGTCGCCGAAGCGTGCCTCGATGCTTGGGACGTCGGCCAGGAGGCGGTCGAAGCGGGCGAGGTAGTAAGTCTGCTGATGAGATTCTGCGACGCTACGAAACGCGTGCATGGCCATGGCTGCCGCGTGCACAGCGGCACCTGACGTGGCAGTTTCAGCAAAAGCTGCCGCGTCCATGGATAGCGAGCCGATCTCATTCGCGAACGCAGCGGTGGTGACAACATCGTCGTCGAGCGGGTACACGACGAACGCCACGAGGTCAGCTGGTTCGCGACCCCAACCCTGGTTGGCCACCAACTCCTCGGCGTGCATTGCCCGGTCCCGGTCGACACCGCGCAACTTTGCGATGGACTGTTTCACTTTGGCCGGGCGTTTGGAAGGCATCCAATCATCCTCACACGACCTAGTGACAGTTTATGGCCACACCGAACAGTTCTCGGGTGTGCGACGGCCAGCGCCTGGCCCACCGGCCGACCTCGGACTAGATCCGCTCGAACGTTCCCCAATCGGAGCCGGCAACGAGAGGCGAAAGGTCTGGAACCGTCCAATTTGCTCGGTTTGCGTATGGCTCTGGTCGGCCGAGCAGGTAACCCTGGGCCATCGTGCAGCCGAGTTTGCGGACCTGTTGAAGCTGACGATGTGTTTCGACACCTTCGGCAATAACCGGAATACTCAGCGCGCGGGCAATCCCGACGATGGCAACAGCGATGCCCCACCCATGCGGTGAATCAAGGCTCCACACGAACTCCCTGGCTAGCTTGAGTCCGTCGAACGTGAGCGAGTTAAGGCGCGCGAGCGACGAGAAGCCAGTTCCGAAGTCATCTATCCAAATGCGAGCGCCCGCGTCACGGAGCCCGTCGAGCACGGTTCGGGCATGCTCGGTATCACCCACAGCCGACTCGGTCACCTCGATGACAAGTTGGCCAGGACGGAGCCCGTGGCGTGAAATCAGTGTCGAAACCTGTTGCACCAGAGTGCGGTTGAACTGTCGGACAGAGACATTCACGCTGACAGGCCCGCCAAGCTCTGAAGCGTGGAGTGCACCCAACTCCAAGATGTGTGCACCAAGCCGGACGATCAACCCTGATTCTTCAGCGACGTCGATGAACGCGCCAGGCTGTAGGCGTCCCCTGGTTGGATGGTTCCATCGGGCAAGGGCTTCGTATTCCACCTTGCCGGTCGAGAAATGGATGATCGGCTGATAGTCCAACTCGATCTGGTCATCGTCAATCGCATGATGCAGGTCACGTTGCACGTCGGACCAGTCGGCCATTCGTTGGCGCAACTCCATGTCGAACAGCGCGCATCCGTTGCGTCCGGCGTCCTTAGCCGCGTACATCGCTGCGTCAGCCTCGGCAAGCAGCGATTGTGGTGTCGACTGAGAAGTCGATACAGCAATGCCGACGCTGGCCGACACGTAGTACTCCAGTCCATCGATGACAAACGGGTGCTCCAACCTGGCGCGGACACGCTCTGCGAACGAGCGCGCCTCGGCAGAGTTGGTCACGCTGTGAACCAGTGCGAACTCATCGCCACCCAATCGAGCAACCTGGTCAGCGTGCGGCGCACACGCTCGGACCCTCGCCGCGGCGGCTCCGAGGAGCGCGTCACCTGCGTCGTGGCCCATGGTGTCATTGACCATTTTGAATCGGTCCAGGTCGACAAATAGCACTGCGTGAGTGGTCTCAGAGTCCTGCAAGCGTTCGGCAAGCGTCCTGATGAACTGACGCCTGTTTGCAAGGCCCGTAAGCGAATCCACGTGCGCTGCTCTGTCTAATGCGTCGGACAATGCCACCTGGGCGGTCACATCGGTGACCACAACCAAGCGGGCGGTCTGGCCGCAGAATGTCGTCGGCGCACCCGTGATCTTCACATCGATCATTTCGCCATCGGCCCGGCAGTGTCGCCAGAGTCGACTTGCCGAGTACGTGTCGATCGAACCGTCACCGATAACGGCCCGCAGCACACTCCGGTCCTGTGGTGGGCGGATGTCGAGAATCGTCTTCGCGAGAAACTCTGCGTGAGTCCAGCCGTAGCGCTCAACGGCCCACTGGTTGACATCAAGGATTCGGAGCGTCCGCAGGTCATAAATCCAGGCGGGGCGACCGAACCCGGCAAGGGAGTCTTCAAGGCCCTCGCCACGGTCGATTCGAGCCGCAGCAGCTGTCATCGCGTCCATCGAAGGGGGTAGCTCGACGGAGCGTCGAGCGTGGAGGTCCATCAAGTGCTCGACCTGATTGCCAAGGAAGCGAAGCGTCGAGCACTCCTCGTCGGTGAAGAGTCGCGGCGACCGGTCGAGCACGCACAGGGTCCCGATCCGCTCGCCGAACAATCGGATCGGGACTCCTGCATACGACCGGATTGACGGGGATCCAGTCACCAGTGGGCTGTCGGCGAAACGCTCATCGGTCCACGTATCGGCCACAACGAGTTCGGTGTCGCTGCGAACTGTGACGCTGCAGAACGCGCGATCATCGGGCGTTTCCGAAATGTTCAAGCCGACTTCCGACTTAAACCAAAGGCGGCCGTCGTCGAGCAGCGAGATGGCTGCCATCGGCGCACCCAGTGAATTGGCCGCGAAGAGGACGACCTCGTCGAAGGCAGCCTCGGCCGGCGTGTCGAGAAGGGAAAGTCGCCGGAGCAGCTTTATGCGCCGCACGTCCTCCGCATTGGAAGTTGTTCCGCTTGAGGGGTGTCCGAGGCCGAGTTCCACCCGCCTAGTGTGCCGATCGCATCGATAGCAGACCAGTCGCGTGAGTACTGGAGCGCCGCGGTACTACCGCGTCAGAGGTCGGTGACGCGTTCGCGCTACGTGGCGGACCGGACTGAGGGTTCGTTGCTCGTTTCTGGGTCCAGCATGAGGTGCGCTCCGACAATGTCGGAGAGAACTGCGAAGTATTCGAGATCGGCTTCGGACAGTCGTTCAGGGGTCTGATCGCGGCATGCGGTCATCACTCCGACGATGACCCCGGCGGCGTGGATCGGAACCAAAATGGCCGAGTGAATCTGGATTGGGCCGGTGGGCGGTGCAGGGCCATCACCTGGGAGCCACGTCGAACGGTCTTTGTCGATCAGTACTGGTTGACCCGACCCGAAAACCATGTGCGCATTCGAAGTGTCGTTGGTGCGATCGACGAACAGATGCTGATTCAGGTGGGCGAGTTGTGACGGATCTGAGTGCCAGCTTGCGACCCTGTGGAGTGAGGAGTTTTCTTTGACCCAAAGCCGTATGGCGGCCCCGTCTGCGACGGTTTCGCCTAGGAAGCGGCACGCGGCAAGGGCAGAGGACCCGACATCGAACTCTTCTCCGCCGGTGCCCATCGCTGCCCCCAGGCCGCTGATCGCCGTCAACCTGCCAGCGGAACGTTCCGCGGTCTGTCCCAAGTCGGCGATCAGCTCGCGCAGGTTGTCTCGTTCCCGGCGGATGGCTGCACGTTCCCGATCCAGTTCTTTTACCGTGCTGACAAGTTGCGATGGCGGCGGTGTCGGAACACCGTCGAGCGGCAGCACTGCGGTAACCGTGGTGCCGGACGCACTGGAGGTCACCCCGCAGGTGCCGCCAAGGGCTTCGGCACGGTCGCGCATGTGGCCAAGGCCGAAGTGCCCGGGCACGCTAGCGCCCGGGAATCCTCCTCCGTCGTCGGTGACGTCGATCCGGATCGTTTCGGATTCGCTGTAAACCGTGACGGTAACCCGAGTGGCCTCTGAGTGCTTGCGGACGTTGGTGAGCGCCTCGGCTGCAATCCGAAACGCAGTGTCCCCCACAACACCTGGCACCATCATCCCGGGCGGACAATCGACCTGCACCCACACGTCGGTATCGGTGAACAGGTAGTCGGCTGCAGCTGAAATTGCAGTGCCAAGCCCTGACTCGACGAGTTCGGGAGGGCTCAGTTCGAACACCAGGTGGCGAAGCGAATCCATCGCCTTGTGGAGTGCTGTGTCCGCGTCGGCCAACCAATCGGACCGCGGGGGAAGGTCTCGTCTGCGAAGTTGCCCGATGAGGAGTGCTGCAGCTGCGATCTGTTGCAGCGGGTCGTCGTGAATTCCCAGCGCGATGCCGCGCCGATCCGAGTCACCTAGCTCCACAATGCGCTCCATGAGCGCTCGGCGGTGGTTGTCCTCGCGCACAGAAGGCGTGACGTCGTCGATGAGCATCGCCAATGCTTCTCCGGGTAGGGAGACCACCACCCGTCGATAGACTGCTTCGGGTGCTCGTCGGTCTCCGATGACGATGTCTGGGAGTTGGAGCGTGCGACCAGTGCCAAGAACGCTGAAGACTCGTTGGCGTTCTTCTTCGTGCGCCTGGCCCGGAAAGATTGAAAGCAGGGTGTCTCCCAGACGCGACTTCAAGTCCATTCCCAACGCAAGGCAGGCAGCATCGTTGGCGGACCAGAGCCTGAGGCGCTGACCCGAAGGAGTTTCGACAGCGTCGACGATCATGACGCCAATCGGCATTCGCTCACACAAGGCGGCGTAGCAGTCGATGAGTTGATCGCGCGCCTCGAGTTGGCTGAGGTCTCTGAGAGCGAGGATGGTGAGATCCCCGTCGCCGAGCGGTAGGGGCACAATCTCAGTAGGGATGCGTCGACCGTCGCGGTGCAGCACCTCCAGGCTGCTGACGTTCGTCACGTCGACTTTCTCCCGCCTTCGCTGACGGTAATCCATGCGCTTCGGTCGTTCCGAAGGAGGGAGCAAAGCGGAGACGTCGGGCAGACTGCGGAGCTCGTCCAACGTGCGTCCGAGTAGTGCCAGGGCGTGTTGGCTAGCGTCAACGATCTTTCCGCCTCGGCGTACGAGCACGAATGCAAGGCCGAACTGGGTGCACGCCTGAAGCAACTCCCCGGCGTGGTCGGACATTAACGCCGCAAGGCTTGGTGCTGGGTCGCTGCTGTCTTGTCCTGCAGGTCTCGGAGCGCCTGCGTGGCTGGGCGGGTTCATGGTGCCACGCTGATCAACCCGCGTTGGATGCCAGCGGTCACTGCCTGCAACTTTGAGTTCACACCCATCTTCGACAGGATCGACGCCACATGGTTGCGGACCGTGTCGCGCGAGATCTGCAAGTGGTTCGCGATGTCTTGGTTGCTTCCGCCGTGGGCCATCAGGGCCAATACCTCGTGCTCGCGTTGGGTGAGGCCCGGGTTTCGTCCTCGTGGTCGTGCCGACAGCCGCGGAAGGAGCCTCGCGAGCAGCGCAGGGGAAATGACCGATTCACCGACCGCCGCACCGCGGATCGCCAACAGGACCACGTCGAGGGGCTCACTCTTGGTAATGAAACCGGAACATCCAGCTTCCAACGCCGACGTCATGACGGATTCATCGTGCGATGCAGTCAGCATGACCACGCGGACGTTCGGCCAGTCTGAGAGTAGGCGGCGGGTGGCTTCGATACCGTCGATGCCATCGGTGGCACTGAGACGGAAATCAATCAGGACCACGTCTACCCCTTGTGCCATAGCTGCGAGGGCTCCATCGGCAGTATCGACGGCGGCGACGACTTCGATGTCGGGTTCGTCTTCAAGCACCCGGGCGAGACTCGACGCGAAAACTCGATGATCGTCGATCACGAGAATTCTGATCACGTTGCGCCACGCCACTTTCCGCCATTTCGGACGACACCTATGGTTTAGTCGAAGCTGCGCGCTATTTTCTATCTTCTCAGAAGGAATTCGAGATCGATCCCCTCAAAGTTCTCTGCTACGAGTGAAACTCCAGGAATCTCTGTGAGCATTTCTGCGGTCAGCATGGTGGTGAACGCGACAACTGGCATTCCTGCTCGATGGGCAGCTTCGATCCCAAGCGGTGCGTCTTCGAAGACGATGCACTGGTGGGCAGGCACGCCCAACCGATCCGCAGCTGTGAGAAATACCTCTGGATCGGGTTTGCCCCGCTCCACGTCCTCGGCACCGATGATCACCGTAAAGTAGGTATGTAGATCCAGCGCGTCGAGATTGAACGTGACGTTTGCCGGTCCAGCTCCGGTCGCCATTGCAAGTGAAACCCCGTGCTTCAGCGCGTTGTCCAGAAATGACCGCAGCCCTGCCAATGGCTCCAACTTGCCGTGCGACAGGCGCCGGTATGCCGCTTCTTTTCGCTCAACGCACTCGGCAACTTGGTCGGGATGGACGCCAAGCATTTCGGCGAAGATTGTCCGGTTCGGCACGCCACTGGTGCGCTGTTCCCAGTCGGCCGGGTCAACTGGGTCGTGCCCAAGTTCCGCAATCGCCTCCATCCAAGCCTTCGTGTGGAATCGCATGTTGTCGAGCAGGGTCCCGTCCATGTCGAAGATGAACGCGCGTTGATGGTGACTCACCCGCCAACGGTAACCAAAGGCATCGGAGCCGCGAAACGACCCGCCGGCTGGCGGGTCGTTCGACATGATTTCCCAGAACAACAGCTAGAGGCAGCCATTTCGCCTCGCAACAGCTAGTTCTGCGGGGTGGCTGGGGTTGTTGTTGCCGTGGCGCCGGCAGCGGCAACACCAGATGACGCAGCGGAGCCGGAAGGGGACAGGAAGATATTGGGGTTAGCTCCCTGCGGCAGGAAATAGATCTGGTTGCCGTTCTTGTAGACGGCTTCGATCTGACGCAGCTCGATCAGTTCTTTGGTCAGCGATTCCGAGATCACTTTGTTGGCGGTGGCTTCGGCCTTGGCGCTGATGGTCTTCGCGTCGGCCTCGCCCTGTGCGCTGATGCGCAGCTGGTCGGCGGTCTTCTCGGCGACAAGCCGTGCGGTCTCGGCCTCGGTCTCTTTCTGCTTGCGCTCGATGGTTGCCTTCTGCGAGGCGGCCTCGGCAGCAATTGCCTGGTTCACCTGTTCTTGCAGGTTGGTCGGCAAATACAGCTCACGAACGTCGACGGTCTCGATCTGGATGCCCTGGGGCTGGAGCCGCTCGTTGAGACGGGCTGTCAGTCGCTGCTGGATCTCCGTGCGCTTCGAGGTGATCGCGGCGCGGGCGTTGTACTGCCCGAACACGTCGCGGGTAACCGAACGCACTACCGGCCGCACGACACGTTCTCGGAGGTCGTCCTCGCTGCGGATGGTGTTGAAGAGCTTCACAGCGTCGGCTTTGGCCAGCCTGTAGTTCACGGTGAGGTCTACAGAAAGCGTTGCGCCTTCCGCCGATGCGGCCTCGATTGAATCGTCGCCGGTGCGGTCACCTTCGTTGGTCCCACGAAGCATCGAGGTTTGCTGAAGGCGGGTGGAAAACTTGACGACCTTGCCGCCAATGGGCGAGACCAAGTGCCACCCAGGAGGGAGTGTGCCTTGAACCTTGCCGCGCACGATTTCGATACCGATCTCGTTTGCGTCAACTGACACGAACGATCGATTGAACACATTTATTGCCATGAGAGCGGCAAATCCAACGACCGCGATCGTGACGAGCCGACCAGGCTTGATATTGAGTTGCGGAGCCTTCACCTGGTTCTGACGAATGAACGGTGGAAGCTTGGGGCCTTCGGTTGACATCTTGTGGGGACTCCTCGATTCGCAATCCAATTGCGACTATCAGTCGCATCGTATACCCACGGCAGCGGCCAGTATGGATTCCGGGTCCACCAGAAATGCGACTGCAAATCGCGTCTCAAACACCAACCCGAGCGCGAAGGCGGCGATAATGACCCTGATGAGGACTTCGCGAGACGAGACCAAACGTCAGATCATCGACACCGGGGTCCGGATGCTGATGGAACGGGGCCTCGAAGGTGGGTGCGGCAACGTCGGCATGGCCGACGTCCTGACGGATATCGAAAGCCACACCGGCCGACGAATCACCAACGCAAGCGTCTACGGGCGTATTTGGGCTACTCAATCTGAGTTTCACCGAGACCTTCTGCTGCATGCCGCCGAACAGTTTCCAGATGGCGAGGAAGCGGCGCTGCGATCCGCCGCCGAAGCAGTGCTCGCCCAAGCCAATGTCGGCTCAGTCGCAGGTCGGCGGGCTGCGCTCGAACGCATCTGCCTGAATGCCGGCAGCGCGCACCTTGACGCCCTCGCCGCCAGCCGTTCGTGGCAGACGTGGCTGGCAATCTGGGCCATCACGGTGAGCACTCCGACGCTCGAAGACGATCGTGAACGAGGCCCGGCCATCTCCAACCGGCATGCCGTGGCCGTGAAGGCCATGACCGGTGTGCTGGCAGATCTGCTGCCAAAGGTTGGGGTTGTCTTTCGGCCTGGATTCACGGTGGAACACCTCTCCATGGCGGTGTACGCGCTTTCTGAAGGGCTGGTGCTGCACGATCGGTTCGCGCATCCGCATGCCTCGACGATGCACTTCGAAGGCCAAGCCTGGCCCCTGTTCTCCGTTGCTTTGCTTGGCATCATCGATGCGTTCACCGAACCGGAAAGCCACTCATGAGCAATGTCGATTTGTCATCAGCCGGCGGTTCCGTGGTGGTGGTCGGGTCCATCAACATGGATCTCGTCGTCACCACATCGCACATTCCTGCGCCAGGGGAAACCGTGCTGGGCGGATCTTTCAGCACGTTGCCTGGTGGAAAGGGTGCCAACCAAGCCGTCGCTGCGGCCAGGGCTGGTGCAGCAGTTTCCATGGTTGGTCGGCTGGGGCCAGATGCATTCGGCGACGCGCTTCGTGCCGGCCTGGCCGATGAAGGTGTCAACGTCGACAACGTCGGTACGTGCAAACACGATCCTTCGGGGGTGGCGCTGATCAGCGTGGCGGACAACGGTGAGAACGCAATTGTGGTCGCTCCTGGCGCCAACTCGATGATCCGTTCGGTACACGTCGATGACGCAGCCGCTGCCGGGCTCTTTGTCGGGGCACCCGTTGTGTTGCTCCAGCTGGAAATCCCTATTGATGTGATGGCGCACGCAGCCGCTCTTGCTCACGACGCCGGGTCGATTGTCATCCTCAACCCAGCCCCGGCGAAAGACCTTCCTCCGTCGTTGTGGTCGCACGTCGACGTGCTGATTGCCAACGAAACCGAAATCGAACAGCTGGGCGGCATCGACGCGCTCAACGCCCTGGTCAGCACCGTCGTCGCTACGCTCGGGGCCGATGGCATCGTGGTTCATCACAATGGCGAGGCGAGGTCCATCGAATCGCTCGACGTCGACGTGATCGACTCGACCGGCGCAGGCGACTGCTTCTGCGGCTGGTTCGCCGCCGAGCTTGCCGCAGGAAACGACGTGTTCGGTGCTGCAGCGCTGGCGAACGTCGCTGCTGGTCTGAGTGTCACCCGGCTCGGCGCGCGCACGTCGCCAACCACAGCCGAGGTTGATGCGTACCTCGCAGCCTGACCCCTGACCCCTGTCCCCGGAAGGCCGGAAGGCCGGAAGGCCGCAAGTCGCCTGAAGGAGCGCCTATCGGTACTGGACGTTCATCGGCAAAAATGCGCCGGTGGCACCAGATCGCTCGAACGCTGTCATGTGGTTCCGGCGGGATCTTCGCTCTGTGGATCTTCCGGCGTTCAGGGCGGCGGTTGCTCACGCTGCTCGTTCCGGCGGGAAGGTGACACCTTTGTTTGTCCTCGACGACCGTTTGCTTCGCCCCAGCGGTCCGAATCGCGTTGCCGTGATGTACGAAGCTCTGCGGGCGCTTCGCAACGCGGGCATCCCGCTAGAGGTGGCGACGGGCGACCCTGTCGAGGTGGTGCCGCTCATCGCGCACCGCTGCGGAGCGCAGGTCTTTGCGACCGCAGACTTTGCACCGTACGGATCATCTCGGGACGGGGCTGTGCAAACCGCGCTGGAAGGAGTTGGATCGACACTCAACCTGGTGGACTCGCCATATCTGGTTCCTCCGGGCACCGTGCGGAAAGGGGACGGCACTCCGTTTCGAGTCTTCACTCCTTTCAAGCGGGTTTGGCTGGACCATGCCAGGGGACAGCGGCCACACTCGCCCGAACGTTCGACTTCAGCGCTGCAGGCAGTGCCGTGGTCGAACCAAAGCGGCCGCGGGACCGCCAGTGTAGATATTCCGGTCTCGTCGGCCCAGGTGCCAAGTGGGCTGCCAGTGATGACGGAGTCAGCTGCGTGGGCGGCAGCCGACGCCTTCTTCGATACTCGGGTCAGTGCGTATGGCGAGACACGCAACCTGCCGGCGCTCGACGCAACCAGCCGCCTCAGCCCGTACCTGAAATACGGGTTGCTCCATCCCAGGCAACTGCTCGGTCGGGTCGAGGAATTGGTGGACGCAGGCGACGTCGGCGCAGCGATGTTCCTCTCTGAGCTGTGCTGGCGAGAATTCTATGCAGACGTACTATTTAACCGCCCGGAATCCGCACGCAGCAACTACATCCAGACAATGGAGATCGAAACGGATTCTGGTCCGTTGGCCGACGATCGATTCGACGCATGGTGCGCAGGGCGAACCGGGTACCCATTCATCGATGCCGGCATGCGGCAACTCTTGGCCGAGGGTTGGATGCACAACCGCGTCCGCATGGCAGTCGCCAGCTTCCTCGTGAAAGACCTGCATCTGCCGTGGCAGCGCGGCGCAAGGTGGTTCATGCGCCAACTCGTCGATGGAGACATCGCGAGTAACCAACACGGGTGGCAATGGACGGCAGGCACCGGAACCGATGCGGCGCCGTACTTCCGCATCTTCAACCCGATTACCCAGGGCAAGAAGTTCGACCCCGACGGTGCGTACATCAAACGTTGGGTTCCCGAGTTGGCGTCGTTGTCCAAAACCGCGGTGCACGAACCGTGGCTTCACTGTGCGCCCCGCCAGCTGTTCGATTTGCCGGCCGCCGCGTCCAGCTCTTCGGGCTCTTCGGGTGTCGATTCGTACCCTGCCCCGATCGTTGACCACGCGGCCGAACGTGACGAGTCGATGCGGCGGTTCAGGGTCGTTCGCGCCGCGGTGAGTGTCACATCGGGCCTCGGTTGAGCGGGTCGAATCGGGCGCCTGCAAGCGATTCGGACGAGAAGCGGGCTGGTCTGGGTATGGTTGAGAGATGCCTGGTACCGAGCACCCAGCAGCTGAACCGCTCGATGACCGCAAGGCTGCAATCCTGCAGGCTGTTGTCAACGAGCACATAGAGACCGGGCAACCGGTCGGGTCGGCGCACGTCTCGGAAGCAGCAAAGCTCACAGTTTCTCCAGCCACCGTTCGCAATGACATGAGCGCGTTAGAACGAGACGGGTACCTCACCCACCCGCACACATCTGCCGGGCGTATCCCAACGGACCGCGGGTACCGCTACTTCGTCGACTCGTTCGGTCGCAGCGCTGACCGCACCCGCGTTGTGGAACCAATTGCCACACAGGTGTCAGATTTCTTTGACCGCGCGCACGGCGAAATTGGCCGCCTGCTTGACCACACCACCAGGTTGCTCACCGAGCTCACCGATCACACTGCGGTGTTGATGTCGCCCCAGTCAGACACCAGCCACATCCGCAACGTGCAGTTGGTAGGTCTCGGCCCAGTTACCACGGCCAGCGGCGAGCTGGGCGAAGACGTGTTGCTCGTCATCGTGCTGGCCAACGGCAACGTCGAAAAGGCGCCGCTGCGCCTTTCGGCTGCTGTCAGCTCGACGCGCCTCGCTGCGGCAACAGCCCATCTCAGCGCGCTGGTCGGTCGGTCGATCCAAGACCTGCCGCCGTTGCCGGCCACCGGCGACCAGATCGTCGATGCCATCGTCAACGAAGCACTTCGTTCTGTTCGGTCAATCGGCACGGCCCGAGAATTCTCGGCGACGCCACTCCTCGTCACGGGGGCATCGCGCGTTGCCGATTCGTTCGAGGCGCTGCAAACCGTCCGTTCCATCCTGTCGGTGCTGGAAGAGCAATTCCTTGTCGTCAGCCTGCTGCGAGAGACGGCCAAGAGCGGCACTGGCGTTTCCATCGGCGGCGAGCATGGTTTCGACGATGCGTACAACGCGCTGGCGAACTGTAGCGTCGTCGTCGCTCCGTACCGCATCGACGGTCGAGTTGTCGGCAGCGTGGGCGTGCTCGGACCTACCCGAATGAACTACCCGCAGGTCATCGCCGCCGTGGAAGCAGTGTCTTGCGGTCTGAGCGATCGCCTCAGCGACCGCAACGCCGAGTAACTCAGTTGAACTCGCTCGGGCACGCAGGCGAGACCCAAATGGCCCGTTCTCACACCCGATGGCTCTGATACGGGGCCAACGCCACTAGCCTTTCCGCTGCTCATGGCTGACGAAACGGATTTCTACGCACTCCTTGGTGTGGCTCGCGCCGCCACCGAAGACGACATCAAAAAGGCGTACCGGGCGCGCGCGCGTGAACTGCACCCCGATGCCAACCCTGGCGATGCTGCCGCCGAAGAGAAGTTCAAGCAGGTTTCGCTGGCATACGAGGTGCTCCGAGACCC